>NZ_JBLYPK010000006.1:0-354340 GCF_051861585.1 Stenotrophomonas sp. ATs4 | reverse complement strand
AAGCCTTCTACTGAAGTTGTCGCACTGCCCGCGCTGGGTACGGATGCGGCCAAGCGCTCAGGGATGGCCTGTATAGGCGGTCAAGCTATGCGAAGACTGCCAAACGGCTGGGAGCAGGTTTCGTCCCGAGCCGGTGGCTGGCTGCGCTGCCGTGAGCAGTCGAGCAGGGCCGGATTCTGATCAAAACAAGGAGAGCGGAATGGAGTTTCTCAAAGCTGCGTGGCTAATTATTGGAGTTATTCTCGGGAGCGCTCTTGCTCAGACGCTGATTGGTGGCCTGATATCAGCATGGGCTGCCAGCCGGGCCGTAGACCGCCAGCTGGCCGCAGACAGGGGGGATCCGTGAAGATGAGGGCAAGGAGCAGCTAATGGGCCTTGCTTCAGCAATCAAGCTAGAGCTTGAAACAATCCAGAAGGTTCACCAGGACGGGGCTGGCGCGAAGCTTGAAGAGTGTCGGAAAAATGGCACGCATTTCGACTCTTACTACCCAATCTACAGTGACTATTTCACGCTTTTCACCAGCAGCGCTGGTGCAATTGGGCGTGCGCCGCCCCACATCGCTCAGAGTGTTGTGCAGGCGTACATCCACCTGAAAGCGCTATTCGACACGTTCCGATTCAACAACGCGAAGCTTAATCGTATTGAGAACTTCGTGCTAAGGGGTGTTCCTGCAACGGACGTGCGATTGATCGATCTTGTTGAGCAACTGAGTTCGTATACACCCAAAATTATTGAGAGCCATGACCGCGCGATGAATTCGGTGAGTGCAGCGCTGGATGCGCTTGAACGGGTGTAGGGGCAGCGCCCCTACGGAAGCGCCTCACACGCGCTGGCGCGGCCTCGGCCCACGGCTCATGTAGACCACATTGGACGTCTCGGCGTCGGAACCGGGTTCACGCACGCCAGACCGTCGCTCTTGGCGAATTCTGAGGGCTTCGGCTAGGTAGATGACGCTGGATTTCGCCGTGGTCGAAGCTTTCCGTGCAGCTGAGGTTCGGGGAGCCGCCTCAGCCATCATCAGTCGCCATTCCCGCGCAATGTTGCAGGTCAGGGACCACCAGGTCATGTCGCAAGGCTCCAACTGATGGCCTTCAGGGGTGAACATGTGCCCAGCTTGGAATCCGAAACCGGCCCAAGGGCCGGTCAGTTCGATGCGATCATGGGGATCGATCTTGCTCATGCTGCAATCTCATCCTTGTCGGGGGAGCCAGCAGGCAGGCAAGAGCCGAGCCAGAGGCCCAGCCATTGCCATGCAGACCCGACAAAGGCCCAGATTCGACGGATCCTTGATTGCGCATAATGTATATTATGTTCAGAACGATCCGGGGGTGGCTGGCACGCATCTTGCCTCGACCCTCGGCCCTGCTGTGGCATGGAGCCTGATTGTGCGCGATCGCAACCTAACCGGCCTTTGGGCCGGTTTTTCGTTTAAGGCTGGCCGACTGGTCACGCCCGAAGGCCGTGAGCTGGAACCGCAGGATCTGGCTTGGCTGTCTCTCACAGCAGCACAGGCACAGGAATGGCGCCGCATGATGGAAAGCGGCCGCGCGATCGGTAAGGCCCGGAAACCCTTGACCTTCAACGCTGCCAGCGTGGTGAACCTCTCCGATGCCTTGGCACAGCGCCGACGAAAGCGGTCTGCAGTGGTGATGGCTGGACCTGACGCCGAGCCGCCAGCAGCAGTCCTGCCGGTACCGGGGCCGAAACGCCGCCAGCGCGTGTAAGGCGCTTCCGTAGGGGCCCTGCCCCTACACCCCGGCTACAATGCGCTTAGGACGCCTTGGGGGACGTATGGAACGCGACAGGCAAGAACCGACTTTCAGTGCGCCGGACCTGCAAGAGGTCCGATTCCGCAGCCAACGGCAGCGTGTACCTCGGCACAGAGAAACCGCATCGCACTGGACGTACATCGTCGTAGGCGCAGCTTTGCTGGTCGTCATAGCCATGGGCCTGATCGAATGGAATGCTCGCCGCCAAGCAGCGGCAATGACGCGCGAACTGACGAGGCCAATGACCGCCCAGGAGCAGGCCGACTTCAATGCTGAGATGGACAGGCAGACACGAATGCTACAAGCCGAAACAGCTGCCGAAGTTGCAGCTGTTCAGCGAACAATTCAGTTGGACCGGGTGCTACCCGTGGAGCAGCGCCTTCCGCTGAAAGACGGAGAGCGCTGCATCGAAGGTCGGAGGTTCCAGAAGATCGAAGGCGGCTGGCGCGACCTACCCAACGCACCTTGCTAAGCGAGCAGCGCAGCGCCGAGAGCAAGCGCCGCGAGGTGTGCAACGTAGTAGCCGTAGAAGGCCCGCCCCGACCTAGCTACGCGCCATTGGCCCTGCGCCAGCAGCCCAGCAACGGGGACTGCCGCCACGGCCCACAGGTTGCCGTTGAACAGGCACAGCGGGACGAACCCGGCCAGCACCAGCAGCGGCCGACCGGAGCGGAATCCGGCCCACGCCATCAGCACGAACGCCACGCCCACCCAGTGGTAATCCACGAATGCCGGAAGCACCACCGCGGCGAATGCCAGGACGACCCATCGACGTTCGCTGACCGCGTAGACCGCAGCGGCACATAGCGCGAACGCGAGCAGGATGTTGAGCGGCAACCAGTAGCCGAACGCTAGTGCGTGCACCGGCTGGGCGATAGCGCCCCACACGGCCAACCTGCGAACGGACTTGACCACATCAGCACCGGGCTGGGCGAGGTTGTAGGCCATCACCAGCGCGAACAGCGGGAAAGCCACCCGCCCTGCTTCGCTGAGACCTGGCACATACCCGCCGCAGATCACCTTGGCGACGTGATCCCCGGTCATGAGGATCACGGCCAGCCACTTCAGCAATTCACGACCGCTGCTAGTCATAGCTTGTTGGCTCCTGCCGGGGTGGTCAGGTAGGTGCTTGTTGCGTGCGGCTTCGACTCCGGAAAGCTGCCCACCGAGCGCTCAACGTGCTGCAACACAGTCCCGCCCTGCCCTCTATCGGCAAGATCACTGCGCGCACGCTCCATTTGCGTGGGGCCGTCGACAAAGCGGTCATTGCGCTGGTCTCGGAAAGGCTCGTACTGGCCGTGTCGAGCGATATAGCGACACGTCGGCTCATCAGCCAACTGATAGCGGGTCCCTTGCTCGGTGAAGCACGTGCAACTGGCTTCGCCCTGATCGCCATTTGCGTTCTCGCCAGCGAGCGAAGACATGCAGAAAAGACGCGGCGCAGCTGTCGGCAGACTAATGGCGTTGTCGTAAGCCGGCGCACTCCATGGCTCCGATGGGATACGCGGCATGAACTGATCGACGTACTCCCGAATCGTCTTCGTGCCTCTCGCTGCACCTGCGCCGCCCGCCGTCGCTGACGCTCCGTCGAGCGTCGCATGCGCGCTCTGCGCACTCGGCGAAGGTGGCGTAGCCGTACCACCTCCCAGCCGCTCGCCCATGTTGCCAAAGGTGTAGTACATCAGCCCAAGGCCACCCACCACCGCAACCGGCAGCGCGACGTAATACCAGGGAATCTTGCGCTCGGTGGTGTCCAACTCAGTGGACTTGTACAAGCCCATCGGACGCTTGGGCAACGCCTTGCGCTTAACGACCAGCGGGGTGGCCTTCTCCGCTTGTGACTCAAAACGGTCGAACTCACGCAGGTGAACGAACTTCGTTCCGAAGCGGCGACGCACGTGCACATGCCGTTCGATCAGGTCATGAACGAATTGATCGCACTGCTTGTCTGGCGACTGGCTGATGAAGATGAAGTCCAAGCCGCGATGCCGGTGCTTTGCCAGCTGCTCAACGTGAGTGGGAACCTTCGATCCCGGTGGCCGCTTCGGAAGCATGTTGTGCTCATACGCTTCATCGACCAATGCGACAGCACCATCGGGCAAGAAGTTGGGCCAGTCACGGAACTGCTCCGGCGTCATCTCCAAAACGCCCGCCTTGGCGTAATCGAATTCCCGGATGTTGCAAGCGTAGACAGCCCTGCCCTGATCCTTGAATTCCAACAGGCGGTCGATGCCGTGCAGCGTCTTCCCGTGTCCAGGCTGGCCGGTGTACCAGTAGATCATGGCGAGTTCCCCAGCTGATCGGCCACGGCCTTGGGAACAATAAACACCTTCCACGTCATACGCACAGCCAAGGCAGAAAGCACCATCGACATTGCCGTTCCGACGCCCAAGTAGCCGAGCAGATCATTAGCCGCAGGGCTCAGGCCGCCAGTCCACTGAGTCACGAACGACTTCAAGTTAGGCAGTATGGCGTTGAAGGTGACGGTGGTAAGACCGAAGGTGGCAAGTATGCGGGCGAAGATTCCGGCCGCAGCGTCTTTGAGTGTGCCGACTAGCAGCACGACTCCCTTAAGGATCCACGTCCAAACCATCATTAGAAGAACCTCCCCAGCAGAATTTGAAGGGCTGCAAAAGCTGCAAAGATCTGAATCGCTGCCCGTAGGATGGCCGCCGCCTGGCAGAAATAAGGGAAGTCAGCGCCGCTGATCGTCTGCCCCATCAGCTTGAACGTGGGCGGCGTCGGGCAAGCGCCACCACCGAACATGTTGCCGGTGTCGAGCAGCCCGGTATTGACGCCGATGCCCCACTTCTTCGTGGCTTGGACTTCCGTCGCTCCATCACCAATTGGCGCGGGCTCGCCAACACCTTCCAGCACATCGGCGACACCGTTGCCGTTCTTGTCGGCATTGTTCGCCCCCGGCGTATCGGTCTTGCCCGCCATCTTTTCTAGCGCGCAAGCTGACCGCCACTGCATAAGCAGCCCTGCATACTCCATCGCGTTGCACTTCTCGCCTGTACAGACCGGCATGCCCGATTGCGAGCAGTGACCACCGCTGATGTTGTTGTTGCGCCGCGTGTTGCAGTCGATCCGCCACTGGATGCGCGCTTGCCCACACATGATGGGCGACCCATTGCACGAAGGCGGAGCGTTGCAGGTATCGCCACCGGCGAAGGAGTCGTTCTT
Source organism: Stenotrophomonas sp. ATs4 (assembly GCF_051861585.1). Taxonomy (NCBI): domain Bacteria; kingdom Pseudomonadati; phylum Pseudomonadota; class Gammaproteobacteria; order Lysobacterales; family Lysobacteraceae; genus Stenotrophomonas; species Stenotrophomonas sp. ATs4. Next base: position 349,384 of record NZ_JBLYPK010000006.1, on the reverse strand, counting down.
GCCGTCGCCACCGCCCTCGCTGCCGTCCGGGTCATCCGGCTTCCCATCCCCATCCTTGTCGCGCTTGCAGGTACCATCCGCACCGCGAACCTCGCCAGAGGCGCACTGGCCGTCACCTGGAATGCACTGTCCTAGGGGACTACGGATCATGCCGGATGGGCACTCTTCATCCTTCTTCTTACAGCTCCCGTTGACCAGCGCCATGCCATCAGGACAAGGCGATTCCTTCTGACAGGAGTTACCCACCTTCACCTGACCTTCGGGGCACTCAGGCTGCACCGGCTGACAGACACCGAGCATGCTGTTCCAAACCATGTTCTTGCCTTGCTTATCGCAATCCGGCTTGTCCTGGCACGACTTTCCGTTGGGTGAGTATGTAGTGGTGTCGTCCCCGTTATCCCGATAGGTGACCTCGCAGTGATTCACGCATCGCACTGAACCCGAGGGCGGGAAGAATGGCGTAGTTTTGCTGAGCTCCGCTTCACAAGTTTTCTTGCAATCGTAAATGTCGTTGCGCAGCCAGCCGCCTTTTTCATGCGGCAAACCCACAAGGCAGAACCCCGACGATGCGACATAGCCGCGATCAATGCACTTTCGGGTAGACCCTTGATCTCGGAACTGAACGCTGCTGAGGCAAGACTCAAATGCCTCCTGAACCGTGCCAGCCGCGTGCGCGCTTGAAGCCGCTCCGAAATACGTTGCGATAGCAAGTAAGAATGCAGCGCAATACCTCTGCGACGTTGACCAGAGCATCACATACCCTCGAACGCGAGCCAGCACGCGCCGCAAACCGCAATGATGATGAAGTACCCCATGACCTTCTCCCATTAAAAAGGGGGCGAACGTTTCCGCGCGCCCCCTGATCGCCCTGGCACGCTGCCTTAGCGAGCCTTCTTGACGTAGCCCCACAGGATGATCGCGCCAAGGATCACCGCCGCAGCGGCCACCACCAGCATCACATCCGCCTTGCCGCCCGACAGTTCGCCCGCGATTGCAGCACCCGGCGAACCCGAGCCGCCAGATGCCAGTGCGGCACCGGATGCCATCAGGGTGGCGACGCCGGCACTGACCTTGGCCGGGACGGAAGCGCCAACGCGGCGCAGAGTGTTCTTCAGTTCCATGGTTTTCCTCGTCATTTCAGTAGACCCCTAAACGCGCCGCGCGGAATACGAGACGCGCTTTCAACCCGATTGCCCAAACGCCAACGATGGCCGCCGCGACAAGGGTTCCATCAGCCACATCAAGGGGTGGAAGAATGGGCTGGTGGTATGGCATCCAGACCGGCACCGAACAGGTGCCGTCCTGCTGAACGTTCTCAGCAGCACAACCGACCACATAGAGCGGTACCGGATCGGACATGAATTAGGCCTTCGCTGCGACCGGGCCCGGTGCGGGCGACGGAGTCAGCAGGCGGATGCGACGACCGAACTCAAGGCCGCCGTACTTGCTCGACTGCAGCGACGTCGGGCACAGGTCATAAGTGCCGACCTTGTAGGGCTGCTGGTCATCGTCAAGCGTCAGCTTGAACGGCAGCGGGAAATCGCCGTCACGAACCACAGCTGCTTTCTGCTCACGGAAATTGGTCGCGGCCTTACCCTCACGGGCCGGGAACGAACGGGTTTCGACCTGCTCGGTCATGATCTGAACTTTCATAGTGGGATTACCTTCCAAGCGATAGTCCGGCCGAATGCGAATGTGACTTTCCACGGGGACGGCCAGAACTCCCCGGTAGCCTTGTCGAACCATCCGCCTTTGGTTTTGCGGATGTCTGCATCACCGCCGAGCGCCTCACGGGCCTCCTTCGGTGCTTTCCACCAGCGCAATTCGCGCCTGGACTCATCGTTGAGACCGCCAACACCGCTGGTGCGGAAACCTTTTGGAAATGCGCCTGCTATGACGCTTGTAAACTTGCTCGCGTACTTGGCGAGATACCCAACGCAGTTGCGGGCTTTTTCGATCTGGCTGGAACCATGAGGCCACCAGCCACGCTGATCGACTTTGCCGAAGTACATGCCCTTCGGAACCCACACCATCACGTGATAGTGCGGACGCAGTCGCTGAGTAAGTTCGCCGACCCAGACGTAACGGAACACTTCACCGTTCCACCGTTCTCGCCTATCTCGAGCGCGATTGAAGAAGCCGCGCATGCGTTTAAGTAGCTCGCTAACGTCACGAGGGCTGCTATCGCTTCCGTCTCGGTAGGTGAGCGTGAGGAAATACCACGCGCCACGGCGCGAACCTTTTTGCGCCTCTTGGTCATGAAGTCTTGCTCCGGTGATGACGGTCTTTCGCAGCCGCTGCGCCCGCGCAAGAAGCGGGTCAATTTCGATGGTGACGCGGCCCAAGCGAACCGGCGTGTCACTTGTTTTGTAATAGACAAGCCCAAGGGCGTCGGCCGCTGCGCGGCCGTCGCCCTTAAGCAGTTCCCCGACACGGAAATACTCCCGCAGGGACGTGCCAGAGGCGCGCTTACCACGCGCAAGCTGTTCGTTGGCGAGTTCCCTGCTGCGCTCCCCTGCCCTGTCCATAGCCACGGACAGGTCGAATGAACGCAACTCCGCAGAACGCGGATCAACGGGAGTGGGTGGGATTTCAATACGGCCGTCGGACTCGGTGCATTCAAAGCAACACCTGCCCTTGAACAGGTAGGCGGCGACGTTGCCGCAGAACGCGCATTGCATCTGCTGGACGGCGCTCATTCTTCCGGCTCCTGAATCAAGCAGATGCAGGTGCGTCGGCAATAGCAGTGACCCGGAGTGCACGCGGGCAGACGAAAGAACCGGCGGTACAGGCGGTCGAGGAAGGCACTCATTTCTTGCGCGTCTCTTTGGCAATAAGCCATGACACGAAGGCGTAGAGAACAATCCATCCAACCGCAGTTGCGGCTAGGAGTTTGAGGTCGTTCTCAGACATGGCGCACCTCGGCACGTACCTGGGCGATGGCGCAGGCCGCGTAGACCTGCTGCAACATGACTCGGGTCTGCTCCTGCTCGCGGCGGTCGATCACCCATGAGCCGATGCGAACGATGCCTACGCTGACGCACGCGACGGCCAGAACGATGATGAAGGCCGGATGGATCACAGTGGGCCACCTTCACCATTGGCGAGGGCCAAAACGTAGGCCTCTTCTGCAAGGGCGCGCCACTGATCAGCGATGCGCTCCCAATCTTCGGCGGATGCGGTCCAGCCCACGCTGGTGCTCGCTTCGGCTTCGATGCGCGCCCGAGCGGAAAGCGCGGCACAACGCTCCGAAATGACCATATGAGACATGTCGCCACTCCCCCCCCAAGCCCCTACCCCAAGGGAACCCGCCAACGGCCTTGGGGTGCCGGTAGCGGGGTGTCTAGGCAAGCTATGACACGCGGCATGTATAGTTGCCCTAATACAAGCCTGTCAAGGGAACCTAAGACATGACCGCCGTTCAGGAAATGCTCGACGCCGCAAAAAAAGGCGCCGGAGTGCCGTCGGACAATGTTTTGAGCCAAAAGCTCGGGATTACGCGAGCCGTCATCAGCGCATGGCGAAACGGTCTGTATCCGGTCCCGGATGAGCGAATTGCGCAGATTTGCGAACTCGCGAAGCTCGATGGCCCTATGTGGACGGCCCGGCTGCACGCAGAACGCGCCACGTCACCGGCAGAACGGAAGATGTGGCGCCTTGCTCTGGACAGGTTGAGCGCGGTCGCTGCGGTGGCCGCGCTGGTCGCAGTTTCGATGCCAGGTCTAGCAAACGCAAAAACCGCCCAAATTCAGGCGGTTAGCGGTGCCGAGGGCGGCAGTATGTATATTATGTTCAATGCGCCGTCACCCGATCCATGCTCCGCTTGCCACGGTCCTGGTCCGACCTTGGCGCCAAGCCTGATTGCCACTGATCCCATGACCGCCAATCGTCCTTTGGGCCGCCCTTTCGCCTGACGGCCGCCGGCTGCCAACCTCTACAGGAATGGCGACGGATGATGAGGATCTGCCAGTGACCGGAAAAGCTGGCTTTGCGAGCGTGCTATGCAATTGATCTCGCCATGTCTGCAGGCCCGCCTGGCAAGACAACCTTCACCGATCCGGCACCCAAGTCCATGGCCCCCGGAGCGAATCGCGGCACCGGCAACCGTCGGTACTCATCGGCCGTGATGCGTCACGTTAATTGGCGGATTCCACCCCGGCGAGCTTCATGGCGCACCCCAGTGCCAGCTGCTTCCGGCTAGGCGCCGGCCCGCGTCGAAGCGCTGAGGATGAGCGCCACTTGAGCAGCCAGCCTCGGCTGGATCTCGCCGACTACGGGCGACGGGCGCATCACATCACAGGAACCTATGCATCACATAGACATCCACCAACCCCATCGCCCCATGCAGGAACGCCTTCGGTAGCGTTCCCACCACTGCAAACCCCAGCTTCCGGTACAGCGCCACCGCCGGACCATTGGTGCTGACCACGTAATTGAACTGCATGGCCAGGAATCCTTCCGCCCTCGCCTGCTCCAGGCTGTGTTCCACCAGCGCCCGGCCCACACCCTGCCCTTGTGCCTGCGCACCCACCACATAGGTCGCGCTGGCCACATGCGCCCCTAGATCGGGGTAATTCGGGCCCATTTTGTACATGCCCACAACCTGGCCCTCCAGCACAGCCACGTAAGGTGTCTGGGCCTGGAACCAATGCGTGCGAAACGTTTCGATCTGAAAAGAGCCGGCAAAAGGCAGCGCATCCTGCGTAGCGATGGCTGCCTTGAACATGCCCCACATGGCGTCGAAGTCATTTGCGCTGGCCACTCGAATTTCCATGTGATTTCCACCAGATCTGACGAGATGACCATGCCGGACACTACCAGAATCGAGCTGCGGCCCCTTGCCTGCTTCACGCGCCACCGTCATCGACTTCGCAATAGTTTGGGAAATTCCAGCCTTTAGAGCAGTAGATGTCTCCTGTTTCCGCGCACATCCCACACCGGCTTCGACGATGGCGCGTGCCTGCCTACGTCCTGCTGGGCATCTACCTGCTGTATCTGCTGGCCGGCAACATCTTCCTCAACACGCCATTGTTCGATCAGGTCACCAACCGCAAGCCGCACAAGTTCGTGATGACCACCGGCCCGGCGATCACGCTGCTGCCCGGCCATGTAATCGCCTGGAACGTGCATATGCGCGGCCACGTGAACCACACCGTCTACGTGCTGCACGCCGAGCGCGCCAGCGCCCGATTGGCGGTGCTGCCCTTGTTCCAGCGCGAGGTACGGGTGCCACGGCTGCAGGCCACCGGGGTTTCCGCCGAGATCAGCCGCGTGGAAGAAGCCATCCCATCGCCGCCGCGCGGCGACCAGGGTTGGACCCTGCGCTTCAACGCCATCCACAGCGATAGCATCCGCAGCGCACGGCTCGGCAAGCTGCTCATCATCGGCAAGGGCCAGGGCACGGTGGGCTTCCTCAAGCAGCTGCGCGGCGGCCCGTCCGAGCTGTTCGATTCGGAAGTCTCGTTCAGTGATGCAGACACCAGCTTTGACGGCGTGCAGTTGCTGGGCGACATGGATCTCACCGCGCGCTTCAGCTATCCACGCCACTACCGGGACCAGGCGCCTGGCGTGGCCAAGTTGAAACTGCTGCACGCCCAGCTCGATGTGGACGCCCGCAGCCAGGGCCTGCGCATGGATACGGATGCGCAGAATCCCCGCATTTCCAGTTCGCCGGTGCCCGGCCGCCTGCAACTGGCGCTGCACCTGATCGATGGCCAGCTGCAACCGGGAGACCATGCGCTCTGGCAGGTGCCGCTCTACCTGGGCGACGGTGCACCGGATCGCGGCATGCTGGCCCTGCAACTCAATGTGGCCAACGACCTGCGCCTGCAGGCCCGCCTGCCACCCAAACCCGGCTCAGGCAGCGAAGTGGATGCGGATGTGCACATCAGTGGCCGCGATATCCCCTTTCAGCAGCCAGCCCAGCTGCTGGAGCGCACGTCTGGCACAGCACGCGGCGAGTGGACATTCACCTCACTCAACTGGATCCCTGCCCTGTTCGTCCGCAAGCCCTGGCTGCAGCTGGATGGCGGTGGCACATTGAGGGCTGACCTGCGGCTGCGCAACGGTGAGCTGATCGAAGGCAGTACGGTGGACATTCCCTCAGCCGCGGCCGTTGCCGAAGTCGCCGGCGTACGCCTGGCGGGCACGGCCAGTGCGCACGGCGAGTTGAAGGGCGGCAGCCCCAGCCAGGCACAGCTGGCGATCCGCCTGCCCCGCTTTACCGCACGCCCGACCGATGCCAAAGACGTACGCCTGTTCGAGGGTCGCGACCTGGCGGTGGATCTGGCCGGCGACGGCCGCTTGCAGGAACTGCGCAAGGGCGTTCGCGCACGACTGCGTTTCAGCGAGGCCACCATCCCGGACCTGGCTGCCTACAATCGCTATCTCCGCTCACCGCAGGTGCGGCTCCTGCGTGGTACCGGCAGCCTGAGTGGCGATGCCACGCTCGACACCGATGGCCGGGTCGGACATGGCACGGCGCGCCTTCAGGGACGCAACGCCAGCGCCAAGGTTGCAGGGCTGGACATGGGAGGCGACGTCGACGTCAACGCCACATTGCGCCGCGGCGACTTCAACCAGCGTCATTTCGACCTCTCCGGCACCACGGTGGTGCTGCGCAACGTGCAGGTAGCCGGCAGCGAGCGCACGAACGCATGGAAAGGACACGTCGCCTTCAAGCGCGGGCGCATTGATGCGCAATCGCCGTTCCAGGTGGATGCCACCACCGACTTGACGCTGAGTGATGCACGGCCACTGCTGGCACTGTTTGCCGAACGTACCGACTACCCGCGCTGGACGCTGTCGCTGCTGGATTCCGGCCAGGTCGACGCGCAGGCAGTGCTGCGCTGGCGCCCCGGCCACCTGGTCATCGATGGACTGCAGGCCGAGAACGATCGCCTGTCCGTTCGCGCACGCCTGGATCTGCTGGACCAGCGCAAGCGCGGCGATCTCTATCTGCGCTGGGGGCTGCTGGGCGCAGGGATCGAGCTGGATGGCAATCAGCGTCAGTGGCATCTGGCCAAAGCACGCGAGTGGTTCGACCAGCGGCCTTCACTGCTGCCGACGAGCCAGGGAACCGGCAGCGCCAGTTCTTCCGACTGAAGGCGCCCCTGGTGCATCCATTCGCCGTGCCTGTACGTATGTGTCGGCATACGGGTCAAGGAGCTTTACGCAATGAAGGGGAGCACGCAGAGCATGGGTCTTCTGGGCTGGGTGGCGATCACGTTTGCCGCGGCTGCACTGGGGGCATGGGCCTCGACCTCGGCGGCCAGCTTCTATGCCACCCTCGCCCTTCCCTCGTGGGCGCCGCCAGCCAGCGTATTCGGCCCAGTGTGGACCCTGCTCTACGCGATGATGGCGATTGCAGCGTGGCTGGTCTGGCGCGAACGAGGCTGGCGCGGGGCTCGGCCGGCACTGTCGTTCTATCTGCTGCAACTGGCCATCAATGCGCTGTGGAGCTGGCTGTTCTTCGGCTGGAAGCTGGGCGCACTGGCCTTCATCGAAATTCTTGTATTGCTGGTGCTGGTCTGCGCCACGATCGTTGCCTTTGCGCGCATCCGCCGCATGGCGGCACTGATGCTGCTGCCTTACCTGGCGTGGATTTCGTTTGCATGCGCGCTCAATTTCTGGGTGTGGCAGGCCAATCCCGCGGCACTATGACCGCTGCCCGCTTCACTCACGCCTGGGCAGCGACCTGCGGGCACCAGGCGCGCAACAGCCCCGGCTTGAATGCTTGTTGCCCACAACCGGTAGGGCATCGCACCACGCGTGCCGCCGAGTGGCTGACCAGGCCTTGCCCTTCTTCAGCCTTGAACACGGTTTCGCAGGACAGGCAACGGGCAACCAGCGAGTAGAGATGGAGGAGGCGGCCACTGGCCGGGTCCTGCAGGACATCCACGTCAAGCAATTCGAACTGGCAGCTGTCCGCCAGCATGCGGTAGGGCGAAGAAGGCAGCGTCTGCAGATTCACGGCGTGGAGGGCGATGGATGTGTGCTCACACTAGGCCACACGGTGTCGAGCCGATGTGCAGTGCGCATGCAGCGACCGCGAAGCCCCGATGGGAGCGGCGCCCCGCTAGAGCTTCACGAAACGCTGGATCTTCCGTGCCAGCCAACCACTGAACACCAGCGGTGCGTCCAGTGCGGATACACAGATGCACGGCACGCCCGGCGCGGTCACAGGCTGGTGCTCCACGTCCTCATCCAGATCCGCCACGTCACCCGGTGCGAACAGGCCAAGGGCATCGTTGTAGGAACCGCGCAGGATCTGGGTCAACTCGCTGCGCCCATGGCTGTGCATCGGCAGGCATTTGCCGGGGGCGATCTTCAGCATGATCAACGACGGCATCTGCTCGGCGCGGATGCAATGCACCCCCGGCGCCATCCAGCGCCAGCGCAAACCGCTGAGCGAGGTGCCGAAATACGGATGCAGCGACGCCGGCAGATGGTCCGGATGGGCTTCCGGCCGCTCCCGTGGCATCGGGCGTGCAGATGTAGCCATGGTGATCGGGGCTTCCGTGGCCAGCTGCAGCAGCATCGCCTCACGCAGTGCATCGCGGCGGGCGTCACCGTCGCCCCGTGGCGGCTGCGTCTGTTCCAGCAATACCGATCCGATCGCCTCGGCCTCGCGCAATCGCTGGCGGCAGTGCGGGCACTGTTCCAGGTGCGCGCCGGCAACAATGCTCAATGGTGCCGGCAGTGCGCCCGCGGCGTAACTCATCAGCGTGGATTCGTGCAGATGGTGGTGCGGATTCACAGTGCACCTCCCACTTTGGCCTGCAGTTGCAGGAACGCACGCCGCAGATGCGACTTGACCGTGCCCAGCGGCATGCCCAGCGCCTCGGCGATCTCACTGTGGCTCTTGGCTTCGAAATAGGACATGCGCACCAAACGCGCCTGCACCGCTGGCAGTTCGTTGATGCGCTGGCGCAGGCGGGCCTGGTCGGCGAACTGTTCCGCGCTACTGCGCTCGACCACGTCCAGCGTGGCCGCGTCTTCCACCGCCGCCTGCACCTGCATCCAGCTGCGTTCGCGACGGATGCGGTCGATATGCAGGTTTCGGGCAATCCGGTACAGCCAGGTACTCAGCGCGCCCTGGGCCGCGTCGTAGTCGGCGGCCCGCAGCCACAGGCGCAGCAGGCATTCCTGCGCCAGCTCCTCGGCCACGGCGTCGGGCGCACCCAGACCACGCAGGTACACGCACAGCCGGGGCATGAAATAGTCGTAGATCCGCATGAAGCAGTCGCGGTCGCGCAGCCGCGCCACGCCGTCCATGTCGCCGGCCCAGTTCATCGGCTCGCTGCTCGGCTGATGGGAACTGGACACGATGCGTGCGGTATCGAAGTTGAGGAGAGTGCTGGCGGCGTCAGGGTACATCTGCGTTCGCGGCGGGCGGGTGAAGGTCTGTCCTCTGTACGTGCAGGGGCAGCAATTGGATGCAGCCGGCACAGCGCATCCAACCGGCCGCCGCCGCCGTATGACCTGAGCCCTCCCCTTCCGGATGAACGCGATGCGCACTGCCTTGCTGCTGCTGTGCCTGCCCCATGCTGCGCTGGCGACCCCCTGGCTGCGAAGCGAGGGCGTGGCCACCTCCATGCAGGGCGATGTTCTTTACCGCGAAGTGCACTGGCGGCGCGAGGCGACGGAGGGGGCTGAGCGCTGGGTGGTGTACCAGTGCCCGGATGGCTAGCCCTTCGCCCGCAAGCATCTGCCGGCCAGCGTCTTGCCGCAGACGCGGGGTTACGCGCTGGAGGACCGCCGCAGCGGCCAGAAGGCCGAGATCGAGGCGGCCGGCAATACCGTTTCGATTGTGTGGAAGGAGGACGCTGCCAGCCCGCCCAGGCGGGGCCGGCTTGAACTGCCGAAGGATGCCGTGATCGATGCGGGATTCGACGCGGCCGTGCGCCTGCACTGGCCGGCGCTGATGCAGGGCGATCGCATCACGCTGCCATTCCTGATGCCAGGCCGGCAGCGCTACGTCCCGGTGCAGGTGCGGCGCATCGCCCCAGTACGCTGGCAGGGCATCGATGGCCAGTCGATCGAGGTCAGCCTGGACACCTGGTACGGCGGCATCGCGCCGCGCCTGTCACTGGTCTATGCCACCGGTGACCGCCGCCTGCTGGAATTCCGCGGTACCAGCAACCTGCGCGACGCCCGCGGCAGCTACCCGCAGGTGACCGTGCGCTTCAGCTCGCCCTCTGCCGAGCGACCGGCGAGCGAATGGCAGCAGGCATCGACGCAACCGCTGGTTCAACGCTGCGCCGTGACGCCTGGGTGAATGCGAAATTTACTGCGCCGTGGCGCATCCATTGCGCATCCTGCTGCGTACAGGAAGACACGACTCCAACCGGGATCCGTCATGGCCTCTGTAGCGCCCCTTCCCCGCCGACGCCGCCTGCTGCGCACAGTGCAGCGCTGGATCGACACCGGTAGCGGCGCTGATGCCAGCACGGGCCAGCCGGGCCGCATCGACTGGCTGCGGGCGGTACCGTTCGCGCTGATGCATGTGGCCTGCCTGGGCGTGATCTGGGTGGGCGTGTCGTGGACCGCGGTGATCGTGGCCGTCGCACTCTACGCGGTGCGGATGTTCGCGATCACCGCGTTCTACCATCGCTACTTCTCGCACCGCACTTTCCAGGCGTCGCGGTCGGTGCAGTTCGTGTTCGCGGTGATCGGTGCCGCCAGCGTGCAACGTGGTCCGTTGTGGTGGGCCGCGCATCACCGCCACCACCATCGCCATGCCGACCAGCCGCTGGATCCGCACTCTCCGCGCGAACGTGGCTTCTGGCGCAGCCATATGGGCTGGTTCCTGACCCGCGAGGCCTTTGCCACTGATCTGTCGCGGGTGCCCGACCTGGCGCGCTTCCCGGAACTTCGCTGGTTGGATCGCTTCGATACTGCAGTGCCGGTGCTGTTGGCCGTCGGCCTCTATGCACTGGGCGCAGCCCTGCAGCGCTGGGCGCCGGGCCTGCACACCACGGGCCCGCAGTTGCTGGTGTGGGGCTTCTTCATCTCTACCGTGGTGCTGTTCCATGCCACGGTCACCATCAACTCACTGGCACACCAGTTTGGCCGCCGCCGTTTCGAGACCCGCGACGACAGCCGCAACAACCTCTGGCTGGCACTGCTCACCTTCGGCGAGGGCTGGCACAACAACCACCACTTCTTCCCGGGCACCGTGCGCCAGGGCTTCCGCTGGTGGGAGATCGACCTGACCTGGTACGGACTGCGTGCGATGTCCGTGGTCGGGCTGGTCAAAGGGCTCAAGCCGATCCCCGAATGGGTGCTGGCCAAGGCGAGGTACTGACATGCGCATCGCGATCATCGGTTCCGGCATTGCAGGCCTGGCCAGCGCCTGGTGGCTGCACGGCGAACATGAAGTCACGCTGTTTGAAGCCAACGACTATCTGGGTGGCCATACCCACACCCATGACGTGCAGGTGGACGGCAGGCACCTGTCCGTGGATACCGGCTTCATCGTCTTCAATCCGCTGCACTATCCGTTGCTGACGGCATTGTTCGACGAGCTGGGCGTGGCCTCGCAGCCGACCACCATGAGTTTTTCGATGCACAGCGAGCGCAGCGGCGTGGAATACAACGCCACCTCGCTGGATGGCCTTTTCTGCCAGCGCCGCAACCTGCTGTCGCCCCGCTTCTGGGGCATGCTGGGCGACCTGCGGCGCTTCTACCGCGACGCGCCGCTGCTGCTGGCCGAAGACGAGGGCCCCACGCTGGGCCAGTATCTGCGCAGCCAGCGCTATGGCGAGGCCTTCATCGAAGAACACCTGTTGCCGATGGCCTCGGCGCTGTGGTCTTCACCAACGGCCACCGTCATGGACTTTCCGGCCCGCTATCTGGCCCAGTTCATGGCCAACCACCAGATGCTGCAGATGACCGGGCGTTCGCCGTGGCGGGTGGTCAAGGGCGGCTCGGCACGCTATGTCGACGCCCTGCGCGCCCGCTGGCAGGTACGGGAACGACTGGAATGCCCGGTGCATGCTGTCGAGCGCATGCCCTGGGGTGCGCAGGTGCATAGTGCCGCCGGCGTGGAAGGCTTCGACGAGGTGATCCTGGCCTGCCACAGCGACCAGGCGCTGGCGCTGCTGGGCGATGCCGACGCCATCGAGCGCGAGGTGCTCGGTACCATCCGCTACCAGTCCAACGAAGCAGTGCTGCACACCGATGCATCGCTGTTGCCCCGCAAGCGCAAGGCCTGGGCCGCCTGGAACGCGCATGTTCCGCACGATCCTGCCGCGCCGTGCACGGTCAGCTACTGCATGAACCTGCTGCAGGGCCTGCCCGGTAACACTCCGTTGGTGGTGACCCTCAACCGCAGCGAGGCCATCGATCCATCCAAGGTGCTGCGCACACTGCGTTACGCACACCCGTTACACGACCACGCTGCAGTGCGGGCACAGCAGCGCTGGGCGGAACTGCAGGGCCGGCGCCATACCTGGTTTGCCGGTGCGTATTGGGGATGGGGCTTCCATGAAGATGGCATCCGCAGCGCCCGCCGCGTGGTCGACGCGCTGCGCGCCTGCGAGCCGCACCGGCGCGCCCCCTCGTTCGGCGAGGTTGCCGCATGAGCGCCAGCGCACTCTATGTCGGACACGTGATGCACCGGCGCCATCACCCGCACCCGCACGCCTTCCGCTACCCGATCGCACAACTGCTGCTGGATCTGGACGAGATGGAAACTGTGTTCACTGGCCGCTGGCTGTGGTCGGTCAACCGACGCAACCTGGCCGAGTTTCGCCGCACCGACTACTTCGGCGATCCCGCACGGCCACTGGCCGATGCGATACGCGACCACGCTGCAGGCACGCTCGGCTACCGGCCAACCGGCCCGATACGCCTACTCACCCATCTGCGCTTTGCCGGCCACGTGTTCAACCCGGTCAGCTTCTACTACTGCTACCAGGCCGATGGCAGCACGCTGGACTGCGTCATCGCCGACATCACCAATACCCCGTGGAAGGAACGGCACGCGTATGTGCTCCCCGTTTCCACCGCCCTCCATGAAGGCAGCTCGCTACGCTGGCAGTTCGACAAGTGCTTCCACGTATCACCCTTCATGCCCATGGACTGCCGCTATGACTGGCGGTTCAACGCTCCAGGCGATGATCTGCGCGTGCATATGCAGGTCTGGCGCGACGGCGTTCGGCAGTTCGATGCCACCCAAGCCATGCAGCGGCGCCCCCTGGATGGGCGCGGGCTGGCCCGGGTCCTCGCCTGCTATCCGCTGATGACCACCCAGGTGGTGGCTGCCATCCATTGGCAGGCGTTGCGCCTGTGGCTGAAACGCAACCCGGTGCACGACCACCCTTCCCTTGCCGAGAAACCCCGATGAACGAGATGAATCCCTCGGTAGCCCTGCCACAACCGGGCACGCTGGACGTTTTCCTGCGCCGCCGCCTGCTGGCGCAGCTGGCGCCACTGCGCGATGGATACCTGTGCGTGCGCGATGCGCTGGGCGAGGTCCGGCTGGGCGACGCCCGCGGCAGCCTGCACGCCACGGTCACCATCGACGACCCGGCGTTCTATCGGAAAGTGGCTGCACAGGGCAGCGTCGGGGCCGGCGATAGCTACATCCACGGCGACTGGCACTGTGATGATCTGGTAGCCCTGGTGCGGCTGCTGGTTCGCAACCGCGATCTGCTCGACAGCATGGAACACGGCCCAGCCCGCGTCGGCGGCTGGCTGCTGCGCGGGTGGAACCGCCTGCGCCGCAACAGCCGCGAAGGCAGTCGCCGCAACATCGCGGCCCACTATGACCTGGGCAACGATTTCTTCGCGCTGTTCCTGTCGCCGGACCTGATGTACTCCTCGGCCCTGTTCGCCAACGACAGTGAGACATTGGAGACGGCTTCACAACGCAAGCTGGACCGCATCTGCCAGCAGCTGCAACTCAAACCGGGCGACCACGTGGTCGAGATCGGCACCGGCTGGGGCGGTTTTGCCGTACATGCGGCCCAGCACTACGGCTGCCACGTCACCACCACCACCATTTCCGCCGAACAGCACGCACTGGCCGTGCAGCGGGTGCAGGCCGCCGGCCTGCAGGGCCGCGTCACCCTGCTGATGCAGGACTACCGCGACCTGCAGGGACGCTACGACAAGCTGGTGTCGATCGAGATGATCGAAGCCATCGGCGCCGAATACCTGGATACCTACATGGCTACGCTGCAGCGGCTGCTGAAGCCCAATGGCGTGGCGTTGCTTCAGGCCATCACCATCGAAGACCATCGCTACGAACAGGCCCGGCGCAGCGTGGACTACATCAAGCGCCATGTATTTCCGGGCAGCTTCATTCCCTCGATCAACGCGATCATCGCCGCCAAGACCCGGGCCAGCGACCTGCAGCTGATCGCACAGCAGGACTTCGGTCATTCCTATGCGTTGACGCTGCGCGCATGGCGGCAGCGCTTCCTCGCCCAGCTGCCCGCAGTGCAGGCACAGGGATTTGATGCGCGCTTCTGTCGACTGTGGGAGTTCTACCTGGCGTACTGCGAGGGAGGGTTCCTGGAGCGTTCGATCGGCGTGTCGCATCTGCTGCTGGCGCGCCCGGGCCACCAGCCTGCGGCGCCCGTGGGCGATGACCACTGAGATGCAGCGCTTCTGGGCCAACCTCATCGGCAACCAGCTGGTCTGGCTGTGTGCCGTGGCCGGCGCTGGCCACGGTTGGCAATGGCCGGCGCTGTTGGCTGCCACTCTTTACGTGGGCAGCCAGGTGCTGACATCGCCTCAGCCGCGGGTGGACCTGCGCCTGTTGCTGGTTGCGATGGCCTGTGCGTGGCTGGTAGATGCCAGCGCGGCTGCAAGCGGTGCGGTGCGCTATGCGGCCGCCCCCCTCGGCTGGGCGCCGCCCCCGTGGATCATGGCGCTGTGGGCGGCGTTCGCGATGACACTGACCACCTCGATGTCCTTCCTGCAGCGGCACCTCGTACTGCCGATTCTGTTCGGCATGCTGCTGGCGCCGCTGGCCTACCTCTCGGCCTCCCGGGGCTTCGGTGCAGTGCAGTTCCGGGCGCCCGCATGGCAGGGCCTTCTGGTGTTCGGCCTGGGCTGGAGCATTGCCCTGCCGTTGCTGTGCGCAGCGGCCCGACGCTGGTCCCGGCCTTCACGCCACCCGCCGCTTGCAGGAGCCTCGTCATGATCAATCTGTGGTGGGTGCTGCTGTACGCAGTGGCGGTGATGAGCTGGGGCTGGGCCTGGCAGCGGCGCCACACCAACATCGGCGTGGTCGATGTGCTGTGGGCCAAGGGCGTGGGTGCCTCTGCGCTGTTGCTGGCGCTGCTCGGCGATGGCGCAGTGATGCCGCGGGTTGCGCTTGGCGTGCTCGGCGGACTCTGGGGCAGCCGCCTGGCCCTGCATCTCTGGCATCGGGTCCGTCACGAACAAGAGGACGGGCGCTATCGCTATCTGCGCGAGCATTGGCGTGGTCACCAGGGCAAGATCTTCGGCTACTTCATGGCCCAGGCGCTGCTGATCATTCTGTTCGCCCTGCCCTTTGTCGCGGTGGCGGCCAATCCGCGCCCGGGACTGTCACTGTGGTGGGTGGCTGCAGCGGGCATCTGGCTGCTCAGTGTGGGCGGCGAGGCACTGGCTGACCGCCAACTGGCCCGGTTCCGTGCCGACCCGGCACACAAGGGCCGCACCTGCCGTGATGGGCTCTGGCGCTATTCGCGGCACCCGAACTACTTCTTCGAATGGCTGCACTGGTTCAGCTACGTGCTGCTGGCGGTGGGCTCACCGCTGTGGTGGCTGTCGTGGTCCGGGCCACTGCTGATGTATGTGTTCCTGCGCTACCTGAGCGGCATCCCGTTCACCGAGAAGCAGGCCCTGCGCAGCCGCGGCGAGGACTACCGCGCCTACCAGCGCAGCACACCGATGTTCTTTCCCTGGTTCCCCCGCCCTTCCAAGGAGCAGTCCCCATGAACGCCATTCCGTCACTGAACCCGACCGAAGACGCCGAGACCGGGCTGATCGCCTGGGCCGAGCGCGGCCTGGTACCCGATGCCGCGTTGCGTGCCGGCATCCGCCGCCTCTGCGCACAGCGCCTGCATGACGAGGCCGAGGGCGGAATCGAGGGGCAGTCGGCACGTTTCAGCCGGGGCATCACCGAACTGGCCGGCAGCCCGCTTGCACTGCATACCGATGCCGCCAATCGCCAGCACTATGAAGTACCCGCAGCCTTCTTCCAGGCGTGCCTGGGCAAGCGCCTGAAGTACAGCAGCTGCTACTACCCCAGCGGACGGGAAACGCTGGACCAGGCCGAGGAAGCCATGCTGGAGCTGTACGGCCAGCGCGCCGGTCTGGCCAACGGCCAGCAGATTCTTGAGCTAGGCTGCGGCTGGGGCTCGCTTACGCTGTGGATGGCCGAACACCATCCGCAGGCCAGAATCACCGCTGTCTCCAATTCGCACAGCCAACGCCAGCACATCATGGCGCAGTGCGCGGCGCGCGGCCTGGACAACGTCGAAGTACTGACCCGCGACGTCAACGAGCTTGAACTGGCGCCGGCGCAGTTCGACCGCTGCGTGTCGGTGGAGATGTTCGAGCACGTGCGCAACTACGAACGGTTGCTGGCAAACATCGCGCACTGGCTGAAACCCGACGGCGCGCTGTTTGTGCACATCTTCGCCCATCGCACGCTGATGTACCCGTTCGAGACCGACGGGGGCGACAACTGGATGGGGCGCCACTTCTTCACTGGGGGCCTGATGCCGGCCGCCGACACACTGCTGCACTTCCAGCGCGATCTGCAGCTTGAGCAACGTTGGTTGCTGGACGGCACCCACTATCAGCGCACCGCCGATCACTGGCTCGCCAACCAGGACGCGGCGCGGGAGGAGCTGATGCCCGTACTGGTCGCCACCTATGGTCAGGCCGCCGCGAAGGTCTGGTGGCAGCGCTGGCGGATGTTCTGGATGGCCTGTGCCGAGCTGTTCGGCTACGACGACGGCCAGCAATGGCTGGTGGCCCATTACCTGTTCCGCCCACGCTGAGGTGTGACATGCGCATTTTCCCGCTGCTTCCCCTGCTCGCCGCCGGCCTGTTGGGCGCCGGTTGCAGCTCCAGCGACACCCGGCCCCTGCCCCGTCCGCCATCGGTGGATGTTCCACGTTTCATGGGCGACTGGTACGTAATCGCCCACATTCCATCGCGCCCTGAACGCGACGCCTTCGACGCAGTGGAAAGTTACGCGCTGCGCCCGGATGGACGCATCCAGACCACCTTCACCTATCGCAGGGGAAGTTTCGACGCGCCACAGAAATCAATGCATCCGATCGGCCGGATCGAAAAGGAAGGAAACGGCGCGATCTGGGGCATGCAGTTCATCTGGCCGATCCAGGCCGAGTACGTCATCGCCTGGCTGGACGATGGCTACGGCCAGACCATCGTGGCACGCAGCAAGCGCGACTACGTCTGGTACATGGCGCGTACACCGCAGGTCTCGGACAGTGACTACCAGCAGGCCGTGCAGCGCATCGCGGCCATGGGCTACGACACCGCCAAACTGAGGCGGGTGCCACAGTCGCTGCGCTGAGGACGCCTCTCGTGAGAGCCACTGCCGCTGCAGCAGATGGCCGGATCAATCCCATCAGCCCCATCAATGACCGGTGAGAAATTGATGGGAATTGCACATCGATTCTTAGGAATAATCGCAAAATTCAGCGAAATTCGATGTACTGGGTGGCAGTGACGCCAGAATGATGACCACGCCCTTGGGCGCTGATCACCTCCCCGCGCATGAATGGACATCCTGCACCGCGCCGCCTGCGCCTGGCGCTTCTGGACGATCATGAAGTCGTCCGTCGCGGCATCGCCCTGCACCTCACCCGCGACCGCCGCTTCAGCATCGCCGCCAGCCACTCCCTCAGCGAAGATTTCATCACCACCCTGCATCGATTGCCGGTCGATGTGGCGATCATCGACCTGGCCCTGAGCCCCGGCGACCGCGGCAGCGACGCGCTGATTCCCCTGCTGCGTTCGACTTTCCCCCGCATTCCACTGCTGGCATTCGCCACACTCTCGCCTGCGACCAACCTCAGCCACCTGATCAATGCCGGTCTCAGCGGCATCGTCGGCAAAGCCGAACCGCTGCCGATGCTGTCCGACGCCATTGTGCGCGTGCATCAAGGGCTGAACCGCCTTCCCCCTGGCTGCATCCTTCCTGCCGACTGCAATGTACTCAGCCGCAACGAACGCGAGGTGCTGGAGCTGGTGCTTGCAGGGCTCACCGTGTCCGAGATCGCGCTGCGCCGCCACCGCAGCGTCAAGACCGTCAGCACCCAGAAGGTGTCCGCGCTGCGCAAGCTCGGCGTGCGCAACGATGCCGAAATCTACGCCATGCGGCCACACGCGGGCGCCTCATGAGCCGGCAGGTCCGCTCGCGACTGCGCACATCCTTCGCCCTGCTGCTGGTGCTTCTGCTGCTGCCGGCGGCATCGGCCGAAGATGTCCGGTCACAACACTGGGGCCCAGATCGCGAGGTGCGGGTAGCGACCGCCCCGTTCCTGCGCCCGGTCCCTGCAGCTCTTTCAGAAGCGACATCGCTCCCCACCCTCGCCCACGGCTACACCGGCCTGGTGGCGCGGCATACCCGGCTGCATTTCCTGGATCTGCCCTACCCCAGCATCACCGCGTCCGTGGCTGCGGTATGCCATCGCGACGCCGATCTGGTGCTGGTGGTCCGCGGCTCTGCTCCGTTGCAGCTCCCGTGTGCAGACCTGGTCGCCTCCACGCCCTTCCGTGGTGGCAGGACAGTCCTTGCCGGACGCCCCGGCCAATGGCTGCCCCGCGGCTTGCCCGATCTTGAAGGGCGGACGCTGGCCGTACTTGAAGGCGGCCCCTATACCCGCTGGCTGGATGCACACCACCCACAGATTGATCTGCTGCGCCTTCCCGACCAACATGCGGTACTTGCGGCGGTCATTGCCGGCACTGCGGATGCTGCGATCGGCGTGGATACGACGCTGCGCCCGATGATCCACCGCTACTTCAGCGGCGAACTGCTGCTGCAGGCGATCAGCAGCGACTTCTCCACCGACCTGCATCTGCTCGCCCGCCGCGAGGACAGGCACCTGCTCGAGCGCATCGACCAGGGCCTGCAGGACATCACACTGGAAGATCACGCCAGCCTGCTGCATCTCTGGGCCCAGCAGATGCTGCCAGCATCGGTCGAACGGGTGCTGGACCGGGTGCGCTCGCCACCGCCGGCCTGGCTGCTGACAGTGATCGCGCTGCTGGCCGGGCTCCCGTTGCTCTGGCACCCGCTACGCCGTCGCTTCGGCCGCAGCGAGCGTGACCGCGCACGTGCGATCGGCATGATCAGTCACGAAGTACGCAATGCCGCACAGGCCCTGCTGGGTTCGATCGTCCCGCTGCAGCAGGCGCAATCGCCGGAAGGCCGCCGCGAACTGCTTGCGGCGACAACCGCGGCCGGGCGCGCCTTGCGGAGGCTGCTGGATCGCTCACTGGACTTCTCACGCCTTGCCAGTGGCGGCTTCATGCCGCGGCGGCAAGCCTGCGACGTGACGCAGCTCTGCAACCAGTCGCTGGACGCGATCCGCCCGGAAGCAGGCAGGAAAGGCCTCAAGCTCAGACTGGACTGCGATGCAGAACCGCTACCGCTTCTCCTGCTGGATCCGGATGCGCTGCGCCAGGTCATCGACAATCTGCTCGGCAATGCGCTGAAGTTCACCGACGTCGGCGGCATCGATCTGCGCCTGCGGCTGCAGCCATCAACGCGCCCGCATGCGCTGCTGCTGGAGGTGATCGACAGCGGCATCGGCATTGCCGCTGCGCAGGCGACCTCACTGTTCCAGCCCTTCCAGCAGGGCGAGGAAGGACAGCAGCGCGGCGGCAGCGGATTGGGGCTGGTGATCGCGCGCGAACTGGCGCGCTCGATGGACGGCGAGCTGACTGTCCATAGCGTGCACGGTCGCGGCAGCCGCTTCACCCTGCGCCTGCCGGTACGGATTGCCAGACCAGACCTGCGGCGTGGGAACACGTCCCTGCAGGACAAGCCACTTGCCGGCCTGGATCTGCTGCTGGTCGAAGACCACGACCTCAACCGCCGCCTCATGGCTGCCCAGCTGGAGCGGCTGGGTGCTGATGTGCTTGCACTTGTCACCGCCGGCAGCGCGCTGGAAGAGCAGGCATTACGTCCGCGCGGCACGGTGCTGCTCGACATCGGGCTTCGCGACATGGACGGCTATGCGCTCGCCGGCAGGCTGCGTGCGCAGGCGCGCACACCTCTGCAACTGATTGCGTTGTCGGCACGCGCAGGCCGTCGCCATGCGCGACGCTGCCGCGAAGCGGGGTTCGACGCAGTCCTTGCCAAGCCGTTGCAGATCGAGAGATTGCTGCAGGTGCTGGGTCTGCCGGAACCTCAGCAGACACCCCCGCTCGAAGGCGTGGATTGCATGGATTCGGCCTATGTGGCCGACATCGGCACGGAACTGGCCGCCATCGAGCGTGCGATCACCGACACCGTTGCGGATGCCTTGCGCCATCACGCCCATCGCCTGCAGGGCACGCTGCAGATCTGCGGCGCAACGGCTCAGGCCGGTACCGCCGCCGACCTCTGGGAGCTGGGACACGACGCCGCGCCCGACTGGGGCGATGCGCGGCGCTTGCTGCAGGCGCTGCAGGACTGGCACGGCTCCCCAGCGCAGGGAGCCATGCCTACGGCCTGATCAGGCTGCCAGGCGCTCGACCTGGCGACGGGTCAGGTCGTTGAAGCGACCCAGCGACATCAGGTGCTGATGGATCAGCGCCAGCCAGCCGCTGCGGTGCCACTCGACCACGGTGGCGTCCGGCAGAGCGACGAACTTCTCGACATCCACCACCAGGAAGCCGTTGAGGTTGAACTCGCGGCCGTCCGGGGTGCGCACGGTGGCGTTGCGCTCGACCAGCAGGCCGTTGTCGACCAGTGCCTTGGAGAAGGCCTGGGTCTGTTCGTGCTCGCGGGTGTACTGGCCGCAGAATTCCAGCGCCTGCTGCACCATCTCGGTGGCCTTGCCATCGGCGAACAGCGGCTGGCCTTCGTCACCGCCCTTGACCACGCGCGAGCTCGCTTCGTCGATGCCCAGCAGGAAGTCGTTGTCCGCGCCGGTGTCGATGAAGATGAAGGGGTGGCGACGCAGGTAGGCCGGGATATAGGCCTCGTCTTCCCACAGCCCGTCCTTGATGAACAGGTTCTGGTCGGACACACCGACGGCTGCCATCGGCACCGCGGTCGGGCCGGCGAAGAGAATCGGGAAGTGGTGCAGGGCCAGCGAGAACTCGCCCAGCACCAGCGGAATGGCGTTGTTGCCGGCGGCAAACTCGAGCCTGCCCGGCAGGATGCGCAGATCGGCATGCACATCGGCCTGCAGCGGCACCGGACGGGTGTAGAACAGGGGGGCGCTGCTCGGCGCCGCTTCGGTGGTGGTGTCGCTGGTGGTGGTCATCTTGGGAACCGTTCGATCATGCACGCCTGCCATCCCGGGCGCGCCAGCGGGAACAACCTGAATCCCGCATTATCAACAAGCTCGATGACAACGGCCACCCCACCGACGGCCTATTTCAACTGCAGGGGGTAACGCTGCCAGAGAACGTGGACCAGGAAGCCAGCCAGCTCGGTATCGCGGGCGCTGACCGCAGCGCGGATCTTGTCCAGCAGCACCATGTCGCTGCATGCACGTACATCGGCGTGATTGGCCTGCCCGGCCCGGCGCGCCCGGTAGCGCGCGGCCCGCTGCGCGTCACTCATTGCGTAACCGAACTTGGGCGGACGGCCGCGTTTGCGCGGCAGGGTCAGCTCCAGGGTTCCGGGATCTTTGTCATCACGCATGAGAGGGGTGCGGGCGGCGGCGAGCAACGGGGGGTGCGCAATTTATCGTGAGGCATCACTTTAATCCAGCTTTTTCTGCAGTTTTGTTGCAATGCAGTGCAAAAACTCGCACCTCAAGGACTGCATCCACGCATGGCGTGGATCTACCGCAAAGCCCGCAACCCGGTTGCGCAGCCGACCCGCGCCATGCGTGGATGCGGAGACCCGCAAGCACCCCGGTAGATCCACGCCATGCGTGGATGCGGAGACCCTCCAGCACCGGTAGATCCACGCCATGCGTGGATACGGAGACCCGTCAGCCCCAGTAGATCCACGCCATGCGTGGATACGGAGACCCGTCAGCCCCAGTAGATCCACGCCATGCGTGGATACGTGCTCCCGACCACAAAAAAGGGAGCCCGCGAACGGGCTCCCCTCACCTTCCTTCATGCAGCGCGCACCGGCTCGTAGCCGTGCAGGTGCGCTTCGCTGCTGGCCCGTCCCTGGCTGAGCGAACGCAGTGCAGTGGTGTAACCCACCAGCTGCGCCAACGGCGCAAACCCGCTGACTTCGGCCCGACCTTCCTGGTCTTCGATGCGGGCAATGCGGCCATGGCGGCGGTTGAGGTCGCCCACCACATCACCCACCGACGCCGACGGCGAATGCACCGTCACCGCCATCACCGGCTCCAGCAGCTGCGTGCCACCTTCCACCAGCGCCGCCTTGATCGCCTCGGCACCCGCACGGTGGAACGCCATCTCCGAAGAATCCTTGGCGTGGGTCTGGCCATCGACAAGACTGACCTCGATACCAACCACCGGATGACCCTGCGGCCCTTCCGACAGCGCAGCACGTACGCCCTTCTCCACCGCGTTGATGAAGCTGCGCGGCACCACGCCACCGACAATGCGGTCGTTGAACACCACCTGGCCGTCCTCGCGCGGCGACACATCCAGCACCACGTGCGCGAACTGACCCTGGCCGCCGGTCTGCTTGACCAACCGCCCGACGACACGGGTCATCGCACGCATCGGCGTCTCCTGGTAGGCCACGCGCGGCGCACCTACGCCCACATCAACCTTCCATTCGCTGCGCAGGCGCTCGACCATCACCTCCAGGTGCAGCTCGCCCATGCCCCAGACCAGGGTCTCCGCCGTGTCGCGATCGGTTTCGACGCGGAACGAGGGATCTTCCTGGGCCAGGCTGGCCAGGCCCTGCGCCATCCGGATCAGGTCGGCCGCACGTGCGGGCTCCAGCCGCCAGGCCAGTACCGGCGCCTGTGCCTGGATGCTCTCCAGGCGCAGCGGCTGCGCACGACCGCTCAGCGTTTCACCGCTGACCGCATCCTTCCAGCCCAGCACCGCGACGATGTCACCGGCCACGGCCTGTTCGATGTCGTGGGTCTGGTCGGCCTGCACCCGCACCAGGCGGCTGACACGCCGTCCCTGCGGATGCTGCGAACTGGCCACGGCGTCGCCCACCTTCAAGGTACCCGAGTACAACCGCACGAAGCTCAGCGCGCCGTGCTGCTGGTGGGTGATCTTGAACAGCAGGCCGGCCAGCGGACCGTCCGGATCCGGCGGCAGCACCACCTCGCCCTCATCGCTTTCAGCGCTCACGGCAGGGCGATCCAACGGCGATGGCAGGTAGTCGACCACCGCGTCCAGCAACGTTTCGATGCCCTTGTCCTTGAAGGCGGCACCGGCAAGCACGGGTACGCCCCCACCGGCCAACGTCGCCCGACGGATCGCAGCCCGCAGCTGCTCCGCATCGATCACACGACCTTCCAGCCAGGCATCGGCCAGCAGTTCGTCGTGGTCCGCCACGGCCTCGACCAGCGCATCGCGTTGCGGTTGCCACTGTGCGCGTGCCGCGTCGTCCCACGAGGTGATGACCGTCGCCGCACCGTCGCGCCACTGCAGCACCCGCTCGTCGACCAGATCGACCCAGCCATTGAAGTCGCTTTCGCTGCCCAATGGCACACCCAGCGCCCAAGGTCGCGCCTGCAGCTTGTCCTGCAACTGCTCAAGCACGCGCTCGAACGAGGCGCCGACGCGGTCCATCTTGTTGACGAAGGCAATCAGCGGCACGCGATGGCGACGCGCCTGACGCCACACGGTCTCTGACTGCGGCTGCACGCCGTCCACGGCCGAGAACACGGCCACGGCGCCGTCGAGCACGCGCAGTGAACGCTCGACTTCGATGGCGAAGTCGATGTGGCCAGGGGTGTCGATCAAGGTCAGCCGATGCGGCGGCAGGTCACGCGGCGCCCACTGCGCCTGTACGGCGGCAGCGCCGATGGTGATGCCACGCTCGCGCTCGATCGCCGAGAAATCGGTGGTCGCATTGCCGTCGTGCACTTCGCCGACGCGGTGGATTTCGCCGCTTTTCCACAGCAAGCGTTCGGTCAGCGTGGTTTTGCCGGCGTCGATGTGGGCAATGATGCCAAGGTTGCGACGACGGGAAAGGACTTGGGTGTTCATGAGAAAGGTTCCTGCAAAGCCAACTTCGGGGGCCGCGCACCCCGGTTGGCGACAGGGTGCGCGGCTAGCGTTCGGTCTCGGCGATCTGGTGCATGGCACGTTCTCCTTGGGGTACTGGGTGGAGTCGATTGGGTAGAGTCGACTGTCAGTCGACTTGCGGGAAATCAGAAACGAAAAGAGCGCCCCGGAGGGCGCTCTGTCGAAGGTCCAGCGATGGCCGTCTCAACGGCCTCGTGGGGCTCCAGGCAGACACGCCCGTTCCGCGCTTGCGCGGGTCAGGGTGAAAAACTTCAGGAGCGGCATCCGGTTCATGGGGCGCATTCTAGACCTGCCAATCTGGCGCGCAAGTGAATATTGCATACATAAATGGAACGATGCGCACCACAGTAGAGCCACCCCACGGGTGGCTGTGTTGAGTGCCCGGTGCCTTACTTGCACCCATGCAGCGTGCGCGCCTCCGCCACCGTTGCTGCCTGGCCATCCCCCATCGAAATCCACCCCTTCAACGACGTCGCCGGGTCCATGTGCGGCAGCCGTGGGCCACCATGGATCAGCACCTCGGTCCAGCTCCCCACCGGCGTCAGCTCAGACAGGCGTGCCGCCTGGTCATCCTCGGTACTGAACATGTCGTCCGGCGATGCAGGCTTCGCATTGTTCACGGTCTCGGCCTTGAGCGCCCGAACCCGCAATACGCCATCAGCCATGCGCTGGGTGGTGACGTCATAGCGCT
Organism: Stenotrophomonas sp. ATs4; assembly: GCF_051861585.1. Classification (NCBI taxonomy): domain Bacteria; kingdom Pseudomonadati; phylum Pseudomonadota; class Gammaproteobacteria; order Lysobacterales; family Lysobacteraceae; genus Stenotrophomonas; species Stenotrophomonas sp. ATs4. Next base: position 324,348 of record NZ_JBLYPK010000006.1, on the reverse strand, counting down.
CCACGCCGTAGGCCCAGTTGCTTTCGCCCGTGCTGCGCAGCTCGCTGCCGTCGTCAGCCACCACCACCGAATCACCCGCCGCCTCAGCCACGGCTGCAATCGCGCCCAACCCTGACATCACCGCCTGATAGACGATCATCTGCCGCTGCTCCGCACTGAGCGCACGCGCATCCGCTTTGGCTGCGGGAATATTCAGGTACGCCACTTCTTTGCACAGCACCAGCACCTGCTGGTCGTCCCAACGTATCGACAACTCGTCGTTGGCATAGTGACGAGTCGACATCGTGGCAATTGGCATGCCGTGGCTTGCGGAGTGCCGGGTCTCGATCAGCGATGCCTGCTCGGACGCGCTCATCAGTGACACCGAGGACGTGGAGGCCGCATTGGCGGCACAGACAGAAGCGGCCATCGCGGTCAGCAGCACACCGCGAGAAACGGTACGGATCATTGCATCAGTCCATTGAGATACTCAGATGCACCATGATATGTCGAGCGAGGCACGATGGGCCCGTGCGGCCCTGATCAGCTCATTTCCCCGTAGGTGCAGCCTACCGTCACCCATCCCGGCGAATAGGAAAGATCAACAATCATCCGTACATGTCGATCACCAGGAAGCGTTTTGTACAGATTGAGTCCTTTCCAGCCATACACTCTTTCCATGGCCCCCGCATCCCAGCGCGATGACATACCCCCGATATGGTTGGCAATGGATCTCCCTCGCGCCATCTCTTGTCCGACGGGCGCCGGAATGGCAAGAAGCATCTCCTGAACGCCCGAAACATGCACGAGCGTCGAGGATTCTCCCCACGCCATGACAGGAGCCCGAGCCTCCCAGAGCATCAGTGCCGCGCCATTGCCTGCCTTGCTCTGACTGAAATCCGTCAGGTCGCCCACTGCAATCCGACCAGTGAAGCTGTCCAATTCCTTGTGAGTCAGCTGGCACTGCAACAAGCGGGACAGGGTCGACGATACATCCTGTTGCGCTTGAGCGGGACATGAGAGCCCCATTGCCACACAGAGTACCGCCGCCCGCGCGCCCCGCACTTCATTAAACATCACACCCACACTGAGCATCCCTCTCGAAATTTCGGCGAAGGCCAATCAATGCGGTAGAGCATTCAAGAAGTAAAGCCGATGCGCCACCCGCCGGAGCATCGCCCACTGGGCGCAATGCACCTGCCAAAGCAGCAGGCCACTAACGCCGGTCCATTTGCGTCGAAGATGAGAGGCGCAATTACCTGCGCCCTCCTCCTTCGCAGGCGGATCCAGGCTACGTCACCACCACCAACGGCACCCCACGCCGCGGGTGCTCCAGTACCACAACATCCTGCTGGTAGACCCGCTGCAGATTGTCTTCGGTCAGCACCTGCAACGGCGTGCCATCGGCCGCCACCCTGCCCTGCTCCAGCAGCACGATTCGATCGGCATAGCCAGCGGCCAGATTGAGGTCGTGCAGCACCACAATCACGCACGCACCGGCTTCGGCACAGGCGCGCACACTGCGCAGCGTGCGCTCCTGATGGCGAAGATCCAGCGCGGCGGTCGGCTCATCCAGCAGCAGCAGCGGCGTGTCCTGCGCCAGCACGCGCGCGAATGTGGTGCGGGCGGATTCGCCACCGGACAACTGCTGCACCTCGCGCAGGCGCAGCGCCTGCAGTTCGGCGGCATCGATTGCCGCTTCCACCTGGGCGTCGTCCACGGCTGGATCCGGCGGATGCGGCAGTCGACCCATCGCCACCACTTCCTCCACGCTGAAGGCAAAGCGCACGCCGTGCTCCTGCGGCATTACCGCGCGCTCGCGTGCCAGTGGCCCCGCCTTGTAACTGGCCAACGGCTTGCCCAGCAGGCTCACCTCACCCACGTCAGCGCGCAGATCACCCGCCGCAACGGCCAGCAAGGTGGATTTGCCCGCGCCATTCGGGCCAACCAGCGCAGTCACCGTACCCGGCTCGAATGCCAGCGAGATGCCGTGCAGAATCTCGCGCTGCTGGCGGCGCACCACCACCTCGTGCAGCTTCAGCAGCACGCTCATGGCGCCGCCTTGCGGCGCTGCTGCAGCACCAGCCAGAGGAAGAACGGCGCGCCCAGCGCGGCCGAGAACAGGCCCAGCGGAATCTCCGCGGGCGGATCCAGCGTGCGTGCGGCGGTGTCGGCCACCACGATCAACAGCGCACCGAGCAGGCCGGACAACGGCAGCAACCAGCGATGACCGGGGCCGACAAGCAGGCGCGCCACGTGCGGCACCACCAGGCCAACGAAACTGATCGAACCGGCAAATGCCACCGCTGCGCCCACCAGCAGCGCACTGAACGCCACCAGGCGACGCCGCGTGCGGGTGACATCCAACCCGAGGTGCTGTGCCTGGCGTTCGCCCAGCGCCAGCATGTCCAGCGGCGTGGCCAGTCGCTGCAGCGCAAACACGCCAATCGCAAACAACGGCACCACGGCTGCCACATCGGCCCAGTTGGCGCGTGCCAGCGAGCCCATCTGCCAGAACACCAGCGACTGCAGCTCGCTTTCGCTGGCGATGTACGTGAGGAAACCGATCAGTGCCGAGCAGAAGGCTGCCATCGCGATACCAACCAGCAACAGCGTCGCGTTGCCCGAACCTTTGCCAGGCCGGGCCAGCGCGTAGGTCAGGCCGATCGCCAGCGCACCGCCGGCGAATGCCGCTACAGGCACCAGCCAACCGGCTGCGCCCGCAGCGCCGAGAACAATGGCGGCGACTGCACCCAGCGCAGCACCCTGGCTGACACCTACGATGCCGGGGTCGGCCAGCGGATTGCCGAACAGGCCCTGCAGGCTGGCACCGGCCATCGCCAGCGACGCACCGACCATCGCACCCAACAGGGCACGCGGAATGCGCAGCTGCCAGACCACGGCGAGGTCGCGGCTGCTGACCGCCTGCGGATCGAGCAGGCCCAGCTTCACCGCCAACGCCTGCATCACCTCCAACGGCGGCAGCCGCAGCGGGCCCACGGCAAACGAGGCCAGCACCGCACCCAGCAGTGCCAGCAACGCCACCAGCAACATCGTCCGCCCGCGACGGCGGCGCCGATCCGCCGGACTCATGCCTTCGGCAACGCCGCCAGGGCCTTGGCCAGCGCCAGCGCGCCAGCACCTGAACCGACGCTGGTGTACTTCAGCTGCACATCCGGCATCACCCAGACCCGGTTGGCCTGCCCGGCCGGAGTCTGCTTCAGCGTCGGGTACGCCTTCCACAGGCCTTCGGCACCACCGAACAGCTGCAGGTCATGCTCGGTCACCAGGATCACCTCCGGTGCCGCGGCGACCACGCCTTCATTGCTCAGCTGCGAGTAGTTCTTCACCCCCGCCTCGGTGCCGATGTTGACGCCGCCAGCCAGCGCGATCAGCTGCGCCGACGCGCTGTCGGCACCGGCTACTGTCGGTGAGCCGCCAGCGCCCGTTGCCGACACATGGATCAGTCGTGGCGCATGGCCCAGGCCCTTGCCAATCGCTGCAGCCTCGTCGAGCTGACGCTGCACCTGCGTGGCAAGTACCTGCCCTGCCTCGGCCAGCCCTAGTGCGGCGGCGACCTTGCGCACCTTGTCCGGCGCCGGCTGCAGGTCATCGATGACCACCGCCGGCTCGCCCACTTCGCGTAGCTTCTTGGCCAGCTCGGTGTGGCGGCGCAGGCTGTTGCCCAGGAACAGCGAGCCCTGCAGGCTCAACACGCCCTCCACGCCGGTAGTGCGGTTGAACAGGAACTGATGCGGCGCGGCCAGGCCAGCCTGGGTGGTGGTGTTGGTCGGCGCTGCAAACACCTGCTTGCCCAGCCCCAGTGCTTCGATCACCGCGATGACATCGTCGCCGCCGGCAATGATGCGGCTGGTGTCGGCTACTTCGATGTCAGCGCCATCGTCGGAATGCACCTTGGTCGGCAGCACCGCCTTCTGGTCATGCACGGCCGGCATTTCGGCACCGGCCACGCGCTGCCAGCCTGCCGGCAACGCGGCTTCCGCAGCCGCCGTCGTTGCCGCGGGCGGCTCGGCAGGTTTCTTGGCTTCGGAGGGAGCCGACGGGCCGCCACAGGCGGCCAGCGCCAGCGAAACGGCCAGCGGGAGCGCACACAGGCGCAGACGGGACGCGATGTTCATGGACAATCTCCTTGCTGGCAGGGCGACGCGCACGCCGCCCCGCCGTGTGACTTACTGCTTCGGGGTGATGCGGGTGATGCGGTCACCCTTCGGGTCTTCGGCGCCACGCGACTTGTTCACCGCGAACACGTTGCCCTTGCCATCGGCGCGGACATGGTTCGGCAGCGTGCCGCCGTCGAGGTTGGCGACCACCTTGCCGTCACCGTTCACCACGGTGACCGTGCCAGCGCCACGGTTGCTGACGTAGGCCAGGCCGGAGGCATCATCGAAGGCGACGTTCAGCGCGCCGGCGCCAACCGGCACGTCGTGCAGCACCTTGCCGGCGGCCACATCGACGATCAGCAGGTTGTCCGTGCCCTGCGAGGCCACGTACAGGCGGTTGCGCGCTGCGTCGAAGGCCACGCCCGAGGCACTGATCGAGTTGCCCAGGTCGATGACCTTCTCGACCTTGCCGCTGGCCACATCGATCACCGCCGCTTCCGGAGTGCCGATGCTGACGGTGAACAGCTTGCCGGCCTTTTCGTCCAGCACCAGGCTCATCGGGGTGAACTTGCCGTCATCCACGCCGGATTCCAGCGTCACCGCCGGCAGCTCCTTGAGGGTCTTGGCATCGAACACCGACAGGTGGTCTTCACCCGTGGCCGAGGCGAACACCTTGCCGTGGGTGCCATCGACCACCACGTCGCGCGCATGCGGCACGGTGTCGACCGGGAACTGATGGACCAGCGACAGGTCCTTCTGGCGATAGACCGCGATGGAGTTCTGGCGGGTGTTGGTGACCCACACGTTGCCGTTGGTGTCATCCACGCCGACGCCGTAGACCGCGTACACCGCACCGTTGGTGCTGCCCGGCACCTGCGCCGGGGTGATCGCCTTGGTCACCTTCAGCGACTTCGGGTCCAGCTTCAGCAGCTGCGACTGGGTCACCGGCGGGCGGCCCACGGCCGAGGTCACGAACACCGCATTGCTGGCGGCGCTGTAGGCGGACTGGTACAGGCCCGGCACCAGCTTGTTGGACTGGGTGGCGAACTGCGCCTGGCCGGACAACGGCAGCTGCGGCGACACGCGCAGCTTCAGCACGGTGGCTGCGGCCGGCTGGCTGGCACGCACCACCACCGGGTGGGTACCCGGCACCGCGTCGGCCGGAATGCTCAGCTGGGTCTTGAAGTTGCCATCGGCATCGACCACCAGCGGCTGCGTGTTGAGCACGTTGTCGCCACGCAGCAGGCTGACTTTCTGGCCCGGCACGAAACCACGACCGACCACGTCGGCAGTGCTGCCGGGAACCACGTTCTCACCACGTGAGACGACTTCACCCTTGAAGGTGGCATTGGCCGGCTGGTCGAACACCGGCTGTGCGGTGGCGGTCACGGCCAGCAACAGGCCGGCGGCGAGAGAGGTGAGACGGAAAGACGGACGGAACGACATGGAAGGCTCCTTGCACACGTAGGCCGCGCCACGTGACGCGGGATTCATCGGTTGCCTGGGCCGCTGCACATCGGCAGCCTCGCCTGGGTAGTGGGGTCGCACGCCTTTGGCGCGCGAAGGGATTCATTCGGCGGCGTTGTCACCACCGTTGGGCGAGCCGTCGCCGGCACTGCGGTCGGTCACGCCATACAGCTCATGCAGCGCAGCGTGGAACGAAGCGGGCAGCATCGGGCCGTGGCCGAGGCCGTCGAACTCACGGTACTGCACGCTCAGGCCCGGCACCTTGCCCAGCCGTTCGGACAGCTGCATCGCTGCATCCGGGGTGGCGCCACCGATGCGGCGCAGGTGTGCAACCACGCGCGGATTGTTCATGTCGCGCTTGCCGCGATCGCCGACACGCTCGGCACCTCCCAGCATCAGCCACAGCTTTACCGGCTGGCCGTGCACGTTCTGCACGAACTGCTGTTCCGGATCACCCAGCGCCGCGCCCTGGCTCCACCACAGCGACGGGCTGGCTGCCAGATAGGACTGGAAGGCTGCGGGGCGGGTGTACAGCGCGTTGAGCACGAACAGGCCACCCAGCGAGTGCCCCCACAGTGCTTGCTGCTGCGTATCGATGCGTGCGCGACGCTCGACTTCCGGCTTGATGCGGCGTTCGATCACATCCAGGAAGGCCACGGCGCCACCGCCGACCGCCTGGGTCGTACCGCTCTCGTCATCGGCGCGGTCGATCCACGCGGTGTAATCGCGGGTGCGCGCCTTGGAATCGATGCGCAGATCGTTGTCGTAGCCGATCAGCACCAGTACCGGTGGCGCCTTGCGCGCGGCCAGTTCGGCCAGCAACGGCTGGTCCAGGACCATGGCGACGGCGTTCCCGTCCAGCGCGTACAGCACCGGGGAGGACGTTCTGCCGGCCTTGGCCGGGATCGCCAGGTTCACCCGCCAACGGCGCTGCTGGTCCGGGCTGTCCACCACGAAATGCTCGAAGCGATAGCTGGCCGCCGGCTCGTCGAGCACGGTGTGGCCGATCTTCTGCAGCGGATTGCGCTGCTGTGCATGGGCGTACGGGGTGGCCAGGAGCAGACCCATCATCAAGGCGGCCAGGCCGCGGGCCAGCGGACCACGACGCGAAGGCGGGACGAAATGCTTCATCAGCGGCGACAGAAGCGGCCCAGGGCCGCCGGTTCACAAGGGACCGCAGTCTACCTTAAACGCGAATGATTATCACATCGATCGAACGTCACGCTGTGTATCACGCGCGCGATGAATTCACGTTTCCCGGTTGCGCCGGAAACACCGAATCCACTATTTTCCCGGACAACGGGGCGCAGGAGCGCCCTACCCTCGCAGGGCTGCGGATGGATGGGCGATCGAGTCGCCGGCCGCGCCCTGTCCATTGCTGCCCGCATCCACGCCTGCCGTGGATTTACCGACCACCACCCACGGGATTGGATCCCGTGACTGCGAGAACACCTTGAAGCGCACCCGCCTGATCGCACTCTCCCTCGGCCTGCTCGCACCGCTGGCCGCCCATGCCGCGCAGGACCTGCCCACGCTCTACCAGGCCTACGAAGAGGCCGGTTACTCGACCCTGAGCATGGAAGAACTCAACCAGACGGTGACCTTCACCGCCGTGGCGCTGGGTGTTTCCAGCAACCTGCAGGGCGAGCCATTGATCGAGGCCGGCGATGACCAGGGCAACGTCCTGGCCCGGCTGACTACCTCCGACGCCCCGCAGGCCGCCAAGCTCGGCGCACTGGAAGAAGGCGCCGTGTTCACCGCCAGCTGCACGCTGCAGTTCAGCTCCGGCTCGGACTACCTGTCCTTCGGCGATTGCGCCATCAAGTAAAGACGAAGCCGGCGAAACGCCGGCTTCTTTTCTCTGCCCCTGTGGAGTCGAGCCATGCTCGACTCATGCAAGATCACGGCCCCGCAGGCACCGGACCATATGGGTTTTCCTGTGGCGTACCCGGCAGCAGCGAGAAGATCATGATCACGATTCCGCCGCCCGGCACCAGCGCCAGCAGGAACAGCCAGCCCGACTGATTGCAGTCATGCAGGCGGCGTACGGTCACCGCGACCAGCGGCACGATCGTGACCAGCCACATCACACACAGCAACACCACCATGCCGATCAGGATGCCGGCCAGCGCATCGGCACTGTTGCGCAGAAGGATCGCCAGTACACCGGCCAGCAGCATCACTGCCGTTGCGACCAGGAACAGGAACAGCTGGTACATCCAGTATTCGCGGCGGTTGGCGCGACCCTCGAACTGGGCGTAGCGCTTCAACGGCAGAATCATTTCCTGCACGGCATCGATCCTTGAAAAAGTGGCCGCGCAGTGTGCCAAATGCAGGCGCCGGGAACAATATTGTCACTGTAGAGTCGAGCCATGCTCGACTGCTTTACCGAATGTGCCAACAATCCGGCCAGGAGCGAAGTCGAGCATGGCTCGACGCTACACAAGCGGGGTCAGCGGCCCTTCGCGGCCCTTGCCGCCTCACGCTCGGCGCGCAGCCGATCCAGCTTTTCCTTCAACTTGATTTCCAGCCCGCGCGGCACCGGGTTGTAGTACACCCGCTCACCCATCGCATCCGGGAAACCGGTCTGGTCCAGCGCGATGCCCCCTTCGGCGTCATGGTCGTACTGGTACTCGGCGCCGTAGCCCAGCTCCTTCATCAGCTTGGTCGGCGCATTGCGCAGGTGCAGCGGCACTTCTTCGGTACCGCTCTCGCGCACGTCGGCCTTGGCCTGGTTGAAGGCGGCATAGCCGGCATTCGACTTGGCGGTGCTGGCCAGATAGAGCACCAGCTGCGCGAACGCGAGCTCGCCCTCTGGGCTACCCAGCCGCTCGTAGATGTCCCAGGCTTCCAGCGCCATGCTCTGCGCGCGCGGATCGGCCAGGCCGATGTCCTCGATGGCCATGCGGGTCAGCCGGCGCGCCAGATACGACGGATCGCAACCGCCATCCAGCATGCGGGTCAGCCAGTACAGCGCGGCATCCGGGTTGGAACTGCGTACCGACTTGTGCAGCGCCGAGATCTGGTCGTAGAACTGCTCGCCGCCCTTGTCGAAGCGACGGGTGCGGTCGGCCAGCACCTGGGTCAGGGTCTGCGGGGTGATGCGACCACCCTCCCCGCCCGCCAGTTCGGCGGCGATCTCCAACAGGGTCAGCGCACGGCGCACATCACCATCGGCGGCGGTGGCGATTTCCAGCAGCAGCTCGGGGGCAACCTCGATGCCCTCCTCGCCCAGGCCGCGCTCACGATCACCCAGCGCACGTTCCAGCGCCTCGACGATGTCGGTGGGCGAAACGCCCTCCAGCACATGCACGCGGCAACGCGACAGCAGCGCCGAGTTCAGCTCGAACGACGGGTTCTCGGTGGTGGCGCCGACGAACAGGATCGTGCCGCGCTCGATGTGCGGCAGGAATGCATCCTGCTGCGCCTTGTTGAAGCGGTGCACCTCGTCCACGAACAGCACGGTTCGGCGGCCTTCGGCAAAGCGCTGCGCGGCCTCGGCCAGCACCTGGCGCACTTCCGGCAGACCGGACAGCACGGCGGAGATGGCCCGGAACTCGGCATCGGAGTACTCGGCCAGCAGCAGCGCCAATGTGGTCTTGCCGCAGCCCGGCGGCCCCCACAGGATCATCGAGTGCACGCGACCGGATTCGACTGCGCGACGCAGCGCACTGTCGGGCGCGAGCAGACGCTTCTGCCCGACCATTTCGCCGAGGGTGCGGGGGCGCATGCGCTCGGCCAGCGGGCGCATGTGTTCCCGATCAACGCTCAGCAGATCGGGGCCGGGGAATGAAGTGGAGCGATGTCTTGGCACGCGGTCATTGTACCGCGAGAGTGTGCCAACCAAGGTTGGCACCCACCAGAGCAGGTCGCGCCGGGCCCTGCCCGGCAGATCAGGCCGCAGGGTTCGGTAGTGCCGGCCGCTGGTCGGCAGATCAAGAGAGTGTCAACCAAGGTTGACCTCCACCAAGGCGGTGCGGGTTGACACCCACCAGGGCAGGCAGCGCCGGGCCATGCCCGGCGACCCGTATCAATTACCGATGACGTCGGTGCCCTTCGGCGGGGTGAAGCTGAAGGTGCCTGCGGCGAAGCCCGGGTTGCGTTTCCAGCCACTGAAGGTGATCACGGTGCGCTGGCCGACGGCATCCGTGATTTCCATCTTCGCCAGGCCCTGGGCATTGAAGCCCAGCGCGGCGTACTGGAAGCTGGCTTCGGTATCGCGCTTCGGCGACAGCGACAGCCACTGCAGGCCATCCCGCTGGGCGGCTTCTTCGCTGAGGTCGTACTGCTGCTCCAGCAGTGCCGGGTTGATCAGCGCGGTCAGCGGGCTGTTCTGCTCTTCCTTGCCCTGCTCGCGCACGGTGGCCTGTTCCAGGTCCGGCTCGTACATCCAGACCTTCTTGCCGTCGGCCACGATCAGCTGTTCGTGCGGACGCACGTACTCCCAGCGGAACAGGCGCGGCGCCGACAGGGCCACGCGGCCACTGGTCGATTCCTTCACCTTGCCGCGGCTGTCGAACACCTGCTGGCTGAACTGTCCATCCAGCCCCTTCAGGCCGCTGGTGAAGGTCTTCAGGTCATCGCGGGCGCCTGCCCAGGCGCTACCGGCAGCGGCGCAGGCCACGGCCAGGGTGGTGGTGGCGAGGAAACGGCGGAGACGAAGGTTCATGCGGGGATCCTGTAGGCACGCAGGCCAGGAAGGTTGAGATGAGTGTGCCCGGGGCAAGCTGAATGGGCGATCAGGGCGCCATTATGACGCCCTGATCGTCGAACGGCGATGCACGCGTCGAGGTCTCGTTTCATCCACGCATGGCGTGGATCTACCACCACCACTGACATGAGTGGCCGGCATCGCACCACCCACGCGTGGTGTGGCTCTACTTCAACTTGCCGTACAGCACCTGGCCGCGGAAACCGCGCCGCACTTCGCGATACAGCGCGCGGAACGCGGTGTAGTCCTGCGGCTGGCACAGCGCCTCTGGCCCACGCACCGCGTTCTGCTGCAACCGGTGGTGCACGATCACATCCTGCTCCTCGCGACTCCAGTCCACCCGGTACTCGCCGGCGGCATTGGTGAAACGCTGGCTGGCCGGGATGGCGATGATCGGTGCATTGGCCGGGAACTGCAGGCGATAGGTCTCTTCGCGCAGGCTGGCATTGCAGTAGAACGGCGTCTCGTTGGCCGGCGCCGAGGCGGTTGCATACAGCCCGCGCACCGACTCGCCACCCGGCGGATCCGGCACGGCCATGCCGCCGGCCACGCTGAAGTCGGCGTAGTCCTCGGCCTGGAACGCCATGCGATAGCCGAACGGCCGGGTCAGGTCGACCGGCACGCCCTGGATCTGCAGCTGCCCTCGCCCGTCGAAACCGGACGCGGCCATGATCTGCTCTTCAGCGCGCGCACGGTTCTGCGCGTTGAGCTGGGAGAACTGGGCGCGCATGCCGATCTCGGCGTTCTCGCCCAGCTTGGGAATCGTCTCGCCGCGCAGGTTGCCGTTGGCGTCGAAGGTGAAACGCACTTCCATCGAGGTGGCATTGCGCTCCGGCGTGTTGGCCGGGGTACGCGCCAGCGTGGCGTCGCGGGTGCGCATCACCGGCGCACCCAGGTCACCTTCCGGCAGCTGCCCGAAGCGCGCCCACGCAGTGGTCGAATCGAGATACAGATCGAACTCGGGGATGTAGGTGATGGCGTGGTTGAAGCGGCCCAGCACCGGAATCTTCGGCAGCGTCGGGCCACCGCCCGCGCCAATCAGCACCGGCGAACTGGCGATGCCCTTGGCCGCCAGCAGCGCCTCGAGGATCGTCACGTGGTCCTTGCAGTCACCGTAGTGGTTGTCGAGGATGCTCTGCGCGCTGTTCGGCTCCAGGCCGCCATTGCCCAGGTACACCGCCACATAGCGGATGTTCTGCGCCACCCAGCGGTACAGCGCATCGGCCTGCTCGCGACGGTCACTGATGCCGGCGGTGACCTGGTCGGCCAGCGCCTGCAGTTCCGGCGTGACCTGCGCGGCCGGGCCGGCCTTGAGCTGATAGGCGCGACCCATCTGCGACCAGTCACGATACGTGCTGGCCATGATGTTCGGGCCGAACTCCCAGCCCGCCGCCGACCAGTTCTGTGCTGGCATGGCTTCGCGACGCTGGTAGCGCCAGCGCCACTGCGCCTGGCCGTTCTTCACCGTCGGGCGATCGCTGCCCTGCACGCCGCGGCTGTCGACGAACATCGGCAGATTGGCCGGCGCACTCAGGGTGACTTCGGCGTCCTCGTATTCGGTGAACACGTTGAAGGTTTCCCACAGGCCGAAGTAGCCCGGGAAGTACGGCGTGGCCTGGGTGCGGCGCACCTGGTAGTAGAGGCGCGTACCCGGGGCCAGGTTCGGGAACACGATCACCCGCACCTTGCGGTCGGCATACATTGCCGCCGAGGCGCTGGAGTAGCTCTCCTGGGTGTAGATGCGGTCGGCCGGCACGTCACGGCGCTGGCCATCGGCGGTGATGGTGTAGGCGCCGAGCACTTCCAGCGTCTCCATCTTTTCGCTGTAGCTCAGCCGCACCTGGCTGAACTGCTCGACCGAGGCCTTGGTCTTGAGCAGGACTTCGTAGGTTTCGGTCTGCACATTGCCTGCATCCGGCCGCACCTGGTAGTCGGCGCGGTAACGGACAATGCTGAAATTATTGCTGGCTTCGGTATCGCCGCGAGTGGAAGGCGGCGCCGTGGCGGGCGCGGAGGTGGCGGTGTCTGCCAGTGCCGGGCCGGCAGCCAGGAAGGCTGCCAGCGCCAGTGCCAGCGCGCTGGGTACGGGGTGAAGCATGCGTCGGTTCCTTGGACGTCGTGGGGGATACGTCGGGTCTTACTTCGGCGGCGGCGGTGCCAGCACCGTGCGGTCGCCGTTGTGCTCGGGCGAACTGACCACGCCGGCCGCTTCCATGGCCTCGATCAGTCGCGCTGCACGGTTGTAGCCGATCTTCAGCCGGCGCTGCACGCCGGAAATCGAGGCGCGGCGGGTCTCGGTGACCACCCGCAGCGCTTCGTCATACAACGGGTCGGACTCATCGCCGGCAGAGCTGTTCTCGGGCAGGCCGGTGGCACCGACGACCACGCCGTCGCCCATCGTCTGCACTTCGTCCAGCACGCCGTCGACATAGTCGGCCGGGCCCATCGCCTTGAGGTGTTCGACCACGCGGTGCACTTCCTCGTCGGAGACGAACGCGCCGTGCACGCGCTCGGGCATAGCGGTACCCGGCGGCAGATACAGCATGTCGCCGTGGCCCAGCAGGGTTTCCGCACCGGACTGGTCGAGGATGGTGCGCGAGTCGATCTTGGAGCTGACCTGGAAAGCGATGCGGGTCGGGATGTTGGCCTTGATCAAGCCGGTGATCACGTCCACCGACGGGCGCTGCGTGGCCAGGATCAGGTGGATGCCGGCCGCACGCGCCTTCTGTGCCAGGCGCGCGATCAGCTCTTCCACCTTCTTGCCGACGATCATCATCATGTCGGCGAATTCGTCGATGAAGATGACAATGAACGGCAAAGTCTCCAACGGACGCGGCGCCTCACCCAGTTCCGGGTTCGGCTTGAACAGCGGGTCCATCATCGGCTGGCCGGCGTCCTGGGCTTCCTTCACCTTCTTGTTGAAGCCGGCCAGGTTGCGCACGCCCACCGCGCTCATCAGCTTGTAGCGGCGCTCCATCTCGGCCACGCACCAGCGCAGGCCGTTAGCGGCCTCCTTCATGTCGGTGACCACCGGCGCCAGCAGGTGCGGGATGCCCTGGTAGACGCTCAGTTCGAGCATCTTCGGGTCGATCATCAGCATCCGCAGGTCTTTCGGCGAGGCCTTGAACAGCAGGCTCAGCACCATGGCGTTGACCGCCACCGACTTGCCCGAACCGGTGGTACCGGCCACCAGCAGGTGAGGCATGCGCGCCAGATCGGCCACGGTCGAGCGCCCGGCAATGTCCTTGCCCAGCGCCAGGGTCAGCACGCTGGCCGACTTGTCGTATTCCTTCGAGCGCAGCAGCTCGGACAGGTAGATCATCTCGCGGGTGACGTTGGGAATTTCCAGGCCGATCACCGACTTGCCCGGAATCACGTCCACCACGCGCACCGACTTCACCGACAGGCCGCGCGCGATGTCCTTGTCCAGCGAACTGATCTGGCTGACCTTGATGCCCGGCGCGGGCTCGATCTCGAAGCGGGTGATGACCGGGCCGGGGTTGGCACCGACCACCTGGGCGTCGATGCGGAAATCCTTCAGCTTGAACTCGATCTGCCGCGACAGCGCGTCCAGGGTTTCCTTGTCATAGCCCACCGGCTGCGGCTTGGGGTCGTCCAGCAGGGCCAGCGGCGGCAGGTCCGAGCCGTCGCCGTTGACGCCACGGAACATCGGAATCTGCGTGTCGCGCTTGGCCCGATCACTCTTCTCGATCACCGGTTCCGGGCGCGGCTCGATCTTCACCGGCTCGCGCTTGGCGCGCACCTCAGCATCGGCCTTGCGCACTTCCTGGCGCTCCTCGCGCATCACCCGGGTCTGCTTCCACTCGGTGACTTCTTCCTTCTTGCGCTCCAGCAACGGCGCCAGCGACATCACGCCGCGGCCGATCTTCTCCATCACCACGAACCAGGACAGCCCGGTCGCAAGGGTGATCGAGGCCAGCAACAGGACCAGCACGAACAGGTTCGCGCCCAGCGCGCCGAAACCCACCGTGAGCGAATTGCCGACCAGTTTGCCGAGGATGCCGCCCGCACTGGAGACGTCACCGCTGAACAGGCGAACGTGCAGGAAGCCGGTGCCCGCGATCAGGAAGCCGACCAGCCCGACCAGGCGCAGCGCCGGGTCCAGGTCATTTTCGCCCTTGCTTTCGCGCTTGAGCCCGAACATGGCGATCCACGCCAGCGCACCCAGCACCACCGGGAGCAGGAAGGCGATGTAGCCGAACAACTGCAGCAGCACGTCGGCGATCCAGGCCCCGGCGCGGCCGCCAAGGTTGTGCACCGGCGCGACCACGCTGCCGGTGTGCGACCAGCCCGGATCGGTAGCTGAATACGTGAACAGACTGGCCGCCAGGTACAGCAGCGCCGGCGCGATGGCGATCAGGCCAAGGTCGCGCCAGAGGCGTTGGCGGCGTGGATTGTCGGTCGTCGCCGCCGCGGCCGTGCGACGTGACGCCTTGCTGTCGTCGGACTTGGAGCGTTCGGGGACCTGCTTCGCCACCTTAGACCATACCTTTGGAATGCGCTGTTAGTGATTGATAATAAATGAGACGGCGTCAGTTTTCAGTTATGCGACATCTGACAGGGCGTTTGGCCGCCAGAACCACCGCTGGATGACGGCGTTCTGTTCATCGGCTTGAATCGCCCTGCCCCAGCCGCCACTCTATGACCAGCCACGGATGCTGCGCAAACATCGCCAGCGCCTTGTCCCATCTACCTTTTCGCGAGTTTACATGAGCACCAGCCTGCCCTCCCGTCACCAGCGCCTCGTCATCCTCGGTTCCGGCCCGGCCGGTTGGACCGCCGCCGTCTACGCCGCCCGCGCCAACCTGAAGCCGGTCGTGATCACCGGCCTGCAGCAGGGCGGCCAGCTGATGACCACCACCGAGGTGGACAACTGGCCCGGTGACGCCCACGGCCTGATGGGCCCGGACCTGATGGCGCGCATGCAGGCCCACGCCGAGCGCTTCGAGACCGAAGTCATCTTCGACCACATCCATACCGCCGACCTGTCGCAGCGCCCGTTCAAGCTGATCGGCGACAGCCACGAGTACACCTGCGATGCGCTGATCATCTCCACCGGCGCCACCGCCAAGTACCTGGGCATTCCGACCGAGGACGAGTTCAAGGGCCGCGGCGTGTCCGCCTGCGCCACCTGTGACGGCTTCTTCTACCGTGACCAGGACGTCGTTGTGGTCGGCGGCGGCAACACCGCCGTGGAAGAAGCCCTGTACCTGTCCAACATCGCCCGCAAGGTCTACCTGGTCCACCGCCGCGACACCCTGAAGGCGGAAAAGATCATGCAGGACAAGCTGTTCGCCAAGGTTGCCGCCGGCAAGATCGAAACGGTCTGGCACCACCAGGTGGAAGAAGTGCTGGGCAACGAGGCAGGCGTAACCGGCGTGCGCGTGAAGTCGACCCTGGACGGCAGCACCCGCGACATCGACGCCCACGGCTTCTTCGTGGCGATTGGCCACCATCCGAATACCCAGCTGTTCGACGGCCAGCTGGCGATGAACAACGGCTACCTGGAAATCCGTTCGGGCCTGGGCGGCAACGCCACCGAGACCTCGGTGGAAGGCGTGTTCGCCGCCGGCGACGTGGCCGACCAGCACTACCGCCAGGCGATCACCTCGGCCGGCTTCGGCTGCATGGCCGCGCTGGATGCCGAGCGCTACCTGGACGCGCAGGGCAAGGCCAGCTGAGAGGCGGACCCGCTTCTGTAGGGTCGAGCCACACTCGACTCCGGATAGAAGGCCGACGCCAGTGCGTCGGCCTTTTCGTTTTCACGAACCGGCCAGCCCTGTCGCCGCAACACTCAACCCATCTGGCCGCCGTATGCACTGCACCCTGTGCCTGACCGGCGGCGACGTCACCCCATCGGCATCGACCACCTGCGTGTTCCAGAACAAGGGGGCGCTGCCAGCGTTCTCGCACTTCATGATGATCTGACTGGGCTTCTCGTCCGGCGCAGCGATGTGGACCTTGCCGTCGGTGCAGGTCCACCCGGGCGGGCAACCCACATTGGTGGTGACCAGATCAATCGGGTACCGGGGGTGGCCCTCGAACACCACGTCGACACGCCGAGAATTCCCCGCGGACAGCTCGATGGACTGGATGGGCTCCACCTTCAACGGCACACAACCCTCGCCTTCGCGGAACAGCCGATAGCCCTTCTCGACACCCTTCATTGAGGCGGTGCGAAATGCCGGGTCCAGCAACGCTGCGGCATCGGTTGGGTTTGTGTGGAAGGCAACTTCGACAACCACCGATGGCATCTGCGCGAATCCGTTTTCACCGTGGCCGGCGGCTGCACCCGCCGCCGCAACAGGGAAGTCTGCATACTCCTCCTGTGCCGTAATGAGCTCGCGCATGTAGCAGAGCACCATGTCGGCAAGCTGTTGATCACCTGGCTTGCGCGGATGGTAGTACACGCGCGTGCCCCGAGCCGCGCCCGAGGCATCCGCATTTGTGTGGATGCTGAGCAACCCTGCTGCACCAAGATGATTCGCATAGTAGGGCCGGGCACGAATATCATCGGAAACCTCCCTGTCTGTCGCCGCGCTGTTGACAAAGTGATTCCAGATATCCGGCCGATCTGGCAGCAGATCGCGGAGATGGTACCTGGATGACATTTCGTTCCAGGCCCTCTCGGACTCTGGATGCAGGTCGCCCTGATTGCGACGCGCCCGGTGGATCACCCGCCCTCCACGCTCTTCCATCAACTGCTGCAGTTCTTCGGCATAGCCAACGGTAATCAGATCCTCCTGAACGCCATTCCTGGCAGGGCGCTGGAACTCCCACTCCAATCCAGGATGCACACGAACCAGGCCGTGACTTGCAGAGACCAGTACCGGGTTCACCCTTGAAGCATCCGATGACTGAGAGGCTGCCGCAGGCATGATTGGAAAGTGCTCCCAGTAGGGCTTTCCTTCGTACAGGACCTCCGACTGGACCTCGCCTGCGCCGGACGTCAATGCATAGAACTCAAGCGAGCTCCGGATGTACTGCTCGATTTCCTCAAGTGAGTGATCATCCTCCGCAGGCAACATGCCAGGGCCGAAGCGTATGATCAGCCGCTGGCGTTCCAGATCGACGGAAGCCTTTACGACCACATGAGTCGACCGCGACGTTCGGATCTGGTGCGCGTCAAGCATCCGCTGCGCCTCTCGCGTCAGCAGCAGATCCAGCGCTGGATCAGTCTCGATCATCGCATGTGCGGGCTGGGCAATCGCTGCCGGCCCAGCGCCCAGGCCAGCAATGATCAGTGCAAACGCAGAGCAACGGAGAGCATTCATGCATTCCATGTATCGAATCCTTCGATGTGGGTATGCGCCAGAAGGGCGCGAAGATGGAATGTCCCATCCAGCTCCCAGCTACTTCGTTGAACCGACTCGCGATTTCGACCAATTCGGATAATCCTCAAGTCGAGTGCGGCAACACTTTTCGCACCCCGCCTGCCCTATCCTTCCCCCATGTCTTCCCCCCGCTTCCTCGACTCCCTGCAGTCCATTCCCGCCACCGACTGGGATGCCCTGCACGACGGGCAGAACCCGTTCGTCAGCCACGCCTTCCTCTCAGGCCTGGAACAGCACGGCTGCCTGCGCGAAGACTGGGGCTGGCAGCGCCGGCACTTCACGCTGTGGGAAGGTGATCGCCTGACTGGCGCCATTCCGGGTTACCTGAAGACCAACTCGCACGGCGAGTTCGTGTTCGATCACGCCTGGGCCAACGCGTATGCCCGCCATGGCCGCGATTACTACCCGAAATGGCTGGGCGCGGTGCCGTACTCGCCGGTCACCGGGCCGCGACTGCTGGCCCGTCACGATTCAGAGCGCGCCGCACTTCTGTCAGCACTGCGTGACGCGCTGCCGGCGCTTGATGTCTCCTCCGCCCATATCAACTTCCACACCGCCAGCGACGAGTCCCAGTTCGGCGATGACTGGCTGCTGCGCGAGGACGTGCAGTTCCAGTGGCAGAACCCGGGCGACTGGACCACGTTCGATCAGTTCATCGGCGCGATGGACCACAAGCACCGCAAGAACATCCGCCAGGAGCGCGCCAAGGTCACGCGCCAGGGCATCAGCTTCCGCGTGGTGCACGGCGACGACGCCAGCCGCACCGACCTGCAGGCGATGTACCGCTTCTATCTGCAGACCTTCCTTGAATACGGCAACGCCCCGGCGCTGACCGAGACCTTCCTGCGCCACCTGGCCATTTCATTGGGCCGCGGGCTGGTGCTGTTCCTGGCCGAACAGGACGGCGAGCCGATTGCCGGCGCGCTGTGCCTTCGCGGAGGTGACACGCTGTACGGCCGCTACTGGGGCGGCGCTACCCTGCCCGGCCTGCACTTCGAGGCCTGCTACTACCAGGGCATCGAGTACTGCCTGCGCGAAGGGCTGACCCGCTTCGAGCCCGGGGCGCAGGGCGAGCACAAGCTGGCACGCGGGTTCCTGCCAACCCTGGTGCGCAGCCGGCACTGGGTGGCCGATCCGGAATTCGCCGAGGCGCTAGGGGACTGGTGCAGACAGGAGCGACGCGATGTGCGGCGTTATCAGCAGGAGCAGCAGGGGCATAGCCCGTTCCGCGCAGGAACGTAGAGTCGAGCTTGCTCGACCGGCGCGGTGCCGAAAAGCGTGCCAACCAAGGTTGGCATCTACCAGGGCAATGAGGCGTGCCAACCAACGTTGGCATCTACCAGGGCAATAGCGAGGACGCAGTGCTCAGGTGCACTGCCAGAAGTGCCCGCTCACCCTGCACGTCGCGCACCAGAACGTATAGAGCATCCCGCCACTGCCCCACAGCAGCGTGCCCTCACCCGTGGTTGGCAGTGTCGAATCCAGCTGCATCACGAATGGCATCTCCTGGCCGCAATCGATGCACGCCGGGTACCAGGCGCTCTGCACCCAGCTGGGCGCACCGCCCACGCGCGACAGGTTCTGCCGATGGTTGGACTGCCCCCAGTCCTGTTGTTGCCAGCGCGCACTGTCCATGGCGGCCAGCCCCACCTCGGCACGCAACAGGTCACCGCTGTCGGTGGGCGTGGCCGGCACCTGCAGATGCTGGCTGGGGTGGCAGCTTGGCAGGCCGGCGGCATCGTGGCGATAGAAGCGCACGGGCGGATCTTCCCAACCGCAGCAGTCCAGGCACAGGCCAAGCGTGATCTCGCCCGCCGCGCCAGGCTGCAGCGCGGCGGCATCGGTCTGCAGCAGGCGCTGCAGCGGTGCGTGGCAGCTGCCACACAGCGCTTCCAGCGGTCCTCCCATATGGCCGGCGTGATGCACCTGCCCACCATTCCAGGTCGGGTGCAGGCGCCAGATGCGTTTGCGCCAGCTCGGCTCGTCAGCCTGCTGCGCGCGGTGTTGCTCGCGGCCAAAGCGGATGTGCAGCGGTCGCTCCCCATGCAGGCGGCGCGGCAGCGGCCCATCGGCCACGCCGGCCCAATGTGCCCAGACCTCAGCATCCAGCGCGCCCCAGTCAGCGAGGTAGCCGCGGGCAACGGCATAGCTCTCGGGCTGCGCCGCGAGTAGTAGCGCCCTGGCCCGCGCCATCTCGCGATCGTCGTCGGCCTCCGCCAGAATCTGCGCCCACTGCGCGGCAGTGGCGGACGGCAGCCCCTGCCATACCTGCGAAGCCAGCTGCAGCTCGTCTTCGATGGCCAGCGCCAGCAAGGCTTCCCAGTCGTCCTGCAGCACCTGCGGCGCCTGGTAGCTGGTGAATTCGATCACGCTGGCCAGGAGTTCGCCGCGCTCGCCATCCCGATAGCGACGCCAGGCCTCGGCACAGGCCGGCACCACTGATTCGTCCGGCAACAGGTCCAGCGCGGTATCGAGGAAGGTCGAGCTGGGCGAGCGCCGGATGAGTGCCTGCAGCATCAGCGCACCGAGCTGGTCCGGCTGCTCAGTGGCCAGCGCCAGCAGCATGCCCTGACTGTCGTTGCGCGTGCGCGGGGTGTCGTGCACATCGAGGATAGCGGTGATCGCGTCACTCATGCGTGGGGCTCCTTGCCGTTGGACGCTGATGGTGCCAGACATCCGCGATCACCACGACGAATACAATGGCGGCATGACCCGCCAGCTGCCCTGGCGCCTGGCCGATGCGCCGGACGCTCCTTTCCCTCCGGCCGAGACCGCCCTGCGCCAGCCAGACGGCCTGCTCGCGGTGGGCGGCGACCTGCACCCGATGCGCCTGCTCAACGCTTATGCCGGCGGCATCTTCCCGTGGTTCAGCGAGGGCGAGCCGATCCTGTGGTGGTCGCCGGACCCGCGCATGGTGTTCCGCACCGAGGGCGTGCATCTGTCCAGCCGCTTCCGCCGCCAGTTGCGCGGCAGCACCTGGGAGGTCACCGCTGACACCGCCTTCAGCCGTGTGATGCGCGCCTGTGCGGCGGCACCTCGGCCCGGCCAGGACGGCACCTGGATCAGCCCGGCGATGGTCGAGGCCTACAGCCAGCTGCACGACCTCGGCTTTGCCCACTCCGTCGAGGTCTGGGACCGGCAGACCCTGGTCGGCGGCATCTACGGGGTGGCCATCGGGTCGATGTTCTTCGGAGAAAGCATGTTCAGTGGTGCCAGCGGCGGTTCCAAGATCGCACTGGCCGCGCTGGCATCCACGCTTCACGGCTGGGGCTGGGAGCTGATCGATGCCCAGGTGGAAAATCCGCACCTGCTGCGGATGGGCGCCGAACACCTGCCGCGCGCGGAATTCCTCGATCACGTGCGCCAAGCCGTGCGCAGTGACGGCCGTGAAGGCCATTGGACACAGGCTGTGGGGCGCTTTCCGGCACGACGTTTGGCCGGGGGTTAACGCAAACTTTGCAAGCTGGGCGCATCACGCGTAAAATACCGCGCCTTAGGCCCAGCGTGGCCGTTTTCTGAACCGCACAGGACTACATGTCGAAAGACGATTCCATCGAGTTCGAGGGCACCGTCAGCGAGACGCTGCCGAACACCACTTTCCGCGTTCGTCTGGAAAATGGGCACGAAATCATCGCCCACATCTCCGGCCGCATGCGCAAGAACTACATCCGCATCCTCACCGGTGACCGGGTCAAGGTTGAAATGACCCCGTATGACCTGACCAAGGGTCGTATCACCTACCGCATGAAGTAAGCGGTCGGCGCTTGGCGCCACTCCGACAGGGCCGGCCTTGCTGCTGGCCCTTTGTCGTGCGCGGAAGAATAGTGCCAGTCATTGAGATCGTTCATTTTCGTCCTTGTCTGAAATCCAGCATCGCGCCGGGAGTCTAGACTCAACGCGTTCTTCACAGAGGGCGTTGCGCGCATGACCTACCTGATCGTCCTGGATCCACAGTCCGTCACCAGCCGCTGCTATGCCAGCAAGGGCCCGGACGGCACCTGGTTCGGCCAGCCCTGCCTGGTCTGCACCAGCATGGACGCGTCACACCCGCTGTACCTTGCGGTCCAGCGCGAGATCTCCCACGCGGGAAGCACGCTGAAGCAGCGCCTGCATATTCCACATGAGGCCGTTGCATTCGTCATCGAGGATGGCGGCGACCACGGGCGCCAGCAGGGATTCCGATCGATCACAGCCTGATGCGCCAAAGGTCATCGTGACCGAACTCACCGTGGCTTAGGTCAGCCCTGCTTGCGGCAGATTCGCATTTGCAGTGACGGCGGCATCTTGGGATCCGATCCAGTCCGGATCGTCGCCCCCTGCCCCCGCCATGAACCTGTCCTCCCTGCTCATCCCCCTTCCCGTGTCCGTGGCCATCCTGCTGGCGTCGCCCGCCCGTGCAGCCGAGACCACTCCGGCCACATGTGTGCCCCTGTCCGGCGAACAGCAGATCGTCCGCGCCGGTGCGGACAAGAACATCCTGCTTCGCTCCGACGAAGACCACTATGTCGTTCACTTCCGCAACAGCTGCTCCTCGGCCGTGCTGGCACCCCGCCTCGTTTTCAAGACCGACGGCAAGGCCGCTGACCAATTGTGCGACGGGGGAAGGAGTGAGCTGGACACCGGTCGCGGCAGCTGCGAGGTTGCGCGCATCGAGCCGATCGATGGCGAGCGGTTCAAGCGTGAAGCACGCCGCCGCAGCCGCTGACACCAGACAGGGCAAGGGCGGCCGAAGCCGCCCTTGTCATTCCCAGTCTTTCACGCCAAACCTATGGCGTCAGCTCAATCCACTGTCACCGGCAACAACCGCTCCGGCTCGGCCTGGGTCTCAACCACCAGCTCGTCGTCGCGGACATCAATGCTGACCCTGCCACCGTTGACCAGCTTGCCGAACAGCAGCTCGTCGGCAAGCGGGCGCTTGATCTTGTCCTGGATCACGCGGGCCATCGGGCGGGCACCCATCAGCGGATCGAAACCGTGGTGGGCCAGCCAGTCGCGCGCGGTCGGCGTGGCCGACAGGCTGACGTGCTTGTCCTGCAGCAGCATCTCCAGCTCGATCAGGAACTTGTCGACCACGCGCAGGATGTGCTCGAAGCCCAGCGCCTGGAACTGAACCACTGCATCGAGGCGGTTGCGGAATTCCGGGCTGAAGCTGCGACGGATGGTCTCCATCGCGTCGGTGGCATGGTCCTGCTTGGTGAAGCCGATCGAACGCCGTGACGCCTGGGCCGCGCCGGCATTGGTGGTCATCACCAGCACCACGTTCTTGAAGTTGGCCTCGCGACCGTTGGTATCGGTCAGCACGCCGCGGTCCATTACCTGCAACAGGATGTTGAAGATGTCCGGATGCGCCTTCTCGATCTCGTCCATCAGAAGCACGCAGTGCGGGGTCTTGACGATCTTCTCGGTCAGCAGGCCACCCTGGTCGAAACCGACGTAGCCCGGAGGGGCGCCGATCAGGCGGCTGATCGAATGTGGCTCCATGTACTCGGACATGTCGAAGCGGACCAGCTCGATGCCCAGCTGCAGCGCCAGCTGCTTGGTCACCTCGGTCTTGCCGACACCGGTCGGGCCGGCAAACAGGAAGTTGCCGATCGGCTTTTCCGGATTACCCAACCCGGAACGGGCCAGCTTGATCGCCGAAGCCAGCGTATCGATGGCCGGGTCCTGGCCGAAGATCACCATCTTCAGGTTGCGCTCCAGATGCTGCAGCACATCCTTGTCTGTGGCGCTGACCTGCTTGGCCGGGATGCGCGCCATCTTGGCGACGATGGCCTCCACTTCCTCGACGTCGATCAGCTCCTTGCGCTGGCCTTCCGGCAGCAGGCGCTGGCGGGCTCCGGCCTCATCGATCACGTCGATGGCCTTGTCCGGCAACAGGCGGTCGCCGATATGCTTGACCGACAGGTCCACCGCCGCCTGCAACGCCTCGTCGGAATAGGTCACGCCGTGGTGCTGCTCGTACTTGGACTTCAGGCCCTGCAGGATCTCGTAGGTCTCACCCACCGTCGGCTCGACGATGTCGATCTTCTGGAAGCGACGTGCCAGGGCACGATCCTTCTCGAAGATGCCGCGGTATTCCTGGAAGGTGGTCGAGCCGATGCAGCGCAGCTCGCCGGACGCCAGCGCTGGCTTGATCAGGTTGGACGCATCCATGGTGCCGCCCGACGCCGAGCCGGCACCGATGATGGTGTGGATCTCGTCAATGAACAGCACCGCGTTGGGCACCTTCTTCAGCGCGGTCAGCACGCTCTTGAGGCGCTTCTCGAAGTCGCCGCGATACTTGGTGCCAGCCACCAGCGCGCCCAGATCGAGCGAGTAGATCACCGCATCGGCCAGCACCTCCGGCACCGAACCTTCAATGATGCGGCGGGCCAGGCCCTCGGCGATGGCAGTCTTGCCCACGCCGGCCTCACCCACGTACAGCGGATTGTTCTTGCGGCGGCGGCACAGCACCTGGATGGTGCGCTCGATCTCGTCGGCACGACCGACCAGCGGGTCGA
The DNA here is from genome assembly GCF_051861585.1 of Stenotrophomonas sp. ATs4. Taxonomy (NCBI): domain Bacteria; kingdom Pseudomonadati; phylum Pseudomonadota; class Gammaproteobacteria; order Lysobacterales; family Lysobacteraceae; genus Stenotrophomonas; species Stenotrophomonas sp. ATs4. Next base: position 300,215 of record NZ_JBLYPK010000006.1, on the reverse strand, counting down.
TGCGACCGGCGCGGGCCTGCTCGTTGAGGTTGCTGGCGAACTCGGTCAGGGCATCGCCCTTCGGCTCGCCCTCCGCGCCTTCGATGCGGCCCTCGCCCTCGGAGGAAGAAGAGGGCTGCTCGCCCTCCTCGCCCAGCTTGGCGATGCCGTGGGACAGGTAATTGACCACATCCAGCCGGGTGACATCCTGCTGGTTGAGGTAATAAACGGCGTGGGAGTCCTTCTCGCCGAAGATGGCGACCAGCACATTGGCGCCGGTGACCTCCTTCTTGCCCGAGGACTGCACGTGGTACACGGCCCGCTGCAGCACACGCTGGAAGCCCAGGGTCGGCTGGGTATCGCGGCCGTCATCTTCGGCCAGGCGGGACACGGAGGCCTCGATGGCCTGCTCCAGCTCCTGGCGCAGGCGTTCGGCGTCTGCACCACAGGCCTTCAGTACGGCCTGGGCGGACGGGTTGTCGAGCAGTGCCAACAGCAGGTGTTCGACCGTCATGAACTCATGCCGGGCCTCACGGGCGCGCTTGTAGCACTGGCCGATGGTGTGTTCGAGGTCTTTGCTGAACATGGATTACTCCGGCGGCAGATGGGGACAATATGCGGCCTGACTACGCGATTTCCATCACCCTAGCGGATTGCTGCGTTCAGATGGCGTTATCAGTGCGAATCGCTTGATCTTCATTCACTCCAGGACAGCCCACCGAGCATGAGCGAACCCTACCTGAGCCGCTGGCGATTGCGGCGTGATGGCCCGGCCATCGAAACGCCCCATGCCCGCCTCTGGCCGGTACTGACCACCACCGGCGAGCCAGCGATGCTGAAGATCAGCAGCGAGACCGAGGAGCAGAACAGCCATCGCCTGCTGCGCTGGTGGGAGGGCGATGGCGCCGCCCGCCTGCTGGCCCACGAGGGACCGGCGATCCTGATCGAACGCGCCGACGGTGATTCATTGCGGCAACGCTCGATCGACGGCGACGATGACGCCTGCACCACGATCCTGTGCCAGGTTCTGCAGCGGCTGCACCGGCCACGGAGCGCGCCGCCAGCGGAACTGGTCTGCCTGACCAGATGGTTCGCCGACCTGCTGCAGCCAAGGGCTGCGCTGCCGCCACTGCTGGAACAGTGCAGATCACTGGCGGTGGCCTTGCTGGAAGAGGAACAGGAAATCCGGCCACTGCACGGCGACCTGCATCATGACAATGTGCTGGACTTCGGCGCACGCGGCTGGCTGGCGATCGACCCTAAGCGGTTGCTGGGTGATCGCGCATTTGATTACACGACACTGTTCAGCAACCCGGACCTGTGCGGGCCGGACATCCACGTTGCCACCCGGCCCGAGCGGTTTGCCGCCCGGCTGGAACAAGTGAGCGCGCTGGCCGGCCTGGAACGCACGCGCCTGCTGCGCTGGATCGCGGCGAGCGCGGGGCTATCGGCGGTGTGGTTCCGGGATGACGGAGACCCCGCCGAGATCGACGAGGTAGTGGCGCGGATGGCGCTGGAGGCGCTGGCGGAGGGGTGAGATCCGCGCTTGGCACGTGCCCACCCTGGTGGGCACGCTCCATCCACGATCGATACAGGCCTCTGCCCTGGTAGCTGCCCACCTTGGTGGGCACACCGGGTCCGGAATCGACGCAGACCCCTGCCCTGGTAGCTGCCCACCTTGGTGGGCACACCGGGTCCGGAATCGATGCAGGCCCCTGCCCTTGTAGGTGCCCACCTTGGTGGGCACACCCACCCCGGGTCGACACGCCCGGGTGAAAAGCAGTCGAGCATCGCTCGACTCAACAAAAAGCCGGTCAGGCCTTTTCCATCGTGCACAGCAGCGGGTGCTGGTTCATCCGCGAATATTCGTTGACCTGGGCCACCTTGGTCTCGGCCACTTCGCGGGTGAACACCCCGCACACACCCCGGCCGCGGGTATGGACGTGCAGCATCACCTGCGTGGCCTTGTCCAGGTCCATGGTGAAGAACTGCTGCAGCACGTCCACCACGAAATCCATCGGGGTGTAGTCGTCATTGAGCAGCATCACCTGGTAGAACGGCGGCGGCGCCACTTCCGGGCGCGCGGGTTCCACGGCAACGCCGTGCTCGTGATGGGAATCGGGGGAAGACTCGCGGGGCATCTGCCCATTATAGAGGCTCGAGCGGGCCTGCGTCGGCCCGCCGCAGATTGGACGGCACGCACGGCCGCCGTCACAATTGCACCCTCTCTCAATACTGTTTCACAGGATCTTCATGAAAAGGACCCTTCTCCCCGCCCTGCTGATCGCCCTGGCTGCCGCAGGCTCTGCCGCCGCTGCGCCGGAGGGTGACAAGGCCGTGGCCCGCCACCTGGACAAGCTGGGTTACAACTACGAGGTTGACGAAGACGGCGACTACCGTCTGGTGTTCGACGTCGAAGGTGATCGTACCCAGATGGTCTACGTGCGTTCGTCGGTGGAGGACTTCGGTACCCACAACATCCGCGAAATCTGGTCGCCGGCCTACAACGCCAAGACCAAGCAGTTCCCGGTGGCCGTGGCCAACCGCCTGCTGGAAGATTCGCAGGACGCCAAGATGGGCGGCTGGGTGAAGCAGGACACCACCGCCATGTTCGTCGTGAAGATCGACGCCGACGCCACTGCGGACCAGCTCAGCGACGCCATCGATGCGGCCATCCGCACCGCTGACGCCATGGAGCTGGAACTGACCAAGAAGGACGAGTTCTGAGTTGAACGCCACGCCGGACCCGCGCTGGGCACCGCACGCCACCGTCGCCACTGTAGTTGTCGACGGCGGCCGCGTGCTGCTGGTTGAAGAAACCATCGACGGCCGTGCGGTGCTGAACCAGCCGGCCGGCCACCTCGAGCCGGGCGAAAGCCTGGCCGAGGCGGCACTGCGCGAGACCCGCGAGGAAACCGGCTGGACCGTGCAGCTGACCCACTTCATCGGCTGCTACCAGTGGACCGCAGGTGACGGCACCGCTTTCCTGCGCTTCTGCTATGCGGCGCGCCCGGTCTCGCACGACCCGGCGCAGCCGCTGGACACCGGCATCGACCGCGCGCTGTGGCTGACCCCCGCCGAGCTGCAGGCCGCCGGCGAACGCCAGCGCAGCCCGTTGGTGTGGCAGGTGGTGGCCGATTACCTGGGTGGCCAACGCCATCCACTTTCGCTGGTACGGGAGGTCGCATGAGCACTCCGCGTGTGATGGTGGGCGTCTCCGGTGGCGTCGATTCCTCGGTCGCCGCCTGGCGCCTGGTGCAGCAAGGCGAGGCCGTGGCCGGTCTGTTTATGCAGAACTGGGCCGACGACGGCAGCGGTGACTGCCGGGCCGAGGACGACCGCCGCGACGCGGTGGCCGTCTGCGGCCTGCTCGGTATCCCGTTCCACTTCCGCGATTTCTCCAACGAATACTGGCAGGGTGTGTTCGAGCACTTCCTGGCCGAGTACGCCGCTGGCCGCACGCCGAACCCGGACGTGCTGTGCAACCGCGAGGTGAAGTTCAAACATTTCCTGGACGCCGCCCGCGAGCTGGGCGCCGAACGCATCGCCACCGGCCACTACGCGCGGGTGAGCCAGCGCGGCCACCAGTGGCTGCTGCTGCGTGGCGCCGACCGCTCCAAGGACCAGAGTTACTTCCTGCACCAGCTGGGCCAGGAACAGCTGTCGGCGACCCTGTTCCCGATCGGCGACCTGGAAAAGACCGACCTGCGCCGGATCGCGCGTGACGTCAGCCTGCCGACCCATGCCAAGAAGGATTCCACCGGCATCTGCTTCATCGGCGAGCGCGACTTCCGCGAGTTCCTCGGCCGCTACCTGCCGGCCAAGCCCGGCCAGATCCTCGACCCGGCCGACGGCAGCGTGATCGCCGAACATCCGGGCGTGTTCTATTTCACCCTGGGCCAGCGCGAGGGCCTGAACATCGGCGGCGTGCGTGGACGTCCGGCCGCGCCGTGGTACGTGGTCGGCAAGGATGTGGCCAGCAACGTGCTGTACGTGGACCAGGACCGCGACAGCCCGTGGATGCTGTCCGAGCGCCTGCGTTCGGAAACCGCGCACTGGATCGCCGGCTCGCCGCCGGCACGGCGCTTTGAATGCACCGCCCAGACCCGCTACCGCCAGCCCGACGAGCCGTGTACGGTCGAGGTGCTGGACGATGGCAGCGTACTGGTCACCTTCGCCCGCCCGCAGCGCGCCGTTACCCCCGGTCAATCGCTGGTGCTGTATGACGGTGATGTGTGCCTGGGTGGCGCGGTGATCGCCGCCACCGATGCGCCGCTGGAACAGCGCCTGCGCACCACCCCTTCCCCTTTTGAGGTAATCGCTGCATGAGTTTCACTGTCGACGACCGCGTTCTGGCTTTGGCCGGCATTGCCCAGGCCCTGCAGCAGGTACGCCGTATCGCCGATACCGGCCATTCCGACGCCGCCGCCGTTCGTACCGCCGTGGAGAGTGTGTTCCGCGTCGACGCGTCCTCGCCGCAGGAGGTGTTCGGTGACCGCCATGCGCTGAAGGCCGGGCTGCGCCTGCTGCACAACTACTTTCGCAGCCAGGGCCAGGATCCGATCCTGCCCAAGTTGGCTCTGTCGGTGCTGCAGCTGGAGCGCCGCTTCGTGCAGGAAGGCGCCACCGTGAACAAGGTCGCGTCGGGCATCGAACTCGCCCAGCGCCAGGCTGCCGAACTGGGCGACAGTGGTCACCCGGACGTGCTGGCCAACCTGGGTGGCCTGTACGCGGACACCATCAGCCACCTGAAGCCGCGGGTGATGGTGCAGGGCAACCCGCATTACCTGGGCCAGGCCGGCGTGGTGGCCGAGATCCGTGCCCTGCTGCTGGCCGCGGTGCGCTCGGCAGTGCTGTGGCGCCAGCTGGGCGGCAGCTATTGGGACTTCCTGTTCGGCCGCAAGGCGATGATCGAAGCCGTGGACCGGCAGCTGGCCTGAGCCCCATGGGGTCAGAGCCCTTTTCCACGGAAAAGGGATTCGACCCCGTCGCTGCCTGCCCAAGGGGTCGGATCCCTTCCCTGCACGGGAAGGGCTCTGACCCCGAAGCCGCCAAGGCGTCGGAAAACCGGCGCATTCAGAATGCACTTCGAGGCACATCGACGTTAAAGAGAAAGGGGGTACGGCCGATACATCCTCCGTGCACCTCCCGAGAACGTCCATGTACTCACGCATTTTCATCCGTCTGGCCGCCCCCCTGGCTCTGACCCTGCTGCTCCCCTTCGCCATCGGTTTCGAATGGCCGGCCGCCCTGCGCTGGGCGATCCTGACCACGATGACGCTGAGCTGGCTTGGCTTTGCGTGGTGGACCACCCGCGCCCAGGCGCACCGTTCCCCGGAACATGCCCGTGTCCTGCGTGAGCAGGACCAGCTGCTGACCGAACTGCGCAACTTCGTCGGCAACGAGATCGACGGTTCGCGCGGCGAAGTGGAACGCGCCCGTGACCTGATCCGTCAGGCCGTCTCCAGCCTGGGCGGCAGCTTCGACGCGATGAACCGCAAGTCGCGCCAGCAGAGCCAGGCCTTGTCGCGCATCGTCGACCGCGCCGGCGATGAAGGCAGCGCCGGCCTCGACGTTGCCCGGTTTGCCCAGCACGCCAGCCACCGCATGGAACAGCTGGTGGAAGCGCTGGAACAGGTCAGCGGCCAGAGCAGCACCACCGTGCAGCACATCGACCAGATGGCGCAGCACCTGGATGGCATTTTCGCGCTGCTGGAAGACGTCAAGTCGATCGCTGACCAGACCAATCTGCTGGCGTTGAATGCCGCCATTGAAGCGGCGCGTGCCGGTGAAGCCGGTCGTGGCTTCGCGGTGGTGGCGGACGAAGTGCGCAATCTTTCCGAGCGCTCCACCACGTTCAACGAGCAGATCCGCAAGCTGGCGCACAGCTCCAAGGATGCCATTGCCAAGGTTCGCGAGACGGTCTCGCACATGGCCTCGCGCGACATGGACCGCTCCCGCGAAGCCCGCCAGGAAGCGGCGGCGATGCTCGACAACGTCGCGCAGATCAACGCATCGCTGGGCGACGGCATGCGCGAAGTCTCCGATTGCGCCCGTTCGATCGACGGCAGCGTGGCCGAAGCCGTGCGCGCCCTGCAGTTCGAAGACATTGCTACCCAGGCGCTGGGCGGCGTGCACACCCACCTGGACCGCCTGACCGCAATCAACCGCGAAGCGGTGGCCCTGCAGGAACTGCTGCACCGCAATGGCGGCGTGTTCGACGAAGAGATCGCCACCGCCCTGCAGCGCACCGGCAGCCGCCTGCGCGAACTGCGCAGCGAATGGGAGCGCCCGCCGCACAAGCCGGTTGCCCAGCAGAGCATGGGCGCCGGCACGGTCGAGCTGTTCTGACCCTGATGTCTGCTGCCGCTACCGGCAGCCCGCAAGGCCCCGGTTCGTCCGGGGCCTTTGCCTGTCACCTGCCGTTGGATGCATCCTGTACGCGCACCATGACCCTGATCCGCGCCCTGCCCTCCCTCACCGACACCGAGCGCCCGCGCAACGCGAGCGTGCGTGAGCAGCTGCAGCAGCTGGAAGAGGTCGCCCGCGAAGAGATCCGGGAACTGCAGCAGCTGGCGGACGCGCGCCCGGCCCCCGCTGTGGACGGCCACGATCTGCTGGGGTTGGCGTGGGACCTGGGGTTGGATGGCGAAGCCCTGAAGTAGATCCACGCCATGCGTGGATGGGTGCCGCGACATCTGCAATCTCTGCTTCGCCTGTCGCCTTTTAGGATTTGTTGCATAGCCTGAGGAAGGGGAAGAGAACACACTGCCCACTCCTCCCCTGTCTCTCTGGCCTCTGCATGACGTTCAATCTGGAAGAAGCCCGCGAGGCTTTTGAGCGATTCCTGGTGTTGATGGACGGCCAGATAGAATGGCTGGTTGCGCAGGCTCAAATGCATGGCATTGAACTGGATAGCAGCCCCGAAAGTCTCGACAGGCTGGAACACCTCCATGACTTGATGGCAGCCACGCTGTCTGAGGATGAGCGGGACTCTCTGAGGGTCGTGTTCGCCCGATATCTAGGGGAGACCGTCAGGCTGGTACACGGTGGGAAGTGGACCCTGCCACTTGATGACCCAAAGGACATCAACTTCAACAGGCCCGTCATCGTGGGGCACTCGCGCTACCCCATGTGTGAATTCAGCCCCATCCATGCGATACGCGCCTACTCGCTTCGCCGCCGCCCGGGCTGATCAGAAGCATCGTAGCCAGCAGCGTCAATCCGCAGATCCTGGACCTAAGCAATCTCGCCGAAGAAGATTGACCCAAGTCGATCCCGAGAAGCATCTGACCTGCTGCACGGACTCGAACCCCCGCGCCGCCGGCCACCGCTGACCATGGCATGATGCCCCGGTCCCGTTCATGGAAGACCGATGGCCATCGCCCTCATCGCAGTGCTGTTGATCGAGACCGTCCTTCTGATGGCCTGGGTGGCCGGCTATTTCAGCTGGGGCATCACCCTGTTCAATGAGCGCATCGCGGCGTCACCGGCCATGCAGGCTCGGCTCTCGCTGGGCAGCCTGGAACGCGACCTGCCGCAGGACAAATGGCTGCAACTGGCCTTCCATGCGCTCCCCGACGGCAGCATGGCGTTCCGCGAGAGCTTCGCGCCGAGCTTCGGCCTGCGCTACTTCCCGGTGATGCGCGGTCGCATCGTGCTCAACGCGCGACGGCACGAGGTGCGAGTGATCGGCCTGTGCAGCTGGTTCGTGGCAATCCTCTCGTTGCTGCTGTTGCCGCTGGTGGCGATGCGCCCGATGGTGGCGCCGCTGCTGCTGGTGCTGCCGCTGTTCCTGGCCAGCTATCTGGTCCAGAAGCGGCGCTATGCGGCCATTGTCGAGACGCTGCGCATGCAGTTGAAGGCGGAGTTCCCGAGGTAGATCCACGCCGTGCGTGGATGGTCGCGAGCATCAGCATCCGTGCCGACCAACGGTCGGCACCCACCTAAGTCGGCGCCATGCGTGAATGATGCCCCGCGATGCCTGTATTTCGGATTGTTTGCATGGATCGTGAGCGCTCGGCCCTTCATCGTAAAGGGCCGATTCCGGTTCAGATCAGCCCAATGACCAGCGCCGCCCTCTGCCTTTCACTCGCTTTGCAGCTCCCGGTTGCCTCAGAACCGCTTGCGGTAGATCCCAACTCCCTGCTCGCCCTTCAGCAGGCGCTCCAGTCATTCGGCGAGTTTCAACAGCCCTACTCCGCACCTGTAGATGTGACCGATCCTGATGCAGGTGTGACCGATGCAATTGTCGAGATCTCCGCCGGGTGTGTGCAGGATGGTCCGGAGGTCATCATCCTGGACGCTGATGTCGACGACTCATCCGAGCGCTATCTTGTACTGAACGAGCCATGGCAAAGTCTCCCGGCGGGAACGTTGTTGCTTGTCTCTGGAAGCACCGCGACCGTCATTTCAACCCAGGAGGCAAACAAGAAAAGCGCAGAGGCTGAGGCAATGTTGAACTTCCTGGACTACCTGCCCATCGACCTGGGTTCGAACTCCCTGGCCGGACCAAGCCCCGACGTGACGGCGGCAGAGGTCGATTTCGACAGGTTCATGCAGAATTTCGCTGTGAGCAGCGAAGGTGAACCTGTTACCGAAGTGGCCTTCGCAGCGTGGGAAGGCAAGCTGCCAGGATTGCTGCTGGCGCTGTGGCGACGCGACGGGCTGGCACGCTATCGCGATGACAGGCTCGTCTTGGTCGATCCCCATCTGTATGCGGAGGTCGCTACCGCGTTCATGCAGGGCAATCCAATGGAAGGTGCCGATACTTTCCATGTCTACGCGGTGACCACTTTCGGCCAGATTCTGTTGTGTGGGGAGAGCACCTCCGCGCAGATCAGCATCGACCCGCACAGCGGAAACGTGTCGACGGAATCGAATGCGCCAGGCCCCGCCGATGCAGCAGAACGCAACTGGAAACTGGCGTTTCTGCTGGAGGCCCTGGATGGGCCCTATCTTGACGTCACCGACGACGATGAGCGGCCCCTGCATGCGCATGTACGTGACCGACTGGGGCCATTGGCTCCAAATGAGATCTACAGCTTTTCGCCCGCAGTTTCCGAAGGCGGCTGGAATGCGGCGCATCTGGTGAAGACAGATCGCCTCGCTGAGCTGAAAGCCCTTGCTGCGACAGTGGCCAGGACGCAACCAACGCAACCGGATGTCAGTGGCAGATAGTTGCACACCGTGCGTGGATGGTCGCGAGCGCAGGCATCAGTGCCGACCAACGGTCGGCACCCACCAAAGTCCGCGCCGTCAGTAGATCCACGCCATGCGTGGATGGTCGCGAGCGCAGGCATCAGTGCCGACCAACGGTCGGCACCCACCAGAGTCTGGCTATCAGCGCACCAGCACCGCTTCGCCGCTGGCGTCGGTACGCATCGGCGGCGGGTGTTGCTGGCGCAGCCACTGCGCCAGGTCACGCGGGCTGAGCGGGCGCGAGTACAGGTAACCCTGGATCTCGTCGCAGCCCTGCCGGCGCAGCATGTCTTCTTCCTGGTGCGTTTCCACGCCTTCGGCCACCACCTTCATGCCCAGCGCATGCCCCAGGTGCACGATGGCCTGGGTCACTTCCGCTGTCCCGGAATCATGCAGCATGCCCTGCACGAAACTGCGGTCGATCTTCAGGCGGCCCACCGGGAAACGGTTGAGATAATTGAGGTTGGAGAAGCCGGTACCGAAGTCATCCACCGCCAGCGGCACGCCGTGCCGTTCCAGCACGTCGAAGCAATGGCGCAGGATGTCGGTGTCACGGATCAGCGCCGACTCGGTCAGCTCCAGCTCCAGCCGCTGTGGCGGCCAGCCGTGGGCGTGGCAGATCTCGATCACGCGTTCGGCAAAGCCGCGGTCGCGCAGCTGCACCGCAGAGACGTTCACCGCGATGCGGTCGAAGCGCAGTCCGGCGAGGTCCCAGGCCGCCGCCTGACGGCAGGCTTCGTTCAACACCCAGTCGCCGATGCGAACGATCTCGCCGCATTTTTCTGCAATCGGAATGAACTCAGCCGGGCTGCAGTAGCCAATCCCCGGCCGGTGCCAGCGCAGCAGTGCCTCGATCGCCGGCGGCTCGCCATGGTGCGCGTCCAGCAACGGCTGATAGGCCAGACTGAATTCTTCGCGTTCGATGGCCCCGTGCAGGGCATGTTCGAGCTCCAGCTTGCGCTGGATGCGAGCCAGCGCGTCCTGGCTGTAGTACTGGTAGGTGTTGCGCCCTGCTTCCTTGGCCGCATACATCGCGGCATCGGCCGCGCGCAGCAGCGAATCAAAATCGGTCTGAGCCTCGCCGAGCATGGCGATGCCCACGCTGGCACCGACCTTCAGCGTGGTCTCACCGCGGCGCAGCGGCTCGGCCAGTGAAGCAATCAGCTTGCGCGCGACATGACCGGCATCTTCCGGCTCTGCCAGGTCACGCAGCACCACAATGAATTCGTCGCCACTGAATCGGCCGAACAGATCGTTGTTGCGCAGGTTCTGGTGCAGCCGCGTGGCCGCGGCCTTCAGCAGCGCATCGCCGGTGGCGTGGCCGAAGCTGTCGTTGATGGTCTTGAAGCCGTCCAGATCGATGAACAGCATCGCCAGCGAGGTGCCGCGATCGCGCGCTTCCTCGATGGCTTCTGCAGTCTGCTCGCCGAGCAGCACGCGATTGGGCAGCCCGGTGAGCAGATCGTAGTGCGCCAGCAGCTCGATCCGCTCGTTCGCTTCGCGCTCGCGGGTGATGTCACGGAACAGCACTACGACGCGCGGCGGCAGGCCATCGCGACGGTCCAGTTCGATCAATACCTGCACCCACACGCGCAGGCCGGACTGGCGGTAGAAGCACAGGTCCAGTTGTTCGGGGAGGCCGCCGCCGGCAATCCGGATCAATGCGGCTTCGAAGGCATTGCGCGAATCTTCGGTGTACAGCGCCAGCGCCTGGTCCAGGGTGATCGGCTCCTTGCGCAGGCCGTGGATGCGGTAGCACTCCTCGGTCCACTGCATGTGCCGGGTCTGCACTTCGATCTCGCAACCGCCGATGCGGCCCAGGGCGGAGACGCGGTTGAGCAGCTCGGTGCGCCAGCGGATCAGTGCGTCGGTCTGGTGCTGCTCGGTGATGTTCTGCACCTGGCCGAGCAGGCGCTTGGGCTGGCCATCGGTGTCCAGCAACGGTTGCATCCACAGCCGCAGGTGCTGCGAGGGCTCGTTGCCGCGGGTCAGTTCCAGCTCGATGTTGGCCGCGCGGCCGTCGCGCCAGACACGCCGCCAGGCGGCACGCAGCGCTCCGCGCGAACGGGGATGAAGTTGCTTCAACCAGCGCCGCTGGCCGGGCACGCTGCTCTGCTCCAGCGACAGCAGTGAACGCAGCTCCGGCGACCACCAGAACTGCCCGCTACCGGGATCGAACGACCAGCTGCCCATGCTGGCGATGCGCTGGGCTTCGCTCAGGTGCAGCTGCTGCTCCTGCAGCAAGCCTTCCAGCTGCTTCTGCTGCTCGATATCGGTATGGGTGCCGACCATGCGCAGCGGCTGGCCGTCGGCCGTGCGCGCGACCACACGACCGCGATCAAGCACCCAGCGCCACTGGCCATCGGCCTGGCGGAAACGGAACTGGGCGCTGTACTGCTCGCTCAGGCCACGCAGGTGCTGGTCCAGCGCCACGCGTACCTGACCGATGTCGTCGCTGTGTACGCGCGCGAGTATTTCGGTAGCGGTTTCATCACCCAGCGCCGGCGTGCGGATTACGCGGTCGCTGGGAATGTCCCAGTCCCACAGGCTGTGGCCGGCACTGTCCAGTGCCAGCTCCCAGCGCCCGCCACCATCGACCGGCACCGGCTCGGGGATGCTCAGCGTGAAGGCCAACAGGTTGCCGGCACCATCATGGACGGCGCGCAGATGGCCATCGTAGTGCCCGCGCGGGCCACCGGGCAGCGTGCAGGCCACGATGCCACCATCGGCAGCCAACAGGCGCAGATCTTCCAGCATCGGCGCGTAAGCAGCCACGGTGGCCGGCAGGCCATGCTCGCGCGCAGCCGGATTGGCCGCCAGCGGGCGGCCCGTGCGGTCGACGATGACCAGCGCCGACGCAAGCGGGTGCTGCAGCAGGCTGGCGATGATCCCTTGGTCCACGCGATCTTGCTCCGGATGACACGCCCGTCAGCGGGGCACGCAGTGATTAACGGCGCCTGCGCCGGATAATTGAGTGGTCAGGGCACACCCGCGCGGTAAGATGGCCGGCGCCCCTTTCCCCCATCCCGTCCATGCCTGCAGAACCGACCGGCAACGCCCCAGTTCCCGACCCGCGGATGGCGCAGGCGCTGAGCCGTGACCGGCGCCGGGTGGTATTGAGCTACCTGGTGATGGCGCTGGCCTGGATGATCTCCACCGACAGCGCGGTGCAGGCGCTGGTGCCCGACCCGCAGCAGGCAGCGTTGTGGCAGGGATTGAAGGGCTCGTTCTTCGCCTTGGCCAGTGCTGGCCTGCTGTACCTGCTGCTGCGCCCGCTGGCCGAGCACGTGCTGCATACCCACGCCCGCCAGCAGGCCTCCGAGCTGCGCCTGCGACAGATGTTCGAAGGCAACCCCGGCCCGATCCTGGTCTACGACCTGGACACGCTGGCGATCCTCGACGCCAATCCGGCCGCCTGCAGTACCTTCGGCTGGGACCGCGACGAACTGCTGGAGCAGACCATCGACTCCTTGTGGCCGCCAGGCCAGGACCAGGCGCTGCAGACCAAGCTGGAGGCGATCCGCGAAGCGCCCGAGGAGCTGTGCATCCTGCGCACGCAGCTGCAGCTGCGTGACGGTTCGCTGCGGCAGATGGAGCTGCGCTCCAATGCGATCAGCTACGACGGCCACAACGCCCGGTTGCTGATCGCCATCGACCGCACCGCCGAGGACCTGGCACAGCTGCGCCGCGACCAGGCGCTGGCACGGGTCGAGGAAGCGCATGAGCTGGCCCGCATCGGCGCCTGGGAACTGGACCCGTCCACCGGGCTGGGCCGCTATTCCAACCAGGTCTATCGACTGCTTGGCCGACGCCCGCCGGAAGCCCGGCGTTGGCACCGTTTCGACGAGCTGCTGGTGCCGGCCGACCCGGCCACCGCAACCCAGACCGAGCAGCTGCTGGCCGAGCTGTGCTCCGGCGAACCGGTGCAGGTGGACGTGCTGCTGCCGCTGCTGGCGATGGACGGCCACGCATTGATGGTGCACCTGCGTGCCGCCAGCGGTACCGATGAGGCCGGCCGCAATCGTGTGCTCGGCACGCTGCAGGACGTCACCGAACGTGAGCAGTCACGCCGCCTGCTGCGTGAACGAGAGGAACAGTTCCGCGAGCTGGTGCGGGTACTGCCCGATGGCGTGGTGATCCTTTCCGATGAGCACGTGTTGTATGCCAATGCCTGGGCCGCAGGCCTGTTCGGCTACGGCAGCCACACGCTGCTCGGCGAGCCGCTGTCGGCGCTGGTTGCCGCCACCGATCTGGCCCGGGTGCGCGCCCAGCTGCGCGCCGGCCAGCCCCATCTGGGCCCTGGCCACAGCAGCGTGGTGGCAATGCAGTGCGCCGACGGCCGCAGCTTCCATGCCGGCCTGGCCGTTGGCGAAGTGCGCTATGGCGGTCGCGACTGCAAGCTGCTGATCGTGCGTGACCTGAGCGATTCGGAGCGCACGCGGGCTGCGCTGGAAACCAGCAACCGTGAGCTGCAGGCGATGGCCGGGCGCCTGTTCTCCCTGCAGGAGGACGAACGCCGCGCGATCTCGCGCGACCTGCACGACGACATCGGCCAGGCGATCACCGCGATCAAGCTGTCGGCCTATGCAGCGCAGGATGAAGCCGATGCGCAGCGGCGTGGCGAGGATCTGGCACAGATCGTCAGCCTCGCCGACACCACCGTGGCCAAGCTGCGCGACATTTCCACCCTGCTGCGGCCACCGCAACTGGATGCGCTGGGCCTGGAGGCCGCACTGAGCTGGCAGGCACGGGTACTGTTCCGTTCCTCGCCGGTTGAACTGCTGGCCGAGATCGAGCCGCTGCCACAGCGTCCCGACAACAGCATCGAGCAGGCCTGCTTCCGCATCGCCCAGGAAAGCCTGACCAACGCGCTGCGTCATGCCCGCGCCAGCCAGGTGCTGCTGCAGCTGCGCGACGTCGGCCAGCGAAGCCTGCACCTGCAGATCCGTGATGATGGTGAGGGCTTCGACCCGGACGGTCCGCGCGGCCTGGGCCTGATCGTGATGCGCGAACGTGCGCAGAGCGTCGGTGGTCACGTTCGGATCGAGTCCGCGCACGGCGAAGGCACCCTGATCGACGTCCACCTCCCCTACCAGGCGGCCAGTATGGCCGCCGTCGAGTCACCGGAATACTGAGCCTATGTGGAATCCCAACCAGCCCCCGGTCAGCATCGATGATGCGCCCGACCGCCTCGGCGCCGGCAACCCCGCGTTGCAGGCTATGGTCGCCGAGGCAGCCTCCGGCGGCACCGCGCTGATGTTGATGCACGTGGACATCGACCACTTCGCGTCAGTCAACGAGAACATGAGCGCCGAAGTCGGCGACCAGGCGCTGGTGCTGGTGGCGCAACGCCTGCAGTCCTACCTGCGCGGGCGCGGCAAACTCTGGCGCCATGGCAGCGATGAATTCCTCATTGCCGTACCGCGCACTGCCGACGTTCCACTGCCGGAGGACTTCGCCGAAGAGATCCGCCAGCAGATGGAATTGCCGCTGTCGGTGCTGCCATACACCCTGTTCATGACCGGCAAGCTGGGGGTCAGCCTGTGCCCGGAACATGCCAGCAGCACCTCGCGCCTGCTCGACCATGCCGAGGACGCGCTGTACCAGGCCGCCCGCGAAGGTGGCAACGCGGTGCGCATCCACGCCGTGGACACGCCACCGAGCGCACACAGTGAAAGCATCATTGCGCGTCAGATCGTCGACGCCATTCCCAATGGCGAGCTGAAGCTGCGCTACCAGCCGTTGGTGAGTGCACGCGACGGCCATGTGGTCGGCATGGAGGCGCTGCTGCGCTGGCAGTCGCCCACGCTGGGCATGCTGGTGCCGGAGCGCTTCATGCGTACCGCCGAACGCCTCGGCATCATCGTGCAGATCGGCACCTGGGTGCTGGAAGGCGCACTGAAGCAGGCACGCCTGTGGCGCGACCAGGGCTTTGATGACTTCACCATCGCGGTGAACGTGTCGACCCTGCAGCTGCTGCGGCCGAATTTCTTTGCCGAAGTGATGGGGGTGATCCAGGCCTCGGGCGTGCCGGCGCAGATGCTGACGCTGGAGATCAACGAAAGCGCACTGACCAACAACGTCAATTTCGTCCACGAGACGCTGGCCAACCTGCGCAACGAAGGCATCAGCCTGAGTCTGGACAATTTCGGTACCGGCGACTCCAGCCTGAGTGCGCTGGTGCGCTACCCGGTGGACAAGCTGAAGATCGACCGCAGCTTCATCAAGAGCGCGCCTGCCGGCAACCGCGAGGCGGCTATTGCCCGCGCGATCATCGCGATGGGCCACCAGCTGGGCATGACGGTGATCGCCAACGGTGTGGAGTCGCAGGCGCAACTGGGCTTCCTGCGCCGCAACGATTGCGATGTATTCCAGGGCTACCTGTTCGGCGAACCGATGTCCGCCGATGCCGCCGGCATGACCCTGCGCCGGCGCTACCTGCGCCCGGAAGCATTCGCCGAAACACGGCCGGACCGCACGCTGTTGCTGCTGGATGACGAAGAGAACGTGCTGCGCTCGCTGGTGCGCCTGTTCCGTCGTGATGGCTACCGCATCCTGGCGGCGGGCAACGTGCGCGATGCGTTCGACCTGCTGGCGATCAACGACGTGCAGGTGATCCTGTCCGACCAGCGCATGAGCGACATGAGCGGCACCGAGTTCCTGGGCCGGGTGAAGATGCTGTACCCGGACACGATCCGCCTGGTGCTGTCGGGCTACACCGATCTGAACACGGTGACCGACGCGATCAACCGCGGCGCGATCTACCGCTTCCTGACCAAGCCGTGGAACGATGATGAGCTGCGCAAGCACATCCACCAGGCGTTCCGTACGTACGAGGAGCAGCGCCGCAGCAACGCCGGGCCGGCGCCGGTGGAGCCGGTCGAGGGTGGCGAGGATCGTCCGCCACCGCGCTGATGGCGGCCGCTGGGCATGGCCCGGCGCTACAGGTGCACGCGGGTAGCGCCGGGCCATGCCCGGCGGATTCCCCCACAGGAGCGGTCAGCGCGGCTGCTTCACCGGCAGCACCACACGGAAGCGCGAGCCCACGCCCGGGGTGCTGTCGAGGTCGATGCGGCCGTGGTGCTTGTTGATGATGCTGTAGGAAATCGACAGGCCCAGGCCGGTGCCGCTGCCCACCGGCTTGGTGGTGAAGAACGGATCGAAGATGCGCTGGCGCAGCTCCGGCGAGATGCCGCCGCCGGTGTCCTCGAACTCGACCCACACGTGATCGCCATCAACGCCGGTACGCACGGTGATGGTGCCGCGCTCGGCGATGGCATGACCCGCGTTGAGCAGCAGGTTCATGTAGACCTGGTTCAACTCCGACGGCAGGCACTCCACCAGCGGCAGCTGGCCGAACTCGCGCACCAGGTGCACTTTGTACTTGAGTTCATTCCAGATGATGTTGATGGTCGATTCCAGGCCGGAATGCAGGTCCACCAGCTTCCAGGACTCATCACGACCGGAGTACGAGAAGTCCTTCAGGTCGCGCACGATGCGGGTCACCCGCTCGATGCCCTCGCGCGATTCGGCCATCAGCTGCGGCAGGTCGCGGCTGATGAAATCGATGTCCAGCCGGTCACGGATATCATCGATTTCCGGGATCAGGGCCTTGGGATCCGGTGCACGCAACGCACGTTCGTAGGCTTCAATGACGGTGAACAGGCTGCGCAGGTATTCCTGCAGGCTGCCCAGATTGGAGTGCACGTAGCCGATCGGATTATTGATCTCATGCGCGACGCCGGCAGCCAGCTGACCGATCGACGCCATCTTCTCCGACTGCAGCAGCTTTTCCTGGGTACCGTTCAGGCGCAGATAGGCCTGGCGCAGCTCGGCATGACGCTGCTGCAGCTCCCGTTCGTAATCTTCCTGCCCTTCGATATGGCGGAACAGGGCCAGGAAATGCCCTTGCCCGACCGGGCCGTGATGGTACAGATGGGCGATGATCACACCCTCGCCCAGCGGAAGGCTGCCATTCCAATGGCCGTGCTGGCGCGCCTGCTCCAGCGCATCCGGTGGCAACAGCTCGCGCAGGCGCTGCGGTGGTGGCAATGCGCCGTGCTCGCCGCTGGCCAGCAGGTTCTGGGCGGCCGGGTTGGCCAGGGCCACCTGCCCGTCTTCGGTGAACAGCAGCAGGCCTTCGCGCAGGCGCTCAAGCAGCGCCTGCAGCACCGGCTGCGGCGGAAGGGGGGCGGTAACCAGGGCGTTGGCAGCGGACACGGCAACTCGGGACGTTCGAACAGGCGCCCAATATACGCGGTCATGCGGCGGGCTTCAGCCCGCCGGAATGTATTGTGCGACCGCCGTCGCGTCAGGCGACGGCGAGTGGGCGGCGCGCAGTGACCGTGTGCGACTGACCCTTGGCGTCATAGGCCGAGGCGTCTTCGGTGCGGCCCAGCTGGCGCAGTGCCCAGTTGACCTCACGACGGCGGCGCGACAGCAGTACGCCGTTGGCGCGGTTGCGCTCGGCCAGTTCCTGCAGCTGTTCGCCCTCGCCGACCGGCGGCGCGCCTTCCAGCGCACGCAGCGCTTCCAGCTTGGCACCGGTGGCCCGGATCAGGGCGTGCACGTCGTGCTCGACCAGGGCCTGGCGTTCAACGTCCAGGGCCTGGGCAAGGCGCTGCAGCGGCTCGCTCATCGCCGCGGTCATCCGTGCAGCTGCTGGTCCAGCTCGAGCATACGCGAGGCAATCGCGTCCGGATTGATCTTGTAGGTACCGTTCTGCAGCGATTCGCGCACGGCCGCCACGCGCTGGGCGTCGATCGCCGGTGCGGTGGTCAGCTCACGCTCGATGGCCTGCAGATTGGTGGCCTCGCCGGTCAGGCGCAGGCTGTCGGCCGCCTCGACCGGGCGGGTCGGCGCATCGCTGCTGACGCCGGGCTTGTTGGCCGGGGTCGTTACGCTGCGCAGTGCCTGGGGGACCTGCAGGTTGCCGTCGATTTTCTGGCTCATGGGGTGTCCTGGAGTTGCCGTACACAAGGGATAACGGCCGCAGGGCCGTGATCTTTAGGGATATTCTGCGGTAATTCAACGCGCCACGATTACGTCACCTGCGGCATCGACCGTGCCCTGCACGATCCGCCGCGAGGACAGGTTCTCCACCGAAACCCGTTCATTCTCACCGGCATCGCCCATCGCACGGCCGGCAATGCGGACCTCGACCGAGCCGCGACGCGAGACCAGGGCTACATTGTCTCCTCGCTTGATGAGACGCTGCACCACCAGATCGTTGTTCGACAGCAGGGCCCCGGCCTGCAATGGACGGCGGGCAATGCGGCCGATCGCTGCATTGGGATCGGCCAGCACCGCGCCGGCAATCCGTGCGGCATCACGCTGGGCAGTAGTGATATCGGCGGCAGTGAGGGTTTCTCCAGTGCCGATTCCTCGGTTGAGCACCAGCACGGTCTGGTTGCGCCGCACCTTCACCGGCACGAACAGGCGCCAGCCACCGGCATCGGGGCAGCTGACCTCCACGGTGGTGTTGGCGGTGGGCTGCACCTGCAGCGGGCCGCCGCACTTGGGCAGGCGCAAGGCATCGGCCACCTGGGCTTCCCCCTCGCTACCGGCCGCCAGCGTCGACAGCGCTGCGGCGCGGATGCTCGCCACCGGCTGCCAGTCTGCGGCGGCCGCCCACGGCGACGCCAGGGCGAACGCGATGGCGAATAGAGATGTGACCCGGCGCATGGCGCCTCCTGTCGATGGGATCTGGTCCTGGTGCGTGCAAGGGGTGTGCCAGAGCGACGGGCCTGTTGATCGGGTCCGGGATGGGGGTCCGACCGGATGGGTAGCGTCGACTGTTAGTCGACTTTCGCGCGAAGCGCGGGGTTTCCCGCGATCGGATCGAAGAGCAGTCGACTAACAGTCGACTCTACAAAAGCAGTGTGGAGCACACGGGCGACACACCACCCTCAAGTTCCGCCGCTGCGACGCCGATACAGCAGCCATGTCCCATGACCTGCTCAACCGGATCGACCAGCGGACCCGCCTGGCCGGCCACAACCGCCTGGCGCTGCTGCTGTTCCGCCTCGGCGGACGTCAGCTTTTTGGCGTCAATGTCTTCAAGGTGCAGGAAGTCCTGCGCCGCCCGGAACTGTTCCAGGTGCCCGGCCTGCCCAGCCAGTTCTCTGGTGTGGCCGACGTCCGCGGACGCTCGGTGCCTGTGCTGGACCTCGGTCTGGCCATCGGCCACCCAGAGCGTGAGCCCGATGCGGACACCTCGCCCGGCTACCTGGTCGTCACCGAATTCAACCGTTCGATCCAGGGCTTCCTGGTCAGCGGCGTGGAGCGCATCGTCAACATCGCGGTGGAAGACATCCATCCACCGCCGGAACTGGGCGCCGAGTCGAGCTACCTGACCGCGGTGACCCGCTTCCAGGGCGAGCTGATCCAGGTGATCGACGTGGAAAGCGTGCTGGCCGACATCGCCCAGGTGCGCGGCGAAGCCGTACTCGACCCGGCAATGGCGATGCCCTCCGACGGCCCGCAACTGCAGGTACTGGTGGTGGACGACTCGCGCGTGGCCCGCCAGCAGATCCGCAGCGTGCTGGACCAGCTGGGCGTGGGCGCCACCCTGCTCTCCGACGGCAAGCAGGCGCTGGAGCATCTGCTGCAGATCCATGCCTCCGGCGAGAACCCGGCCGACCGCTACGCCATGGTCATCTCCGATATCGAGATGCCGGCCATGGACGGCTACACGCTGACGACGGAAATCCGGCGCCACCCGGGCCTGGCCGGCCTGTATGTGCTGCTGCACACCTCGCTGTCGGGCGTATTCAACAATGCGATGGTCGAGCGCGTCGGCGCCAACGCCTTCGTGGCCAAGTACTCGCCGCACGAGCTGGCCGACTTCGTGCTGGACCGCCTGCGCAAGGTGGCGATGGCGGCGTAAGGCCGCCGCACGCGTCTCCGCCGGGCATGGCCCGGCGCTACCAGACACCTGCCCCGACCCACGGTAGCGCCGGGCCATGCCCGGCGAGCGCGACCTTGCGCACCACGATTTGGCACACCCCTTGCAGCTTCCCGGGCAACGTTCCTGTGGGAGTGCATCGTGCGCAACCTGATTACCGACTACCTGGGCGTCCACGCCCAGGCCATGCCGTTGCGCGAACAGCGGATGAAGCTGATCGCCAGCAACCTCGGCAATGCCGACACTCCCGGCTACAAGGCCCAGGACCTGGACTTCGATGCCGCCCTGCGCCATGCCCAGGGGCTGGACGCCAACGGCCTGATGACCACCACCAACGAGCAGCACTACGAAATCAGTAGTGGCCTGAACCCGTTCCAGATCGCGCGCGAAGGCGTGCAGCCCAGCCTGGACGGCAACACCGTCGACCCCGATGCCGAGCGCGCTGCCTATGGCCGCGCCGCCCTCGAGTACCGCGCTTCGCTCAGCTTCGTCGAGAGCAAGGTGCGTTCCATGCTGACCGCGATCACGGGGCAATAAGCCATGAGCAATCTGCCGATCTTCGATATCGCCGGCTCTGCGCTGCAGGCGCAGTCGGTGCGCATGAGCACCATCGCCTCCAACCTCTCCAACGCCGACACCGTGGCCGGTTCCGCCGACGCCGTGTACAAGCCGCTGGAGCCGATCTTCCAGGCCGTCACCAGCAAGAACGATCCGAACATCACCTCGGTGAAGGTCAAGGAAATCACCCAGAGCGATGCGGCGCCGATCAAGCGCTACGAGCCGGGCCATCCGCTGGCCGACGGCGATGGCTACATCTACCAGCCCGACGTCGATCCGGTGGCGCAGATGGTCAACCTGATCTCGACCTCGCGCAACTACCAGGCCGGCGTGGAGATGTTGACCACCGCCAAGGAGCTGGCCCTGGCCACCCTGACCATGGGCCGCTGAGGCCCGCAGCACCGGATACCGCCATGACCACCGCCGTCAACAACCAGACCAGCCAGGACGTGTACTCCGCGCTCGGCCTGAATGCACCCAACAGCAACGCCACGAAAAAGAAGAACACGCTGGACCAGGCCGATTTCCTGCGCCTGATGACCGAGCAGCTGCAGCACCAGGATCCATTGAAGCCGATGGACAACACCCAGATGGTCGCGCAGATGGCGCAGATGTCGACCGTGCAGGGCATCACCGATCTGAACAAGACGGTGAAGGGCTTCCAGCAATCGATGGCCAGCGACCAGGTACTGCGTGGCGCCGCGCTGGTCGGCCACCAGGTGCTGGTGCCGTCGGAAAAGCTGGTGCTGGAAAAGGAAGGCACGGTGGAAGGCACGGTGGCCGCACCGTCGGCCGGCATCATCACCGTCGACGTCACCGATGCCAACGGCGCCAAGATCACCTCACTGAGCGTGGAAGCCAAGGCTTCAGGCGAAACCGCCTTCAAGTGGGATGGCAAGGACGCCAACGGCAAGCGCATGGAACCGGGCAAGTATTCCATCGTTGCCAACCACGTCGACACCACCGGCAAGAGCACCAAGCTGTCCACCTATGTGCAGGCACCGGTGGAGAGCGTGACCGTCGGCTCCGACGGCCTGTACCTGAACCTCAAGGGCCTGGGCACGGCCCCGATCGACTACGTGCTCCGCGTCAGCTGAGCCGCACACCCCGCACTTACCAGGAGCATCCCATGGGCTTCAATGTCTCGCTGTCCGGCATCAATGCCGCCAACTCCGACCTGAGCGTCACCGCCAACAACGTCGCCAACGTCAACACCACCGGCTTCAAGGAATCGCGCGCGGAATTCGCCGACCTGTTCTCGGCCACCGGCTACGGCCTGTCGAAGAATGCAGTCGGCTCGGGCGTGCGCGTCTCCAACGTCGCCCAGCAGTTCAAGCAGGGCCACAACGAACAGACCGGCCGCAGCCTGGACATGGCCATTTCCGGTGAAGGCTTCTTCACCATGAACATGAACGGCTCGCGCGTGTACTCGCGCGCCGGCAATTTCCAGACCGATCCATCCGGCTACGTGGTCAACCCGCAGGGCGCACGCCTGCAGGTGTTCGCACCGAATGCCGATGGCACCAACTTCGACGCCGGCCGCATGGTCGACCTGCAGCTGTTGACCACCGACAGCCCGCCGAAGCAGACCAGCGAAGTAAAGGTCGGCTTCACCCTGCCGGCCAACGCCAAGCAGCCGACCGTCACCACGTTCGACCCGACCGACTCGAACAGCTACAACCATTCCAGCGGCGGCATCACCGTGTATGACTCGCTGGGCGTGAGCCACATCCAGGTCTCGTACTTCGTGAAGGGTGCCAACCCCAACGAGTGGACCGTGCGCAACTATGTGGACGGCCAGCCGGCCGGTGCACCGACCCCGGTCACCTTCGACAACAGCGGCAAGCTGACCGCACCGGCCAACGGCAAGGTCAGCCTCGGCACCTTTACCCCGACCACCGGTGCCGGCGTGCTGAACATGACGCTCGATGTGAGTGGCTCGACCCAGTACGGCGAGAAGTTCGCCCTGCGCAACACCCAGCAGGACGGCTACGCCGCCGGCAAGCTCAATGAAATCACCGTGTCGGAAACCGGCGTGGTCTACGCCCGCTACTCCAACGGTGCCGACAAGCCGCTGGGCCAGGTTGCGCTGACCACCTTCAACAATCCGCAGGGCCTGGAATCGAAGGGCAACAACCTGTGGGTGGACACGTTCAGCTCGGGCACGCCGCGTACCGGCATGCCGGATACGTCCAACCTCGGCAAGATCCAGGCCGGTTCGCTGGAAGCATCCACCGTCGACCTCACCGAGCAGCTGGTCAACATGATCACCGCGCAGCGCAACTTCCAGGCCAACGCGCAGATGATCACCACCCAGGACCAGATCACCCAGACCGTCATCAACATCCGTTGATGACCTGCTGACCCTGCAACGGAACTTCCCGCATGGATAAAGCCCTTTACGTGGCGATGACCGGTGCCCGCGCCTCCCTGCAGGCGCAGGGTACGCTCAGCCACAACCTCGCCAACTCCGACACTCCCGGCTTCAAGGAAGCGCTGGCCAACACCGAAGCCTTCCCGATCCGCGGGCCGGGCTTTGCCTCGCGGGTGGATGCGTTGCACGTCGACGCCGGGTTCAACCGTACGCCCGGCTCGCAGCACATCACCGGCAAGCCGCTGGACCTGTCATTGCAGACCGGCACCTGGCTGGCGGTACAGTCCAGCGACGGCAGCGAAGCGTATACACGGGGGGCGGCGCTGTCGGTGACGCCGAACGGCCAGCTGGTGACCTCCAGCGGCCGTGCGGTACTGGATGACAACAACAATCCGATCGCCATTCCGCCCTACCAGGCGATGGAGATCGGGGCCGACGGCACGATCTCGATCATCCCGCAGGGCGAAGGCCCGCAGACGATGGCACAGATCGGTCGCATCAAGGTGGTGCAGGCCCCGGATGAGCGCCTGGAGCGTGGCCTGGATGGTCTGTTCCGCAACACCGACCCCCTCCAGCCATTCGCCCCGGCGCAGGGCACGGCCGTGCACAGCGGCCAGCTGGAAGGCAGCAACGTGGATGCCGCTGGCGCGCTGGTGCAGATGATCCAGCTGCAGCGCCAGTACGAAATGCAGGTGCAGGTGATCAAGCACGGCGACGAAAACGCGCGCAGCGCCAACAGCATGTTGCGCCTGGGCAGCTGACGGAATTCCGGCGCTGGCTGACGCCGGCGCTGGCACACCGCTTGCACACCCGCACTCAAGGGCCGCACCACGCGGCCAGCTTCACCAGACAGGACAGCGAAGATGAACCAGGCACTGTGGATCGCAAAAACCGGACTGGATGCGCAGCAGATGCGCATGTCGGTGGTTTCCAACAACCTCGCCAACACCAACACCACCGGCTTCAAGCAGGACCGTGCCAGCTTCGAAGACCTGCTGTACCAGCAGGTACGCCAGCCCGGCGGCTCGTCTTCGGCGCAGACCCAACTGCCGACCGGCCTGCAGCTCGGCACCGGTGTGCGCGTGGTCGCCACCGCCAAGAATTTCGAACAGGGCGGCCAGCAGCAGACCGGCCGCGCTCTGGACGTGATGGTCAACGGCCGCGGCTTCTTCGAAGTGCAGATGCCCGATGGCAGCTCGGCCTACACCCGTGACGGCTCGTTCAAGATCAACCAGGACAGCGAACTGGTCACCAACAGCGGTTACCCGGTGCAGCCGGGCATCCAGATTCCCGAAGGCGCGCAGTCGGTGACGATCGGTACCGACGGCACCATCAGCGTGAAGATGGCCGACGGCGCAGCTTCGGTGGAAGTGGGCGCGCTGACCCTGACCGACTTCGTCAATCCGGCCGGCCTGCAGGCGCGCGGCGAGAACCTGTTCCTGGAGACCACGGCCTCCGGCCCGGCACAGAACGGCAATCCCGGCCTCAATGGCCTGGGCACCGTGGTGCAGGGCGCGCTGGAAGGCAGCAACGTCAACGTGGTGGAAGAGCTGGTGTCGATGATCGAAACCCAGCGCGCCTACGAAATGAACGCCAAGGCGATTTCCACCACCGATTCGATGCTCGGCTACCTCAACAACAAGCTCTGACCGGCCCAACCGGGAAACCGCCATGTCGCCCCTTTCCAACTTCGCCCGTACCGCCCTCGCCTGCACTGTGGCCGCCCTGCTCGGTGGCTGCGTGATCGCGGGCGACGTGCGCCCCTACCCGACGATGGCACCGATCCAGCCGATCATGCCGCCGCAGGCTGCACCCACCGCCGGGGCGATCTACGCCGCCGGCCCGACCCTGCAGCTGTACTCGGACCGTCGCGCACGGGACGTAGGCGACCTGCTGACGATCAGCCTGCTGGAAAACACCACCGCACAGACCAGTGCCAACACCGCCACCAACAAGGAATCGAACCTGAGCCTGGGCACGCCGTCCATCTTCGGCGCACCGGTCACCCTGGGCGGCAAGGACATTCTGAGCGCCTCGGCCAAGGGTGCACGTGACTTCACCGGCAAGGGCAACAGCGCACAGAGCAACCGCCTGCAGGGCAACGTTACGGTGACCGTGATCCAGCGCCTGCCCAACGGCAATCTGGTGGTACAGGGGCAGAAGAATCTGCGCCTGAACCAGGGCGATGAACTGGTGCAGGTACAGGGCATCGTGCGTCCCGGCGACATCAGCCAGGACAACACCATTCCGTCCAGCCGCGTGGCTGAAGCCCGCATCGTCTATGGCGGTCGTGGACCGGTCGCGCAATCCAACGCGATGGGCTGGCTGAGCCGCTTCTTCAACTCCGGCCTGACGCCGTTCTGAGTATGGCCATGAAACTCTTCTCCTCTTCTTCCTGGCAGCGACGCAATAAAACATGCCCCGAGTCGGCGCGGCCGGTCCTGGGCGCGTGGCGACGCGTTCTTGCAACCGGCGCACGTCGGTCATGGGGCGCGGCGTCGCTCTACTGTGGCGTGTTCATGGTCTTCGCGGTGGTGGCCCCGGCCAGTGCCGAGCGCATCAAGGACCTGGCCCAGGTGGGTGGCGTGCGCGGCAACGCGCTGGTCGGCTATGGCCTGGTGGTCGGCCTTGATGGCAGCGGCGACCGCACCAGCCAGGCGCCGTTCACCGTGCAGAGCCTGAAGAACCTGCTCGGCGAACTGGGTGTCAACGTGCCGGCCAACGTCAATCCGCAGCTGAAGAACGTGGCCGCCGTGGCGATCCACGCCGAACTGCCGCCGTTCGCCAAACCGGGCCAGCCGATCGACATCACGGTGTCGTCGATCGGCAATGCGGTATCGCTGCGTGGCGGCTCGCTGCTGATGGCGCCGCTGCGTGGTGCCGATGGCCAGATCTACGCCATTGCCCAGGGCAACCTGATCGTCGGCGGCTTTGGTGCGCAGGGCAAGGACGGTTCCCGCGTCTCGGTGAACGTGCCGAGCGTTGGCCGCATCCCCAACGGCGCGACCGTTGAGCGCGCCCTGCCCGATCCGTTGGCCAATGGCGGCGACATCACCCTGAACCTGCACAACAACGACTTCACGACGGTCTCGCGCATGGTCGCCGCGCTCAACAACGCGTTCGGCGAAGGTGCCGCGCGTGCGGTCGACGGCGTGACCGTAGCGGTCACCGCGCCGACCGATCCGGGCGCGCGCATCGGCCTGCTGGCACGCATCGAGAACCTGGAACTCACCCCGGGTAGCGCCCCGGCCAAGGTGGTGGTCAATTCGCGCACCGGCACCGTGGTCATCGGCCAGCAGGTGCGCGTGGGACCGGCCGCGATCTCGCACGGGTCGCTGACCGTCACCATCCAGGAAAACACCAACGTCAGCCAGCCCAACGCCTTGTCCGGCGGACGCACCGTAGCCAGCCCGCAGTCGACCATTACCGCCACCAATGACGGCAGCCGCATGTTCAAGTTCAGCGGCGGCACCACCCTGGACGAGATCGTGCACGCGGTGAATGCCGTAGGCGCGGCACCGGGCGATCTCATCGCGATCCTGGAAGCCCTGAAGCAGGCCGGCGCATTGAGTGCCGAGCTCGAGGTGATCTGACATGCGCATTACGCCCGCATTCGATCTGCACCCGGCGCAACAGAACGATCCGGCCAAGATCGACAAGGTCGCGCGGCAGCTGGAAGGCCAGTTCGCGCAGATGCTGGTCAAGAGCATGCGTGACGCCAGTTTTGGCGACTCGCTGTTCCCCGGCGAGAACAAGATGTTCCGCGAGATGTACGACCAGAAGATTGCCGAAGCGATGACCCGCGGCAAAGGCCTGGGGCTGTCGGGCATGATCAGCCGGCAGCTGTCCGGGCAGGCCGCCGAGGGCCCCGCGCTGGACACCCGCGTGGACCCGGCCAAGGCCAGCCGTGCCTACCAGCTCAATGCACCGGCCAAGCCGGCACCGTCGCTGCCACTGGAGGACGGCAGCCAGGCCGTACGCCTGCTGCAGCAGATGGCCGCCGGTGCGCAGCAGGGTGCGCAGGCATCCGTCGCGCCGATGGAACAGGCCCTGGACCTGATCGCCGGTCGTGAGAGCAGCAGCATGCACCGCTCGCTGGGCACCGAAGATCCGTACATCGGCAGCCTGCAGGGCGAAGACTGGGCCGCCAACAGCGACCAGTGGTCGGCCACCGCCAGCAACCGCGGCACCGCGATGAACCCGGCCGATGCGATGGCCACCCGTACCGCCGTGGCCCAGCTCGGCGAACACACACCGGAGGGCTTCGTCGCCAGCATCTGGCAGCACGCGCAGAGCGCAGCCAAGGAACTGGGCGTGGATGCCCGCGCCCTGGTCGCCCAGGCGGCGCTGGAAACCGGCTGGGGCAAGCGCCACATCAAGCATGCCGACGGCAGCACCTCGCACAATCTGTTCGGCATCAAGGCCAATGGCTGGAACGGCCAGCGCGCCGTGGCCGGCACTCATGAATATGTCGATGGCGTGCGCCGCAACGAGACCGCCAGCTTCCGCGCCTACAGCTCACCGGCCGAGAGCTTCGCCGACTACGTGCGCCTGCTGAAGACCAGCCCGCGCTACCAGCAGGCCCTTCAGGCCGGCACCGACGTGCAGGGCTTCGCCAGCGGCCTGCAGCGCGCCGGCTATGCCACCGATCCGCGCTACGCGGCCAAGATCGCCGCGATTGCCGGCGGCCCGACCATCGAGCGCGCCGTCAGCGCTGTGGCCGATGCCGGCTCGCGCCTTGGCCAGACCTTCGCCAGCACCGCAACCGCGGCGCTGGGTATCACTCGTCGTTGAGGAACCCCATGTCCAGCGTACTTTCCACCGGTACCGGTGCCCTGCTCGCCTTCCAGCGTGCGTTGGCGACCACCAGCCACAACGTGGCCAACCTCAATACTCCCGGCTACAGCCGACAGAAGGTCAACTTTGCCACCGCCGATCCGCAGAACTACGGCTATGGCACGGTCGGCAACGGCACCCGCATCACCGACATCCGCCGCACCGCCGACCAGCTGGCGATCTCGCGCCTGCTCGACAGCAGCGGTGAGCTGGCGCGCCTGAAGCAGCTTTCGAGCATGGCCGACCGCGTCAACGCGCTGGTCTCCGACCCCGCCACCAACGTGTCCGGGGTCTGGTCGAACTTCTTCGACTCGGTCAGTGGCCTGTCCTCCAACGCTGCCGGCACCGCAGACCGGCAGAACATGCTGGACGGCGGCAAGGCCCTGGCCAACCGCTTCGTGCAGCTCAACACGCACCTGAACAACCTCAACGGCGAGGTCAACAACGGCCTGATGGCCGGTGCCACCGAGGTCAACCGGCTGGCGCAGGAAATCGCACAGATCAATGGCGCCATCGGCACCAACATCGCCAACGCCGCGCCCGATCTGCTCGATCGCCGCGACCAGCTGATCACCCAGCTGATCGGCTACACCGGCGGTACGGCGGTGATCCAGGACGGCGGCATCATGAATGTCTACACCGCCGGCGGCAACGCGCTGGTGGTAGGCACCACGGCGACCAAGGTCACCACCGTGGCCGACCCGTACCAACCGGAGCGCCTGCAGCTGGCATTGGAAACGCAGGGCAACACGATCCGTCTCGACGCCAAGGCGGTCGGTGGCCAGATTGGCGGCCTGCTGGAGTTCCGCGACACCGTGCTGACCCCGGCCCAGGCCGAACTGGGCAAGCTGGCCGTGGGCCTGGCCGAGAGCTTCAACCAGGCCCACCACCAGGGCGTGGACCTTTACGGCAAGCTGGGCGGCGACTTCTTCAACATCGGCAATCCGCGCGTCACCGCCAACAACAGCAACACCGGCACCGCCAGCCTCAGCGCAACGTATGGCGATCTGGGCAAGCTGGACGCGCAGAACGTGGTGCTGCAGTTCGATGGCAGCAACTGGAAGGCCAGTCGCGCCGATACCGGCGCCAATGTTCCGCTGACCGGCACCGGCACGGCGACCGATCCGCTGGTCATCAACGGCGTCAAGCTGGTGATGGCCGGTACCCCGGCGGCCAATGACCGATTCCTGCTGCAGCCCACCGCCGGCGTGGCCGGCAGCATGGAGATCGCGATCACCGATCCGTCGCGCATCGCGGCCGCCGCAGCCGTGAAGGGTGCCGCCGCGACATCCAACACCGGCACCGGCAAGCTGAGTGGCGTTGCGGTCACCGACTCGACCCATGCCAACCTGCGCAATCCGGCGGCGATCGTGTTCACCTCGGCCACCACCTACACCATCGACGGTGGCCCGCCGCAGACCTACACCCCCGGCCAGACCATCAGCGCCAACGGCTGGAGCTTCGTGCTGGATGGCGCCCCGAAGGTCGGCGACACCTTCAACATCACGCCGACGCCGGCCGGTTCCTCGGACAACAGCAATGCCGCCAAGCTGGCCAAGGTCGAGAGCGCCAAGGCGTTCAATGCGGGCACCGTGACCCTCAACGGCGCTTTGGGCGGCCTCACCACCCAGGTCGGCGCCGCCGCCCGTTCGGCCGAGTACTCGCTGGATGCGCAGCTGGTGATCAACGACAAGGCGCAGGAAGCGCGTGATGAGGTGTCCGGCGTCAACCTGGATGAAGAAGCCGCCGACATGCTGCGCCTGCAGCAGGCCTACCAGGCCGCCTCGCAGCTGATCTCCACCGCCGACAGCATGTTCCAGACCATCCTGGGAGCGGTCCGCCGATGAGCAGCCGCATCTCCACCAGCATGATGTACAACCAGTCCGTGTCGCTGATGATGGCCAAGCAGGCCAAGCTCAGCCACCTGGAGCAGCAGATCGCCACCGGCAGCAAGATCGTCACCGCCAAGGACGATCCGGTCGGCGCCGGTGCTGCGGTCGGCCTGGACCGCAGCCTGGCCGCACTGGACCGTATGAAGCTCAACGCCGGCAACGTGCAGAACCGGCTGGGCGTGCAGGAAAACACCCTGGCACAGGTCAACAACCTGATGGGACGGGTCAACGACCTGACCATCCAGGCCAGCAATCCTGCGTTGAGCGCGGCCGACAAGAAGACGCTGATCACCGAGCTGAACCAGATCCGCGACGGCCTGCTGTCACTGGCCAACGCCGATGACGGCACCGGCCGCTACGTGTTTGGCGGCACCAACGACGGCGATCCGCCGTTCGCCAAGATCAATGGCAAGGTGGTCTACCGCGGTGACCAGACCCAGCGCCAGATCGAGGTCGGCCCTGACACCTACGTACGCGACTCCCTCCCCGGCAGCGAGATCTTCATGCGCATTCCCACCGGCGATGGCTTCGTCGACGGCGGTGCCGCGGCGGGCAATACCGGCAATGGCGTGCTGACCAACATCACCCGCGATGGCAGCGACAGCTGGAACGGGCAGAGTTTCAGTGTCCGCTTCACCGCCGCCAACCAGTACGAAGTGCTCGATGGCGCCGGCAACGTGACCGGTACCGGCACCTACAAGGCCGGTGACAATCTGGAAGTGAACGGGGTGCGCCTGCAGATCACCGGTGCGCCCGCTGCGGGCGACAGCTTCAACGTGAAGCCAGCGACCAGCCGCGACATCTTCGACACCATGGACAAGCTGATCACCGCGCTTGACGCCGACACCGGTACCACCGCGAAGATGAGCGCGCAGCAGAACGAGTTGCAGAGCGCGCTGCGCGACGTGGCACGTGCATCGGAACGGATGATCGATTCACGAGCGGCCGGTGGTGCACAGCTGAAGGCGCTGGACAATGCCGCTGACATGCGTGAAGCCAACAGCGTGACCCTGAAGACCACGCTGTCGCAGATGCGCGACCTGGACTATGCCGATGCGCTGAGCCAGTACCAGCTGCAGAGCACTGCCCTGCAGGCGGCGCAGACAATCTTCTCGCAGATGCAGTCGATGTCGTTGTTCAACAAGATCCGCTGACGCATCTCCTGCGTCACCCCTGAAAGGCCGCGTTGCCCTGCATCGCGGCCTTTTTCGTTTCCGCGGCCCTGGCCCGCTGCGCCCGCCGGGCATGGCCCCGCGCTACCGGCATACGGCTATCTCAGGCCGATTTTCCGTGATTGCCCATCAAGCCCGGCCGGACCCCGCCGATACCTTCATCAGCGCTGGTTGGGCATGCCCGGCCGCTTCCTTCCGGGGTCGCCTTCACGCCCTTCCCGGGCTGAAAACCCCGGAAAAACAGCTTCCGGCAACGAATTACGGCTTCAACGGAATTCACGGCTAAAGGTTGTTGACAAAGCGCCGTTATTCATTTGGCAACAGCGAAGCACACAGCCACACAAAAAAACAGGCGGCGCTTCGTTTCATTCACCAACGGGTTCCATATAAGAGGAGACGACCCCATGGCACAGGTAATCAACACCAATACGATGTCGCTCAACGCTCAGCGCAACCTGAGCACCAGCGGCAGCTCGCTCGCCACCAGCATCCAGCGCCTCTCGTCCGGCCTGCGCATCAACAGCGCGAAGGACGACGCGGCCGGACTGGCCATCAGCGAGCGCTTCACCACCCAGATCCGTGGTCTGGACGTGGCCATCCGCA
This sequence comes from Stenotrophomonas sp. ATs4, assembly GCF_051861585.1. Taxonomy (NCBI): domain Bacteria; kingdom Pseudomonadati; phylum Pseudomonadota; class Gammaproteobacteria; order Lysobacterales; family Lysobacteraceae; genus Stenotrophomonas; species Stenotrophomonas sp. ATs4. The sequence goes on along the minus strand of NZ_JBLYPK010000006.1, from coordinate 268,694 downwards.
ACGCCAACGACGGTATCTCGCTGGCCCAGGTCGCCGAAGGCTCCCTGAACGAAGTCGGCAACAACCTGCAGCGCATCCGCGAACTGGGCGTGCAGGCCTCCAATGCCACCAACTCCGCCAGTGACCGCAAGGCCCTGCAGGCCGAAGTGACCCAGCTGGTCGGCGAAATCGACCGCGTCGCCAAACAGGCCGACTTCAACGGCACCAAGCTGCTGGATGGCTCCTTCACCAGCCAGCTGTTCCAGGTCGGCGCCAACGCCGGCCAGGCCATCGCCATCAACAGCGTGGTCAACGCCAAGGCCGATTCGCTGGGCGCCGCTACCTTCGCCAACGGCTATGCCGGCACCAGCCTGGCCGCAGCCGACAAGGCCACCGCCGACACCACCTACTCGGGTCTGCAGATTTCGGTGACCCCGCCGGGCGGCACCGCCACCACGATCACCGTCAGCGACTTCACCGTGAAGGCGGGTGAATCGATCACCTCGGCCACCTCCGCTGCGATCAACAACAAGCTGGGCGAAACCGGCGTCATGGCCTCGGTCAATGCCGGTGTGATCAGCCTGGCTTCGGTCAAGGACGGCCAGACCTTCACCCTGGGTGTCAGCGCCGCAACCCCGCCGACCGGCGCCACCGCCGCAACCATCGCCGGCCTGGGCCTGACCGAGACCAGCACCAATGGTGGCCTCCTGACCACTGCGACGGCCAGTTTCGTAAAGGACCTGAATGTGACCACGGCGGAAGGCGCGCAGAAGGCGCTGTCGATCGTCGACAAGGCCCTGGAGTCCGTCAACAGCGTCCGCGCCGACCTCGGTGCGATCCAGAACCGTTTCACCTCGGTGGTGGCCAACCTGCAGACCTCCTCGGAGAACCTGTCGGCCTCGCGCAGCCGCATCCGCGATACCGACTTCGCCAAGGAAACCGCCGAACTGACCCGCACCCAGATCCTGCAGCAGGCCGGGACGGCCATGCTGGCCCAGGCCAACCAGGTACCGCAGAACGTGCTCAGCCTGTTGCAGCGCTGACATGAGTCGTCCCCGAAGCACGTCGGGGGCGTCTAACCCAACTCACGTGCAACCGCTCAAGGACCTCTCCTCATGGCACAAGTCATCAACACCAACACGATGTCGTTGAATGCTCAGCGTAACCTGAGCACCAGCGGCAGCTCGCTGGCCACCACCATCCAGCGCCTGTCCTCCGGTTCGCGCATCAACAGCGCCAAGGACGACGCCGCTGGTCTGGCGATCTCCGAGCGCTTCGGCACGCAGATCCGCGGTACCGACGTCGCCATCCGCAATGCCAACGACGGCATTTCGCTGGCCCAGGTCGCCGAAGGTTCGCTGACCGAAATCGGCAACAACCTGCAGCGTATCCGTGAACTGGCGGTGCAGTCGTCCAACGCCACCAACTCGACCAGCGACCGCAAGGCGCTGCAGGCCGAAGTGACCCAGCTGGTCGGCGAAATCGACCGCGTCGCCAAGCAGTCGGACTTCAACGGCACCAAGCTGCTGGACGGCTCGTTCACCAGCCAGCTGTTCCAGGTCGGCGCCAACGCCGGTCAGGCGATTGCCATCGACAAGGTCATCGACGCCAAGTCCGGCTCGCTGGGCAACGTCAAGTTCACTGCCGATGTGGCTGCAACCGCCAGCGCCGCCGCCGCGACCAGCGATGGCAAGGTTTCGGGCATGAAGCTCAATGGCGTGACCATTGACGACATCAGCTGGAAGGCCGGCGCGACCGCTTCGGACGTCGCCACCGCCGTGGCCAACGGCATCAACAAGCAGATCGGTGAAACCGGCCTGAGCGCCAGCGTCGACGCCACCGGCAAGATCACTCTGGCATCGCTGAAGGCCGACAAGGACTTCACCCTGGATGCGGCCGGCACCATCACCGGCGGCGCTGGTACTCCGGGCACCCCGACGGCTGCCACTGAAATTGGCATGACCGGTATCGCCAGCACCACCGCTGCGGCCACCACCAACGCCAGCTTCGCCAAGAACCTGGACGTCAGCAGCTTCAAGGGCGCCCAGCAGGCACTGGAAATCGTCGACAAGGCACTGGGCTCGATCAACAGCACCCGCGCCGACCTCGGTGCCATCCAGAACCGCTTCACCTCGGTCGTGGCCAACCTGCAGTCGTCCTCGGAGAACATGTCCGCGTCGCGTAGCCGCATCAAGGACACCGACTTCGCCAAGGAAACCGCCGAACTGACCCGCACCCAGATCCTGCAGCAGGCCGGTACGGCCATGCTGGCCCAGGCCAACCAGGTGCCGCAGGGCGTGCTCAGCCTGCTGCGCTGATCCGCACCTTGATCGACCACCGGGCGGCGGTTGAACTGCCGCCCGGTTCCTGAAATACGTTCCACCTTCGCCAAAGGAAAGCACCATGGCACAAGTCATCAACACCAATACCATGTCCCTGAATGCTCAGCGCAACCTGAGCACCAGTGGCAACTCGCTGGCCACCACCATCCAGCGCCTGTCTTCCGGTTCGCGCATCAACAGCGCAAAGGACGACGCCGCTGGTCTGGCGATCTCCGAGCGCTTCGGCACGCAGATCCGCGGTACCGACGTGGCCATCCGCAATGCCAACGACGGCATTTCGCTGGCCCAGGTCGCCGAAGGTTCGCTGACTGAAATCGGCAACAACCTGCAGCGCATTCGTGAGCTGTCGGTGCAGTCGTCCAACGCCACCAACTCGACCAGCGACCGCAAGGCGCTGCAGGCCGAAGTGACCCAGCTGGTCGGCGAAATCGACCGCGTTGCCAAGCAGTCGGACTTCAACGGCACCAAGCTGCTGGACGGCTCGTTCACCAGCCAGCTGTTCCAGGTCGGCGCCAACGCCGGCCAGGCGATTGCCATCGACAAGGTCATCGACGCCAAGTCCGGCTCGCTGGGCAACGTAAAGTTCGCTGCCGACGTTACCGGCGCTGCCATCGTAGATGCTACCGCCGCCGGCTCCGTCGACGGTCTGACCATCAATGGCATCGCCATCGACAAGGTCTCCTACGAGGCCACCGCCAAGGGCGGTGACATCGCCCAGTCGCTGGTCACTGCGATCAACGCCAAGCTGGGCGAATCCGGGGTGACCGCCTCGGTCGACACGACCGACAAGACCAAGGTCGTACTGAGCTCGGTCAAGGCCGAGAAGGATCTGGTCGTCGGCGGCACCGTGGCCGGCAGCGGCCTCACTGCTGCCACCACCAACGCAGCTGATGGTGCCACCAGCGTCGTCAAGGGCCTGGATGTCACCTCGTTCAAGGGTGCCCAGCAGGCACTGGAAATCGTCGACAAGGCACTGGGCTCGATCAACAGCACCCGCGCCGACCTCGGTGCCATCCAGAACCGCTTCACCTCGGTCGTGGCCAACCTGCAGTCGTCCTCGGAGAACATGTCCGCGTCGCGTAGCCGCATCAAGGACACCGACTTCGCCAAGGAAACCGCCGAACTGACCCGCACCCAGATCCTGCAGCAGGCCGGTACGGCCATGCTGGCTCAGGCCAACCAGGTGCCGCAGGGCGTGCTCAGCCTGCTGCGCTGATCCACGGCAAGAAGGCGCCGCTGCCGTCGGGTCGAACCGACGGCAGCGGCAACCCGGAAGCCACGATGCACGAAGGCGCGGGCCATGCCCGGCCCGGGATCACTCCCGAACCGGCCTGGCATCGCCCGCTCCTGCGGATCTCTCTTTCAGCGCTGTACTTTTGACTGTACGTACCGGGCGGCTTCGTCTCCCCCCGATTGTCAGTAGCCTGATCCCTCCCCTGCATTGGGGGAGGGTCTTTTGCAGACCCCAGGCAGCCTGCGGTGAATCCACCCGCACCCTGCCCCAGCTCTCCTGCAACCTGCGTGCCAAAACCGCTCCCGGTGCTCTGGCACAGCACATGCATCAACGAAGTCCTCAAGACCCAGCGGCGCAGGCCGCTATTTTCGTTGACGACGGGCCACCGCACGGCGGGCAGGCCCGAATACCAGGAGAAACGACGTGGCAGACTTTGGATACGGTGGCATTGGCTCGGGACTGAATATCTCGGACATCGTCAACAAGCTGGTCGCGGCCGACCGCAAGCCCACCGACAATGCACTGAACCTGCAGCAGTCCAAGACCAAGATGCAGTTGTCGTCGGTCGGCACCGTCACCTCGGCCTTCGACAAGCTGAAGACTGCACTGACTGCATTGAAGGCCACCACGGCCTTCGACACCCGTACCGTGACGGCCACCGGCAAAGCGCAGCCAGGCAACACCGACGACGTGCTGACGGCATCGGTGGCGCTGTACGACCTGGGCACGACCAAGGCAGCGGCCTCCAACGGCACGCACCAGGTGGAGGTGAAATCCCTCGCGACGGCGCACAAGCTGATTGCCGACACCTCGGTACCCAAGACCGATACCTTTGGTGCCGGAACCTTGACGCTGACCGTTGGCGTCGGCGAAAAGGCCAAGACCATGAAGGTCGAGGTGGAGGCCGGTGACACCCTGACCACCATCCGCAACAAGATCGATGCCGCGGGCCGCAAGGAAGGCGTGCAGGCCACGCTGATCAGCTCCGGCGACAATCAGTACCTGTCGATCGCACAGGAAAAGACCGGTGCGGCCAGCGCCATCAAACTGGAGTACGGCGGCAGCGACCCGAAGCTGGGCGCGCTGGTCGGCAGCCTGAAGCAGAACACCGCAGCCGCCGACGCCGAACTGACCATCGATGGCGTGAAAGTTGTCAGTGCCAGCAATACGGTGGCCGATGCGGTGCCGGGCCTGACCCTGAACCTGAAGGTTACCGGGAAGAGTACTGTCGTGATCAGTACCGACACCACCGCCGCGACCAAGGTGATGCAGGAGTTCGTGACCGCCTACAACGCAGCGATCGCGGCGATCAACACGGAAACCAAGTACGACGCCAAGACCAAGGAAGCCGCCACGCTGACCGGCGACGCGCAGATGCGTGGTGCCACCAGCCAGTTGCGCTCCATGATGTCGGGTGTGTTGAAGGAGCTTTCCGCCGATGGCCTGGACCCGAAAACGCTGGGCTTGCAGACCCGCGGCTATCCCAACGCCGACGGCAGCCTGGTGCTGGACACCACCAAGTTTGCCGCCGCACTGGCCAACCAGCCCGAGAAGATCCGCTCGGCGATCACCGGCGATACAGGCGGCGCGGGCAAGCTCTACACCATGGTTGACGGCTACGTCAGCACGACCACCGGCAAGGAAGGCGCCTTCGTCGCCCGCACCAAGGGCCTGAACAATACGCTGGACAACATCGACAAGCGCCGCAAGGACCTGGACGTACGCATGAAAGGCGTCGAGGAACGTTACAAGAAGCAGTTCCTGGCGCTCGATAGCCTGATGGGCAAATTGCAGCAGAGCAGCAGCGCCTTGTCGCAGCAGTTGTCACAGCTCAATCGCTGAGGCACTGCGCGCAGCGCTCAAGTTTGGCGTGCAACGCACCGATAACGGACGCAACAGCCATCATCGCCGCACCGCTGGTAATGGTCCCCACGATCACCCGGCGGCACCCCGCGCAAGGAGAATCACGAATGTACGGTTCCAGCCGTCAATATGCCGAACAGTACCGCCAGGTGGGAGTGACCAGTGCGGTTGCCGACGCCGATCCGCACAAACTCGTGGCGATGCTGCTGGCAGGTGCACTGGAGCGCGTGCGTCGTGCCATGGCCAGCCTCGAACGGGGTGACCAGGCCGGCAAGGGCAAGGCGATCGGCGAGGTCTGCGCAATCGTCGGCCACCTCAACGGCTCGCTGGATCATGAGGCCGGCGGCGAGATCGCCGGCAATCTGTCGGCCCTCTACGACTACGTGCTGCAGCGCCTGACCGAAGCCAACCTGCACAACGACCGTGCAGCGCTGGACGAATCGCTGCAGTTGCTGGGCGAGATCGACAGCGCCTGGAATGCGATCCCGCAGGAACAGCGCCGTCCTGCAGCGGTGGCACCATGAGCCTGCATGAACTGCATGCCCAGCTGGACGCCTTCGAGAAGGCCCTGGGCGAGGACGCTTTCGAGCAGGCTGACAGCCTGCTCGACGGCCACGACAGCACGCTGCATGCCCTGCTCAGCCATCCGCTGACCGCGGCCGACCACGCTCCGCTGAGCGCACTGTTCGAGCGCCAGCAGAGCCTGCTCGGCCTGCTGCGCCAACGCCGCGACGCGGTCGCCGCCCAGATGAACGATGGCCAGCGCTCCCTTCGCGCGGCGCATGCCTACCTGCAGGCAGAATCGCTGGCATGACCCAACTGCCGACCACGTCACTGCACCATCCTGCAGAGAGCGAACTGTTCGACGAGACGCTCAGCTGCGAGCTGGCGCTGCCCGCCGAGTTCCAGGCCGGCAGCGCTGCCGGACGTACCAGCAGTGCCGAAGGCCTGCTGCGCAGCTTGGCGCTGGTCGAGGACAGCCGGGTCGACGAGCATGAGGAGCGCAGTGAAGCGAGCCTGCAGCTGCAGCGGCTGGAAGCGAAGCTGGACCTTGCGATGGTGCTGCTTGGCCGCCTGGTGCGCCAGCAGGGCCAGGAGCTGACCCTGCGCCCTGTGCGCTGGTCCCGCCGCGGTATCCGCCTGCAACTCGGACCGCGCAGCGGTGCCAGCACCGGTCAGGCCGGCGTAGTGCGACTGCAACCCAGCGACTGGCTGCCCGACCACATCGACCTACCGGTGGAAGTGATCGCTGAAGCTGCCGACGGCGGCGGCGGCCACTACCTGTGGCTGCGTTTCCAACGCCTCGGTGATGGCCTGGAAATGGCGATGGAACGGCATCTGTTCCGCCTGCATCGTCGTCAAGTGGCCGAAGCCCGCCGCGCCCGCTGAAACCTGCCACCATGAAGCCGGACAGGCAACCCTTGGCGCGCCCGTTCAGCTAAGTTAAGGTGGACTCCCCTCACGGATTCCCGACGTGCCTGTGCGAGTTCTCATCGTCGACGATCACACCCTTGTCCGCGCCGGCCTGGCGCGGCTGCTGCAGGGGTTTGCCGACGTGCAGCTCGTCGCCGAGGCCAGCAACGCCGAGCAGGCGCTGCAGCTGGCCCTGCAGCACGCCCCTGACGTGGTCCTGATGGACCTGTCACTGCCCGGCCGCACCGGCCTGGAAGCGCTCAGTGACATCCGCCTGCGCGCCCCTGGCACCCGGGTGGTGATGATGACGATGCACGACGATGCGGCGCATGTACGCGATGCGCTTGATCGCGGCGCGGTCGGATTTGTGGTCAAGGATGCCGCCCCACAGGAACTGGAACTGGCGCTGCGTGCCGCGCACGCCGGCCAGGTGTTCCTGAGCCCGCAGATCTCGGCCAAGATGCTGGCGCCGATGCTGGGCCGCGAGAAGCCCACTGGTATTGCTGCGCTGTCGCCGCGCCAGCGCGAGATCCTGCGCCGCATCGGCAAGGGCGAGAGCAACAAGGAAATCGCCGCCGACCTCGGCATCAGCGTCAAGACGGTGGAGACTCACCGCGCCCGCATGATGGAATCGCTGGGTTGCCGCCGCGCCAATGACCTGCTGCTTCTGGCCGCCCGACACCAGCACGAGCTGGAGTGATCCTCTGCGAAGGGGGTCAGATCCCTTTCCACGGGAAAGGGATCTGACCCCTGCCACGCCCCACGGACGACGAATTCCCGTCACCCTGACAGGCCCTGACAGGAATCCGTACACGACGCACCGCGGACACTGATCGTCACCCACGACGAATCAACAACTTGGCGAAGTTCATCGTCAACATTCCGCGTCAATGTAGGGAATATCCCCACATCCTGTCAGGGTATTCACCAAGCCCTTCAGGAACCCCCCGATTCCGCCCCCGCCGGATCAAAAGCAAGATGCGTTCCACAAGGCGCCGGGGAGCGGTGCCGGGGAACCACGATGAAGGCTGCACTCTCGACCCAGCTGGGCCAACAACTTCACCTCACCCCGCAGTTGCTGCAGTCGATCCGGCTGCTGCAGCTGGATGGCCTGCACCTGGAACAGGAAATCCAGCGCCTGCTGGATTCCAATCCGCTGCTGGAAATCGAAGAAGCTGAAGCACCGGCTGCCGAGTCCACCGATGCGGGCGTCACCGCGCTGGAGACGGCCGCCTTCGACGAACTGCCCGAATCTTCGATGTGGGATGTGGCCGGTAGCAGCTGGCAGGATGGCGATGATGACCGTATGGCGCGCATCGCGGCCGGTGAATCCAGCGACCCGCAGCTGCGTGTGCTGCAGCGCCTCTCGCTGGACATGGACGACCGTGAGCTCGCTGTGGCTGCGTTCTGGCTGGACCATTGCGATGAGGCCGGCTACCTGCAGGCGCCCCTGGCGCAGCTGCAGCTGCTGGCCAGTGCACAGTTCGACATCGCCGCCGACGGCGTCGAGGCCATCCGCCAGCAACTGCTGCACGGTGAGCCGGCCGGCATGGCCGCGCAGGACCTGCGCGAAGGCCTGCAGGCGCAGCTGCGCAGCCTGCACGGCGTGGTTCCGGCACGCCACCTGGCTGCGCACATCCTGGACGGCGCGCTTGATGCACTGGCCGCGCACGACTACACCGCCCTCGCCCGCCAGCACGATGCCGAAATCGATGACGTGCGCGAGGCCGTGCGACTGATCCTTTCGCTGCAGCCGCGCCCCGGCGACAGCCTGCTGCCCGAGCGCAACGCCGTGGTGGTGCCGGACGTGGTCGCCTGGCACGCCGACGGCCAGTGGAAGGTGGCACTGAATCCGGCCACCAGCCGCCGCGTCTCGATCAACAGCCAGTACGAACAAGCGCTGGCCGAAACCAGCGAAGCCGCCCCGGCGCTGCGCGAGATGCTGCAGGAGGCGCGCTGGTTCAGCCGCGGCCTGTCGATGCGCTACGACACCCTGCTGCGCACCGCGCGGGTGATCGTCGAGCGCCAGGCCGCGTTCCTGGTGCGTGGCGAGGAAGCCATGGCGCCGCTGACCCTGAAGGAAGTGGCCGAGGAAATCGGCATGCACGAGTCCACCGTCTCGCGCATCACCACCGGCAAGTTCCTGCAGACCCCGCGCGGCACCTTCGAACTGAAGCACTTCTTCGCCGTGCGCCTGGAAGGCGCCAGCGTCTCCGGCCAGGCCGTGAAGGCCATGGTCCGTCGCCTGATCGACGCCGAACCGGCCGGCCGGCCGCTGGCCGATGAGGCCATTGCCGGCCTGCTGTCGCGCCAGGGGGTGAACATTGCGCGCCGAACCGTCGCAAAATACCGAGAACAACTGGATATCGCCCCGGCCCGTGAACGGCGCCGGCTCGGCACCAGGCAACCGCAGCTGGCCCGGGTGGGCTGAAAAGGATGTTGGACATGAACAAGCTCACGGTCCTGCTGGTCGATGACCACGAGGGCTTCATCAACGCGGCTATGCGCCATTTCCGCAAGATCGACTGGCTGCAGATCGTCGGCAGCGCCGGCAACGGCCTGGAAGCGATCGAGCGTTCGGAAACGCTGCGCCCGCAGGTGGTGTTGATGGACCTGGCCATGCCGGAAATGGGCGGCCTGCAGGCCACCCGCCTGATCAAGTCGCAGGACGATGCCCCGTACATCGTGATCGCCAGCCACTTCGACGACGTCGAGCACCGCGAGCACGCGCTGCGCGCCGGCGCCGACAATTTTGTCAGCAAGTTGTCGTACATCCAGGAAGTCATGCCGATCCTGGAAGGCCTCAGGGAGGATCGATCGTGAGCGAATCGCGCATCCTGGTGCTGGACAACGACGCCGTGCGTGCCGAGCGCACCGTTGCCCTGCTGGAATTCATGGACTTCAATCCGCGCTGGGTCTCCGACGCGGCCGACTTCGACCTGGGCCGCCAGCGCCAGAACGACTGGATGGCCGTGATCGTCGGCAGCCTGGACGACAACGCCGCCAGCACGGCGCTGTACCACTGGCTTGGCGGCAGCAGCCTGCCGCCGCCGGTGCTGCTGGCCGATGGTGATGGGGTGACGTTTGCCCGCCAGCACGGTCTGCACGAAGCCAACATCTGGCCGCTGGAAACCCCGCTGCGCCATGCGCAGATGGAGGCGCTGCTGCGCCGCGCCAGCCTCAAGCGCCTGGACGCCGAGCACCAGGCAGGCGCCACGCAGGATCAGGGTCCTACCGGCAACGGCCCAGCTGTGACTGAGCTGCGCACGATGATCGAGCAGGTGGCCGCATTCGATACCACCGTACTGGTACTGGGCGAGTCCGGCACCGGCAAGGAAGTGGTCTCGCGCAGCATTCATCAGCGCTCGCCGCGCCGCGATGGTCCGTTCGTGGCGATCAACTGCGGCGCCATTCCGGCCGACCTGCTGGAAAGCGAGCTGTTCGGCCACGAAAAGGGCGCCTTCACCGGCGCACTGACCGCCCGCAAGGGCCGTTTTGAAATGGCCGAGGGCGGCACCCTGCTGCTCGACGAAATCGGCGACATGAGCCTGCCGATGCAGGTGAAGCTGCTGCGCGTGCTGCAGGAACGCAGCTTCGAACGTGTCGGCGGCAACCAGACCATCCGCTGCAACGTGCGGGTGATCGCCGCGACCCACCGCGATCTGGAAAGCCGCATTGCCGATGGCAAGTTCCGCGAGGATCTGTTCTACCGCCTCAATGTGTTCCCGATCGACGTACCGGCGCTGCGTGAACGTCGCGAAGACCTGCCGGCACTGGTGGAAACCATCGCCACGCAGCTGGCGCGCACCGGCCGTGGCGAAGTGCGCTTCACCCCGGAAGCCCTGCAGGCGCTGGCCGGCTACGAGTGGCCGGGCAACGTGCGCGAGCTGACCAACCTTGTCGAGCGCCTGGCGGTACTGCACCCGGGTGGCTCGGTGCGCGTACAGGATCTTCCCGCGCGCTACCGTGGCGATGCGGCAATGGTGGCGGTGGCCGTACCGGCACCGATCCAGCCGGCTGCCAGCGAGGAACGCCTGGACCTGCGCAGCTTCTCGTTCCACACCCCGGGCAGCGGCAACCAGCCGTCGCTCGAACACGGCATCGCAGTGAACCGCACCGCTGCACCGGCGGCACTGCCGGACGACGGCCTGGACCTGCGCAACCACATGGCCAACATCGAACTGGGCCTGATCAACGAAGCACTGGAACGCACCCAGGGCGTGGTCGCCCATGCCGCCCAGCTGCTCGGCCTGCGCCGCACCACCCTGGTGGAAAAGCTGCGCAAGTACGGCATTGAACGCGAGCCGGCCGAACTGGCCAGCTGACACGCGCTACCAGCATGAAGGGGGCACGAACGCCTGGGCTTGCCCGGGCGTTGGTGTTTGTGGCGCCGTTGCATGAGTAGATCCACGCCGTGCGTGGATGAAGACCGTGGCCGCGCGCTGACAACGCCGCGCATTTGCACAAATTCCTACAGACAACGTTGCCGCGTTCCGGAGGATGGAGTGGGACTTCTCAACGAGGCTCCACAATGCAACCCATCGCCCTGCTCACCGCCCTGCTCTGCCCCGCCCTGGCCGCCGCCGCCAACTGCACCCTGCCCGCCACGCTCGACCAACGTCAGTTCACCAACCTCAGCGACCCGTTGTACGCGCCCGACAACCCCAACGCCGGGCGCATGGTGCAGCTCAGCTTCGCCGGTAGCCAGTACGTGCTGGACATCCTCGGCACCGACACCCGCATCGGCGGCAGCTACCGCTACCAGCGTCTGGCCCCGCACATCGCGGAAATCGAGATGGTCGAAAGCCACCCCGCCGGCCTCGCCCGCTACACCCTGCTGCTGACCTGCCAGACCGACCGCCAGGGCCGCTTCATCTACACCCAGCACGACGGCCCCATCGCACCACGCCAGCGCCAGAATTCCGGCCGTTGGACCCTGCAGCCCTAGGCCAGAAAACCGACGCCGGTTAAATGGCGCCCTCAATGGGGTCGGATCTCTGTCAACCGAAGCGTGTCGACCAAGGTCGACACCCACCAGAGCAGGATGCCGTCCTGACAGATCGCGGAGGTCTGTCGAAGGCGGGGTGGGTCCGGTTGCGGGGGCGTGAGCGCCATGGATGGCGCGACCGAGCCTCCATGGACGGATTTACGGCGTCCCCCGTAACCGGACCCACCCCGCCAACCTACGGATAGCCCGATTTTGACGTTGATGTTGACGTGGCCTCGGCGGGTGCAGGGCGCAGCCCTGCCAGCACACCCCAACCCTCACTTCACTGAATCGAAAACCGGTTTCGGCACGGCACTTGCAGCTGCTCCCGATGACAACCCCATCCCCTGTTTCTGGAACCGTTGCAGATGTCCCACTCCGTCACGTCGATCCTTTCGCAGATCCGCTCCTATCAGACCCAGATGGGACAGCCGGCGCTCAACCCGCTGGGCGAAACACCGCGCAGCAATGCCCTGCCGGGCACGGTGCTGGATGCACCCCAGGTCCAGCCGGCCAGCTTCACCGAAACCCTGCGTGGTGCGATTGCCGGCGTCAACGATGCGCAGCAGAAGTCCGGCGCCCTCGCCAAGGCCTTCGAACTGGGTGACCCCAGTGCCGACCTGGCCAAGGTGATGGTCGCCTCACAGCAGTCCCAGATCGCCTTCCGCGCCACCGTGGAAGTCCGCAACCGTCTCGTCCAGGCCTACCAGGACGTGATGAACATGCCGCTGTAAGGATAGAACCGCATGGCCCTGTCGCTCTCCAAGGAATCCCTGAACGCCGAAAAGGCGGGCCAGTGGTTCGACCGGCTGCAAAGCCTGCAGATCACCCGTCGGCTCGGACTGATGGCGATGATCGCCGTGGCCGTTGCGGCCGGGCTGTTCGTGTTCTTCTGGTCGCAGAAGCCCGGCATGGTCCCGCTGTATACCGGCCTGGACCAGAAGGCCACCGCTGAAGCGACCGACCTGCTGCGTGCCGCGCAGATTCCGTTCCAGCTGGACCCGGCCACCGGTGGCATCACCGTGCCGGAGAAAAACCTGCACGACGCCCGCCTGAAGCTGGCCGGCTCCGGCCTGACCGACAGCGGCAAGCTCGGCTTCGAGCTGATGGAACGCGACCCGGGCTTCGGCGTCAGCCAGTTCGTGGAAAGCGCGCGCTACCAGCATTCGCTGGAAACCGAGCTGTCGCGCACCATCAACACGCTGCGCCCGGTGCGCGATTCGCGCGTGCACCTGGCCATTCCCAAGCCCAGCGCCTTTACCCGCCAGCGTGACGTGGCCAGCGCCTCGGTCACCCTGGAACTGCGTGGCGGCCAGCAGCTGGAACGCAGCCAGGTCGATGCCATCGTGCACATGGTCGCAGCCAGCATTCCCGATCTGGCGCCGGAACGGGTGACCGTGGTCGACCAGAGCGGACGCATGCTCAGCATCACCGACCCGAACAGCGAGGCCGCGGTCAACGCTGCCCAGTTCGAGCAGGTGCGCCGCCAGGAAACCTCGTTCAACCAACGCATCCGCGAACTGCTGGAGCCGATGACCGGCCCCGGCCGGGTCAACCCGGAAGTCAGCGTGGACATGGACTTCTCGGTGACCGAAGAAGCGCGCGAACTGTACAACGGCGAGCCGCAGAAACTGCGCAGCGAGCAGATGAGCGAGAACAGCACCACCACGCCAGGTCCGCAGGGCGTGCCAGGGGCTGCCAGCAACAGCCCGCCAGGCCAGCAGGCCGCACCGGCCACCGCGCAGACCCCGACCGAAAGCAGCAAGAACGCGACCCGCAACTACGAGCTGGACCGCACCCTGCAGCACACCCGTCAGCCGGCCGGCCGCATCAAACGCGTCTCCGTGGCAGTGCTGGTGGACAACGTGCCGCGCGCCGGCGCCAACGGCAAGGTTGCACCGCAGCCGCTGTCGGCGGCCGAGTTGACCCGCGTCGAGGCGCTGGTCAAGCAGGCCGTCGGCTTCAACGCCGAGCGTGGCGACACCGTGTCGGTGATGAACGCCCCGTTCGTACGCGATACCACGCCGGTCGAAGGACCGGCCTGGTGGGAACTGCCGTGGGTGCACGATGCCGGCCGCATGCTGCTCGGCGCGGTGGTGGTGCTGGCACTGCTGTTCGGCGTACTGCGCCCTGCGCTGCGTGCAATCACCGGCCAGAACAAGAAGAACGACGAGCAGTCGCTGGAACCGCACACCGCGGACGTGCAGCTGGTCGATGACGATGGCATGCCGCTGCCGGCGCTGGGCGCCGACCGGGCCAGCCTGGGCGGGCCGGATGCATTGGCCCTGCCGGTGGATTCATATGAGGAACGACTGCGGATGGCGCGTGAAGCCGTGAAGACCGACTCCAAGCGCGTGGCCCAGGTGGTCAAGGGCTGGGTGGCCAATGACTGAGGCACAACTGACCGGTGTGCAGCGCGCGGCTGTGCTGCTGCTGTCCCTGGGTGAGCTGGATGCAGCCGAAGTGCTGCGCCACATGGAACCCAAGGAAGTGCAGAAGATCGGCATCGCCATGGCCACCATGACCGACATCACCCGCGAGCAGGTGGAACGGGTGATGGACCAGTTCGGCCAGGAGCTGGGCTCGAAGACCTCGCTGGGCGTGGGCTCGGACGACTACATCCGCAACATGCTGGTGCAGGCGCTGGGCAGCGAGAAGGCCGGCAACCTGATCGACCGCATCCTGCTCGGCCGCAACACCACCGGCCTGGACGCGCTGAAGTGGATGGACCCGCGTGCGGTGGCCGACCTGGTGCGCAACGAGCACCCGCAGATCATCGCCATCGTGATGGCCCATCTGGAAACCGACCAGGCCGCCGACGCGCTGAAGCTGCTGCCGGACCGCACCCGCGTGGACGTGCTGCTGCGCATCGCCACCCTCGACGGCATTCCGCCGAATGCACTCAATGAGCTCAACGAGATCATGGAGCGCCAGTTCGCCGGTAACCAGAACCTGAAGTCCTCCAACATCGGCGGCGTGCAGTGCGCGGCCAACATCCTGAACTTCATGGACAGCGGCCAGGACCAGGCGATCCTGGGCGAAATCGCCCGCATCGATGCGCCGTTGAGCAACCGCATCCAGGACCTGATGTTCGTGTTCGACGACCTGGTCGACCTCGACGACCGCGAAATGCAGCTGGTGCTGCGCGAAGTGAGCGGCGAACGCCTGGGCCTGGCCCTGCGTGGTGCCGACATCAAGGTGCGCGACAAGATCACCCGCAACATGTCGCAGCGCGCCGCCGAAATCCTGCTGGAAGACATGGAAGCCCGCGGCCCGGTGCGCCTGTCCGACGTGGAAGGCGCGCAGCGCGAGATCCTGGCCATCGTCAAGCGCATGGCCGATGAAGGCACCGTCACCATCGGTGGCAGTGCGGAGGCCATGCTGTGAGCAACGTCGTGCGCTGGCTTGCCCCGGATCTGCTGGCCCAGCCCGAACCGGTGCTGGATCAGGAGGATGCGTTCGAACTCACCGAGCCGGACCCGGAACACGAGCCGGAGCCGCCGCTGCATCTGCCCACCCTGGAAGAAATCCAGGCGATCCAGGACAGCGCCGAGAAGGAAGGCTTCCAGCACGGCCATGCCGACGGCTACGGCCAGGGCCAGGCCGAAGTGCGTCGCCTGGCCGCGCAGATTGAAGGCATCCTCGACAACTTCAGCCGGCCGCTGGTGCGGCTGGAAAATGAAGTGGTCGGTGCGCTGGGTGAGCTGGCGGTGCGCATCGCCGGCGCCCTGGTCGGCCGTGCCTACGAGACCGATCCGGCGCTGTTGGCGCAGCTGGTCGCTGAAGCCATCGACGCGGTCGGTGGCAGCAGCCGCGATGTGGAAGTGCGCCTGCACCCGGACGACATCGCGGCGCTCGCCCCGCTGCTGAACCTGACGCCGCAGCAGCGCCTGGTGCCGGATACCAGCCTCAGCCGCGGCGACCTGCGCGTACACGCCGAAGCCGTGCGCATCGACGGCACCCTCGAAGCCCGCCTGCGCGGCGCGCTGGACGCAGTGATCCGCCAGACCGGAGCAGGCGCATGACACCCGAATCGCAACCGACCCCGCCACCGGCCGACTGGGCCGTGGCCCGCAACCTGCGCCTGGCCCGTCGTCTGGATGGCCTGCGCGTTGATACCGCGCACGGTCGTGGCCTGATCCGCGAAGGCGTGCTGCGCCGCGCGGTCGGGCTTACCCTGGAAGCCGTCGGCTGCGAGGCGCCGCTGGGCGCCAGCTGCAAAGTGGAAGTCGTCGATGGCGGCTGGGTCGACGCCGAAGTCGTCGGCTTCGCCGGTGAACGTACCTACCTGATGCCCAGCGCCGAACTGCATGGCCTGCTGCCCAATGCGCGGGTAGTGCCGTCGGCGCGCCGTGGCGGCGTGGAAGTGGGCGAAGGCCTCCTCGGCCGTGTCATCGACAGCGATGGCGTGCCGCTGGACGGCAAGGGCCCGATCCGCGCCGAAGGCCATGTCGGCATGGCCGGCGTGTCGATCAATCCGCTGGCGCGTGAGCCGATCACCCAGCCGCTGGATGTGGGCGTGCGCGCGATCAACGCGTTGCTGCCGATCGGCCGTGGCCAGCGTGTCGGCCTGTTCGCCGGCTCCGGCGTCGGCAAGTCGACCCTGCTGGGCATGATGACCCGCTACACCGCCGCCGACGTGATCGTGGTCGGCCTGATCGGTGAACGTGGCCGCGAAGTGCGCGATTTCGTCGAAACCACGCTGGGCGAGGAAGGCCTGCGCCGCGCCGTAGTGGTCGCCAGCCCGGCCGACCGGCCGCCGCTGGCGCGCCTGCACGGCGCTTACCGCGCCACTGCGATTGCCGAGTGGTTCCGCGACCAGGGCCTGAACGTGCTGCTGCTGATGGATTCGCTGACCCGCTTCGCGCAGGCCCAGCGCGAGATCGGCCTGTCGGTGGGTGAACCGCCGACCACCCGCGGCTATCCACCGTCGGTGTTCGCCAAACTGCCGGCACTGGTCGAACGTGCCGGCAACGGTGCCAAGGGCCGCGGCTCGATCACCGCGTTCTACACCGTGCTGACCGAAGGCGATGACCCGCAGGATCCGATTGCCGATGCGGCGCGCGCGATCCTCGACGGCCACATCCTGTTGTCGCGCCGCGTCGCCGACAGCGGCCTGTATCCGGCCATCGACGTCGAATCGTCGGTCAGCCGCGTGGTCACGGAAATCGCCGATGAACCGTGGCGCCTGCGCATCCGCAAGTTGAAGCGACTGGTCTCGGCCTACTCGGCCAACCGCGACCTGATCGCCATCGGTGCCTATCAGCGCGGCAACGACGCAGCCACCGACGAAGCCCTGGAACGTTGGCCGGAAATCATGGAATTCCTCGGCCAGGACGTTGCCAAGGCCGCAGATCTCCCGCACAGCCAGGCGGCACTGCAGCGCCTGGTGGAACAAGAGAGTTAAGCCATGAACCAGTCCAAGCGCATCGATCCCCTGCTCAAGCGGGCCCAGGAACACGAGGACGCCGTCGCCCGTGACCTGGCCGAACGCCAGACCGTGCTCGACACCCATTTGTCGCGCCTGGATGAACTGCGCCGCTATGCCGAGGAGTATGCGAACGCGCAGATGGCGGCAACCAGCCCGGCCCAGCTGCTGAACCGTCGCGCCTTCCTGGACCGCCTCGACAGCGCGGTCGAACAGCAGCAGGCGACGGTCAACGGCAACCGCGAAAAGGTGGAAGCCGAGCGCGCCCGGCTGATCTTGGCCAGCCGCGACAAGGCCGTGCTGGAGCAGCTGGCGGCCAGCTACCGCGCTCAGGAAAAGGTAGTGACCGACCGCCGCGACCAGCGCGAGATGGACGACATTGGCGCACGCCGTGCACGGCTGGCACAGGCCGAGGATCAGGAAGACGGTGAACAGGGAGGCCGCGCGTGATGCCCGCCCCGCTCGCCAGCAGCGCCAACGCGCAGCCGCAGAATTCTGGCAGCAGCGCAACGCGCGCGCCCCGCGGTGATGGCAACAAGGACTTCAGCCAGCTGCTGCAGGGTGGCTCGCCCGGCGCCGATGCACCCTCGAAACCCACGAACCCGCCAACGCCGTCCACACAGGGGCCGGCATCCGACAGCAATGGCCAGGCCGGCGCCGAGCGCAGGCCGGACAGCGCTGCCGCACCCGAAGACACCGCAGCTACGGTGCCCACAGCGCAAGCCAGGCCTGCTGCCGAAAAGGACGCTCCCGCGGCGACCGAAGAAGCCCCTTGGCCGCCGCTCGGCCTGGCCGGACTGGTGCTGGCAGTACCCACACCGGCCGATCCTGCCGCCGCCCTGCCAGCAGCAGCGACGGCTACCGACGCAGACGGCAACGCGCTGCCGGCCCCCGCTGCACTGCCGGTCGCAGCAACCCTGCCGTCCGCAGCAGCGGCGACCACATCGTCCACCGCCGACGGCAACGCCTCCAGCGCCGCCGACCAGGCGACCACTCTGCCGTTGCCTGAGCTGGTGCTGCCCGCCAAGCGCAGCGAGCGTGGGGAAGGCAGCGACGCAACTCTCATTGGTGACCGTGCCACAGCGCCGCTGCTGCACGCGCCGAGCAACGCCGCCGTGCAGGATCTGAAAGCCGCGCTGGCCACGGGCAACGCCATCTTCAACGGGGAACCGACACCGAAGCCAGTGCTCGGTGACGACGGCTTCGACCAGGCTATCGGCGCCCGCCTGGGCTGGTTGGCCGACCAGAAGATCGGCCATGCCCATATCCGCCTGAGCCCGGACGACATGGGGCCGGTCGATGTGCGCCTGCAGTTGAACGGCGACAAAGTGCATGCCAGCTTCAGCAGCCCGCACGTGGATGTGCGCCAGGCGCTGGAAAGCAGCCTGCCGCGCCTGCGTGAGCTGCTGGGTGAACAAGGCTTCCAGCTGGCCCACGCCGATGTCGGCCATCAGGCACCCGGTGGTGACGGCAATGCGTCAGGCCAGCCTGGTGGCGGCGGCATGGCGGGTGACGGAGAACCGTCGCCGGGCGACATCAGCGTGTCGTCGGCCCAGCTGATCCGCCAGCGCGGGTTGCTGGACGCTTACGCCTGACACCGCGCGAGCGGGTAGCGCCGGGCCATGCCCGGCGGAGCCCCAACCCTCCGCCGGGCATGGCCCGGCGCTACCGATACAGGCATCCCGACGGAATTCCGTCGCAGCCCTCGGCCCCGGCTCCGGCACGCCCCTTGCATATCCCGGTGAAGCAACCCTCAGGAGCTTCACCCCGTGGCCGCAGCCGCAGACAAAACCAAGAAGACCGCCGAGAAGGACAAGGCCGCCAAGCCGCGTAGTCCGATCCTGATCACTGCGCTGGTCGCCGTACTGGCCGCCGCTGCCGCCGGTGGCGGCGTCTGGTTCTTCACCCAGTCCAAGGGTGAAGACAAGACCGTTCAGGCTCCCAAGAAGACCACCACCCCGGCCCCGGCCCAGTACTTCGCGCTGGACCCGGCCTTCGTGGTCAACCTCAATGGCCCGGTCGACGGCCCGCGCTACCTGCAGCTGGAAGTGCAGCTGATGACCCGTGACCCGGCCGCGCTGGAAGCGATCAAGACCCACGCACCGGCCATCCGCGCACGTCTGCTGATGCTGTTCTCGCAGGTCAGCCCGGATCAGATCGCCGACATCGCCGGCAAACAGAAACTGCAGGCCGCGTCGCTGGCCGAAGTACAGAAGGTGCTCAAGGCCGAGACCGGCAGCAACGGCGCCGACGATCTGCTGTTCACCAGTTTCGTGACCCAGTAAGGGCTTCCCGATGAATGATCTGCTGTCCCAGGACGAGATCGATGCCCTGCTCCACGGCGTGGACAGTGGCGCGGTCGAGACCGATGCGGAGCCGCCCTCAGGCGAAGCCCGTTCATACGACTTCGCCAGCCAGGACCGGATCATCCGAGGTCGCATGCCGACCCTGGAAATGGTCCATGAGCGCTTCGCGCGGCTGTGGCGGATCGGCCTGTTCAACCTGATCCGCCGTTCGGCCGAACTGTCGGTGCGCGGTATCGAACTGATCAAGTTCAACGACTACATGCACTCGCTGTATGTACCGACCAACCTCAACCTGATCCGCTTCAAGCCGCTGCGTGGCACCGGCCTGATCGTGTTCGAGCCGACGCTGGTGTTCGCCATCGTCGACAACTTCTTCGGCGGCGACGGACGCTACCCGACCCGTATCGAAGGCCGCGAATTCACCGCCACCGAAATGCGCGTGATCCACCTGCTGCTGAAGCAGACCTTCGCCGACCTGCGCGAGGCCTGGGCACCGGTGATGGATGTCGAGTTCGAATACATCAACTCGGAGATCAACCCGCACTTCGCCAACATCGTGACGCCGCGCGAATACGTGGTGGTTTGCCGCCTGCATGTCGAACTCGACGGCGGCGGTGGCGACATCCACGTGACCCTGCCGTATTCGATGCTGGAGCCGATCCGTGAACTGCTCGACGCCGGCATCCAGAGCGACCGCAACGACCGCGACGAGAGCTGGGGCCAGACCCTGCGCGAGCAGCTCAACATCGCCGAGGTGACCCTGTCCAGCGTGCTGGCCAGCAAGCGCATGACCCTGCGCGACCTGACCCGCCTGAAGGTCGGCGACATCCTGCCGATCGACCTGAGCCCGCAGGTGCCGCTGTGCGTGGAAAACATCCCCGTGTTCACCGGCGAGTTCGGCGTCGCCAACGGCATGAACGCCGTGAAGATCACCGCTACCCATCCGCCCGGCACCCGTCCGCGCGTACCCGTCATCCAGGAAGACCCGCAATGAACGATATCGACGCCCTCGAACCGACCCCGGCCCAGTTCAGCAGCCTGCAGGCCGATGAAGCGAACGGTCCGGACCTGAACCTGGACGTGATCCTCGATGTGCCGGTGACCCTGTCACTGGAAGTCGGTCGTGCCCGCTTGCCGATCCGCAACCTGCTGCAGCTCAACCAGGGCTCGGTGGTGGAACTGGAGCGCGGCGCTGGCGAATCGCTGGATGTGTTCGTCAACGGCACCCTGATCGCCCACGGCGAAGTGGTGGT
The DNA here is from genome assembly GCF_051861585.1 of Stenotrophomonas sp. ATs4. NCBI lineage: Bacteria > Pseudomonadati > Pseudomonadota > Gammaproteobacteria > Lysobacterales > Lysobacteraceae > Stenotrophomonas > Stenotrophomonas sp. ATs4. The sequence goes on along the minus strand of NZ_JBLYPK010000006.1, from coordinate 247,889 downwards.
GATCAATGACCGCTTCGGCGTGCGCCTGACCGACGTGGTCAGCCCGAGCGAACGGATCCGGAGACTGCGTTGAGCCTGCTGGCCTCCACCCTGCTGGCGGTCGGCAAGGCCGCCGCCCCGATCGGCCCGCAGGTCGGCCAGCACGCGGCCGCCGCACCGAGCCTGTTCGGCGCGGTGCTGGCACTGCTGGCGGTGCTGGCCCTGGTCATCGGCCTGGGCTGGCTGCTCAAGCGCCTGCCCGGCAGCGGCTTCCGCCCTGCCGAAGGCATGAAGCTGGTGGCCAGCCTGAGCGTCGGTGCCAAGGAACGCGTGGTGGTGGTCGAGGTCAACGGCCAGCAGCTGCTGCTGGGCGTGACCGCTGGCGGCATCAACACCCTGCACACCCTGCCCGAACCGCTGCCGCCGCCGGCCCCGGTACGCGTGCCGGACTTCAAGAACCTGCCGAATTTCGCCCAGCTGCTGCAGCAGCGGCTGCGCAAGGACCCCTGACATGCGTGTCACCCGTACCCGTCTTGCCACCCTGATGCCGTGGCTGCTGTTGCTTGCCCTGTGCCTGTTGCCGGCGCTGGCCTTCGCAGCCCCCGGCGCGCCGACCACGCCGCTGCCCGACATCAATGTCGGCAAGATCGGAGGTGCACCGGTCAGCCTGCCGCTGCAGACCCTGCTGCTGATGACCGCGATCACCCTGATCCCGTCGATGCTGCTGGTGCTGACATCGTTCACCCGCATCATCATCGTGCTGGGCCTGCTGCGCCAGGCGCTGGGCACCGGGCAGACGCCGTCCAACCAGGTGCTGCTGGGCCTGGCACTGTTCCTCACCGCAATGATCATGCTGCCGACCTGGGACAAGTCCTGGAGCACCGGCATGGCGCCCTACCTCAATGGCGAGATCGACTTCCAGACCGCCTGGACGCTGACCACCTCGCCGCTGCGCGCCTTCATGCTGGCGCAGATCCGCGAGACCGACCTGATGACCTTCGCCGGCATTGCCGGGCACGGCACCTACGCCAGCCCCGATGCGATCCCGTTCCCGGTGCTGGTCGCTTCGTTCGTGACCAGCGAGCTGAAGACCGCCTTCGAAATAGGCTTCCTGATCTTCATCCCGTTCGTGATCATCGACCTGGTAGTCGCCAGCGTCCTGATGTCGATGGGCATGATGATGCTGTCGCCGATGCTGGTGTCGGCACCGTTCAAGATCCTGCTGTTCGTGCTGGTCGATGGCTGGGTGCTGACCGTCGGCACGCTGGCGGCGAGCTTCAATCCGGCGTGATTTAGAGGCAGTCGAGCATGGCTCGACTCTACAGAAGCACAGTCGGGCATGGCCCGGCGCTACCGATGGAACCATGATGTCTCCCGAACTTGCCTTGACCGAACTGCGTGGCGGCCTGATCACCGTGTTGTGGGTGGCCGGCCCGCTGCTGCTCACCGTGCTGGTGGTGGGCGTGGTGGTGGGCGTGGTGCAGGCCGCGACCCAGCTCAACGAACCGACCATCGCCTTCGTCGCCAAGGCCGCAGCACTCACCGCAGTGCTGTTCGCACTGGGCAGCCTGCTGATCGGCCATCTGGTTGAATTCACCACGCTGCTGTTCCAGCGCATTCCGCACCTGATCGGCTAGGACACGCGCTTCGATGGACGCCGCCACCCAGATGGCCGCCGATGGATTGAACGCCTTCGGCATGATCGGCACCGTGCTGTGGACCATGCTGCGCATCGGTGCGGTGGCCATGGCCATGCCGATGGTCGGTACCCGTGCCGTTCCCGCGCGGGTGCGCGTGGTGCTGGCCGGCACCCTGGCCATCGCGTTGGCACCGCTGCTGCCGCCAGTGCCGGACTGGACCGGCTTCGATGCCGCTACCGTCCTGACCATCGCCCGCGAACTGGCCATCGGCGTGTCCATCGGCTTTCTGCTGCGGCTGGTGTTCGAAGCCGGCGCAATGGCCGGTGAACTGATTGCCCAGGGCACCGGCCTGGCCTTCGCGCAGATGAGCGATCCGCTGCGTGGCGGTACCTCGGGCGTGATCGGCCAGTGGTTCTACCTGTTGTTCGGCCTGCTGTTCTTCACCGCCAACGGGCACCTGGCGCTGATCTCGCTGGTGGTGGACAGCTACCGGGCGCTGCCGATCGGCGCCCCGCTGCCGGACCCGCACGCGTTCTTCAGCATCGCGCCGACCTTCCTGCTGACCGTGCTGCGCGGCGCATTGACCCTGGCCATTCCACTGATCGTGGCGATGCTGGCGGTGAACCTGGCGTTCGGCGTGCTAGCCCGTGCGGCCCCGGCGCTGAATCCGATCCAGCTGGGCCTGCCGGTCTCGTTGCTGCTGGGCCTGTTCCTGCTGGCCCTGCTGGCCGGCGAAATGGGCCCGCCGGTGCAGCGCCTGTTCGACGCCGCCTTCCAGGCTGCGGACGCGGTCACACACTGACCCGATCATCACGTTTTACTGCTTGCCCTTCCCCCCGGTCTGCGCGTTAGAGTGAATGCGCGGCAACCGGGGGGATGCCGCACGTGGCCGGCGCCCTGCGTCGGCCTGCCTCATGCATGCCCCACCGTGGTTTCCGTCGACAGGCAGGTCCGGGAGACTGACGAATGCTGGTAGGCACGTATAACCCGTGGCTGGTGACGATCTCGCTGCTGGTCGCCGTGATGGCCTCATACACGGCGCTGGCGATGGCCGGGCGCACGGTCACCGCACCCGGCAAGGGTGCAGCATGGTGGTGGCGCCTCGGTGGCGGCTTCGCCATGGGCCTGGGCATCTGGTCGATGCATTTCATCGGCATGCTCGCCTTCGATCTGCCGATTCCGCTCGGCTATGACCTGCCGATCACCCTGCTCTCCCTCGCCCTGGCCATCGCCTCATCGGTGTTCGCGCTGTGGCTGGTCTCGCTGCGCACCCTGCCGCACCCGCGGCTGGCGGGCGGCGCCTTGCTGATGGGTACCGGCATTGCCGGCATGCACTACGTCGGCATGGCTGCAATGCGCATGCAGCCGGGCATCGACTACGACCCGGGCTGGCTGCTGTTTTCGCTGATGGTAGCGGTCGCTGCTTCGTGGACGGCCCTGTATGTTGCGTTCCGCCTGCGTGCGCAGCGCACCCGTGTCGGCGACCGGCTGGCTGCGGCCGGTCTGCTTGGGCTGGCCATTGTCGGCATGCACTACACCGGCATGGCGGCCGCGCGGTTCCCGGAAGGCAGCATCTGCGGTGCGGCGGTGGGCGACGGCCTGCAGAGCGAATGGCTGGCGATGCTGGTGGTGATGCTGACCGTGGCGATCCTGGCCGTGGTGCTGGTGGTGTCGTGGCTGGACCAGCGCGTGGAGGCGCAGCTGCTGCGCCTGCGCAATTCGCTGCTGAGCACGTCGTTGACCGACGCCCAGCAGGAGCTGACCCAGGCCGCGCTGCATGACCCGCTGACCCGCCTGCCCAACCGCCTGCTGTTGCAGCGTCGCATCGTGCAGGCACTGGCCGAGGCCGAACAGGGCGGCAGCCGGTTCGCGGTGATGTTCATGGACCTGGACGGCTTCAAGCAGGTCAACGATGCCTACGGCCACCAGGCCGGCGACGCGCTGCTGGTGGCGGTGGCCGAGCGCACCCGCCAGCTGCTGCGGCCCAACGACATGCTGGCACGCCTGGGCGGCGACGAATTCGTGCTGGTGGTGCGCATCGAACACGACGAAGACCTGCCGACCCTTGCCCGGCGCATCCTGCAGGCGGTCGGCAGCGGCCCGCTGCTGCCGGACAACGAACTGCAGGTGACCGCCAGCATCGGCGTGGCGATCTGCCCGGACCACGCCGCCAGCGAGCGGCAGCTGATGGCTTTCGCCGATGCGGCGATGTACCAGGCCAAGGAATCGGGGCGCAATGCATTCGTGCTGTTCGCCGATTGGATGAACGACAGCGCAGAGCAACAGTTCCGGCTGCTGGCCGACCTGCGCCGGGCCATCGGCAGCGAGCAGCTGTTTCTCCACTACCAGCCGAAGATCCGTGTGGCCACGCAGAAAGTGGCGGGGGCCGAGGCGCTGATCCGCTGGCGGCATCCGGAGCATGGGCTGATCCCGCCGGACCGCTTCATCCGCCTGGCCGAGCGCAGCGGCGCGATCAATGACATCGGGCGCTGGGCACTCGACCAGGCCTGCCAGCAGCTGCGCCGCTGGCACGACGCAGGCCACGAAGGCTGGTCGATGTCGGTGAATCTGTCGCCGGTCCAGTTCAGTTCGCCACACCTGCTGCAGGATGTTCGCGAGGTCCTGCATCGCTACGGCATCACCCCGCGCTATCTGGTGCTGGAAATCACCGAGAGCACGGTAATGCGCGATACCGATACCAGCCTGCGCCTGCTGCAGGCGCTGTCGGCGCTGGGCGTGGGCATCTCCATCGATGATTTCGGTACCGGCTATTCCAGCCTGCTGTACCTGAAGCGGCTGCCGGCCACCGAGATCAAGATCGATCACGCCTTCGTGCGCGATCTGGAGCACAGCGCCGAGGACGTGGTGATCGTCTCGGCCATCGTGGCACTGGGCCACGCGCTGGACATGGACATCGTGGCCGAAGGCGTGGAAACCGCCGCGCAGCGCGCCTACCTGGAGCGACTGGGCTGCGATTACCTGCAGGGCTACCTGCTCGGCCGCCCTGTCGATGCCTCCCGCTTCATGCAGCTGCACGATCTGCCGCGGCCGCGGGTGGAGCTGGCGCAGAGCCCGCCGCCCAGTGACAACGCTCCCCTGTAGCCGAGCCCGCGCCCGGCGCTACCATTGGGTGTCGATCCCCAGTAGATCCACGCCATGCGTGGATGAGCCGTTCCACCGTCATCCAAGGAAGAACCCGTGGCACTACGCACCACCCTTGTTGGTCTACTGCTGGCCCTGAGCTGCGCCCACGCGATGGCCGACGATCTGCCTTGGTCGCTGCCCGCGGGTGCGTCACCTGCGCAGACCGACGCCGCCCTGCTGGCACTGGGCACCGAACTGCTGAAGTCTGCGTCCCTGACCGATGCGCAGCGCAGCCACGCGCTGCTGGTCACAGGTCGCAACGCCGAAGCGCGCAAGGCCATCGAGCAGGCACGTCGTGCACTGGAGGACGGCGGAGACAGCGCAGCGTCCCAGCGCTGGGTACCGATGCTGTTGCTTGCCACTGCCGGCGAGCAGGACGCGCAGGCCTATGCGCGGGCATTCCATTCGGCGTTCGCGCGCCTTGATGATGTAGCCGCCGTACAGGCAGACGCCGCACTGGCCATCGAGCCCGCTCCGGTCCGTACACAGCTGGCGCAGGCCCTGGCCGCCGGGCAGGATGCTGCGGCGCTGTCCGAAACCACTGCACTGAACCTGATCCGCCTGCAAGCGGTACTGCGCGCACAGACGCTGGCCGCCGTACGGGCCCCTGCACTGGTCACCGCGGAAGAGCAGCGTCGCTTCGTCATCGACGACACCTTGCGCATTCCCGCAGGCGGCGACGTGGTGCTGTCGGCCCAGCTGGCGCGGCCACGCGCTGCCACCGCGCCACTGCCTGCGGCCATGCTGTTCACCATCTACACCGATCCACCCAAGAACCGGCAGAAGATGCTGCTGGCCGCCGCGCATGGCTACGCCGGCATCGTGGTCGATGCGCGCGGCAAAGGCCAGGGCACCGGCACCATCGCTCCCTACGAACATGACGGCGAGGACGCCAACGCGGCCATCGACTGGATCAGCCACCAGCCATGGAACGATGGCCGGGTCGCCATGTATGGCGGCAGCTACGAAGGCTTCACCGCCTGGGCGGCGGCGCGCCATCACCATCCCGCATTGAAGACCATCGTGCCCTACGTTGCCGCCATCCCCGGCCAGGGTCTGCCGATGGAGAACAATGTATTCCTCAGCGCCAACTACGGCTGGGCGTTCTATGTGGCCAATGGCCCGATGCTGGACAACGACACCTACGACCAGGACGAGCGTTGGTCGCAGCTGCCGCAACGCTGGTATGCCTCAGGACGCCCCTACCGGCAGATCGACCAGGTCGATGGCACGCCGAACCCCTGGCTGCAGCGCTGGCTCGACCACCCGACGTACGATGCCTACTGGCAGGCGATGGTCCCGCACGGCAGTGAGTTCAGCGACATTCGCATCCCGGTGCTGACCATCACCGGCTACTACGATGATGGGCAGATCTCGGCACTGCAGTACTTCAAAGACCACCTGCGGCACCGCCCCGATGCCGATCATGCCCTGCTGATCGGACCCTACGACCACCGCGGTGCGCAGTCGGCGCTCAAGCCGATGCAGCTGCGCGACTACACGGTCGACCCTGCCGCACAGTTCGACACCCCTGCAGTGACCTTCCAGTGGCTGGACCATGTGCTGCGTGGCGCACCTCGCCCGGCGCTGGTGCCTGACCGCGTGAACTACCAGCTGATGGGCAGCAATCGCTGGGGGCATGCGGCAACACTGGACGCCGCGGCAGGTGCTCACCGCCGCTACCACCTCTCGGCCGCACCCGCTTCGCCCGATGGCTACCACCGCCTGCAGGAACAGCCGCCAGCGCTGGGCCAGCTGAGGCAGACCGTGGACCTGGCCGACCGCAATGAAATGCGGCATGGCTACTACCCGTTCCCGATCATCTCAGCACAGGACGAAAGGGATACGGCGCTGTCCTTTGTCAGCGATCCCTTTACCGGCCCGATGGACCTGGTGGGCAGCTTCTCCGGCGACCTGAAGGTCCGCCTCAACAAGCGCGACTTCGATTTCACTGTCACCCTGTACGAGCTGATGGCCGATGGCCGCCGCATGCAGCTGTCCTACTACATGGGCCGGGCCAGCCACGTGCGCGACCCGAGCACGCGCCAGTTGCTGCAGTCCGGCCAATGGACCCACCTGCCCTTCGACCGGACGCGCATGGTCGCCCGCCGCCTGGCTGCAGGCAGCCGCCTGCTGGTGAAGGTGGACGTACTGAAGGACGCCATGCACCAGGTCAACCACGGCACCGGCCGCGATGTAAGTGACGAATCGGTCGCCGATGCGGGCGCCCCGCTGCAGGTGGACTGGCACAGCGACAGCGTGGTGACGATCCCCCTGCGCCCCGCCAGCGACACCCCCCAGTAGATCCACGCCATGCGTGGATGGGGCCGCCCCGTTCCGTGCTTCGGTAGATCCACGCCATGCGTGGATGGGGCCGCCCCGTTCCGTGCTTCGGTAGATCCACGCCATGCGTGGATACGCAACGGCCCATCACGGAACAGTTCTTGCACGCACCCCGGCAACCCCTGCCGCAGTGCCCGTGATGTCCGAGAACGAATCCGCCGGCGAAAAGACCGAACAACCTACCGAAAAACGCCTGCGCGACGCCCGTGAACAGGGCAACCTGCCGCGCTCGCGCGAACTCGGCACGGCCGCCGTATTCGGCGCCGGCGTGCTGGCGGTGATGGCCATGAGCGGCTCGATCGGTCGGGGTGCCAGCGCCTGGATGAAGCACGCGCTCAGCCCCGAACAGAGCCTTCGGCAGAACCCGAAGGAACTGTTCGGCCACTTCGGCGACCTGCTGCTGCAGTTCATGCTGGTGATCGCACCGCTGGTGCTGGTCTGCCTGCTGGCCAGCTTCGTCGCGCCACTGGTGATGGGCGGCCTGCGCTGGTCGGCCAAGGCGATGATGCCCGACATCAACCGCATGAACCCGATGAGCGGGCTCAAGCGCCTGTACGGCCCCGAGGCCATTGCCGAGTTCACCAAATCGCTGTTGCGCGTGGCCTTTGTCGGCGTTGCCGCCGGGCTGGTGGTCTGGACCGGCTTCGACACCCTGCGTGGCCTGATCCACCACCCGCTGGAGACCGCCATCACCGACGGCCTCGGCTTCACCCTGCGCCTGCTGCTGGCCACCGCCGGCGCGATGCTGGTGCTGGCGGCCATTGATGCCCCATACCAGCGCTGGAACTGGATGCGCAAGCTGAAGATGACCCGTGAAGAGCTGCGCCGGGAAATGAAGGAAAGCGAGGGCAGCCCGGAAGTGAAGGGCCGCATCCGCCAGCTGCAGCAGCAGATGGCCAACCGCCGGATGATGGAAGCGGTGCCCACTGCCGACGTGGTGGTGGTCAACCCGACCCACTATGCCGTGGCACTGAAGTACGAAGGCGGCGCCATGAACGCTCCGAAGGTGGTCGCCCTGGGCGTGGACGAGACCGCCCTGCGCATCCGTGAAGTGGCCGATGGCAACAAGGTCGCCATCGTCTCTGCCCCGCCTTTGGCACGCGCCTTGTATCGGGAAGGCCAACTCGGAAAGGAAATCCCCGTGAGACTGTATTCGGCCGTGGCCCAGGTCCTGTCCTACGTCTACCAGCTGCGCGCCTGGCGCACTGGCCCGATGCCGGACAGCCCGCACATCCAGGTGGATGAATTCGGCAAGGGAGGCCGCCCGTGAGCGCCCAGCCCTCCCCCGGCTTCAACACCCGCCGCGCCCTGGAAATGATCCGTCAGGGCCTTGGCGCGCCGCTGATCGTGCTGGCCCTGCTGGCCATGGTCGTGGTGCCGCTGGCCGCGCCGGTGCTCGATGCGCTGTTCACCTTCAACATCGCCATCTCGCTGATGGTGCTGCTGGCGGTGGTGTATGTGAAGCGCCCGCTGGACTTCACGATCTTCCCGATCGTGCTGCTGGTCACCACCATGCTGCGGCTGGCGCTGAACGTGGCCTCCACCCGCGTGATCCTGCTCAACGGCCAGAACGGTCACGAGGCAGCCGGCAAGGTCATCGCCGCCTTCGGCGAATTCGTGATCGGCGGCAACTACGCGGTCGGCATCGTGGTGTTTGCGATCCTGACCATCATCAATTTCGTGGTCATCACCAAGGGTGCCGGCCGCGTCTCGGAAGTGACCGCGCGCTTCATCCTCGATGCGATGCCCGGCAAGCAGATGGCGATCGACGCTGACCTCAACGCCGGTTTGCTGACGCGTGAAGAAGCCAAGCTGCGCCGCGAAGAAGTCCGCGAGGAAGCCGACTTCTACGGCGCGATGGATGGTGCCAGCAAGTTCATCCGTGGCGACGCCATCGCCGGCATCCTGATCCTGTTCATCAATATGCTGGGCGGCTTGGCCGTGGGCGTGCTGCAGCATGGCATGCCGTTCGGCGACGCCGCTGCAACCTATACCCTGCTGTCCATCGGTGACGGCCTGGTGGCGCAGCTGCCGGCCCTGCTGGTCTCCAGTGCCGTGGCGATGCTGGTCACCCGCGCCTCGCGCTCGCAGGACATGGCCCAGGCGATGACCGGCCAGGTATTCGGCCAGTACCGCGCGCTGGCCATCACCGCCGGCATCCTCGGCGTGGTCGGCCTGGTACCGGGCATGCCCAACGTCGCTTTCCTGACGCTGGCCGCCATCCTCGGCTTCATCGCCTGGAAGGTGTACCGCAAGGGCAAGGCCGCGGCTACCGATACGGCAGCCGGCAGCAATGACGCCGCCGCGCTCAATGCGCTGGGCCGCCCGGCCGCACCGGCACCGACCGCGGAACTGAGCTGGGACGAGCTGCGTCCGGTCGATCCGCTGGGGCTGGAGGTCGGCTACCGGCTGATCCCGCTGGTAGACAGCAACCAGGGCGGCGAACTGATGGCGCGGATCAAAGGCGTGCGCCGCAAGCTGACCCAGGATGTCGGCTTCCTGATCCCGTCGGTGCACATCCGCGACAACCTGGAACTGCCGGCCAACGGCTATCGCGTGCTGGTGCACGGCGTGCCGGTGGCCACCGCCGAGATCCATCCGGACCGTGAGCTGGCGCTGGACCCGGGCAGCGCGCTCGGTGCGCTGGAAGGCATCGCCGGCAAGGATCCCGCCTTCGGCCTGGATGCGACCTGGATCCAGCCGCACCAGCGTGCCCAGGCCGAGACGCTCGGCTACACCGTGGTCGATCCGGCCACCGTGGTTGCCACCCACCTCTCGCACCTGATCCGCGAACACGCGCCGGAACTGCTCGGCCACGAAGAAGTGCAGCACCTGCTGGCCAACCTGGCCAAGAGCGCCCCCAAGCTCGTCGAAGATCTGACGCCGAAGGCCTTGCCGCTGTCGGCGGTGGTGCGCGTGCTGCAGAACCTGCTGGTCGAACGCATTCCGATCCGCCAGCTGCGCAAGATCGCCGAGGCACTGGTGGAACACGCGCCCAGCAGCCAGGACCCGGCCGCGCTGACTGCCGCCGTGCGCACCGCGCTGGGCCGCTTCATTGTGCAGGAGATCGCCGGAATGTCGGCGGAGCTGCCGGTGTTCACGCTCAACCCACAATTGGAACGTGTCTTGCAGGAGTCCACGCAGGGCAACGGCGCCGCGCTGGAACCCGGACTCGCTGAGCGACTGCACCAGAGCCTGGCCGAATGTGTCAGCAAGCAGGAAGCCCGCAACGAGCCCGCGGTTGTACTCGTGCCCGGGCCGGTGCGCGCCGCGCTGGCCCGCCTGGTCCGCCACAGCGTCCCGTCGCTGTCGGTCCTGGCCTACAGCGAGGTGCCGGAGGACAAGCGCCTGAAGCTGGTCGGAACGATCAGCTGACGCCGCCCTCCAATGCGCCAGAAAACAGACACCACTTTCGAACCAACGCAACAGACAGATACCAAGGGGAACCCGCACCGTGCAGACCACCGACCACCCGAGTTCTCCGACCGCCACCCCGCCGTCTTCGTCCCGTGACCACAGCATGAAAATCAAACGATTCGTCGCCGCCGACATGCGCTCGGCCATGAACCTGGTGCGCAAGGAACATGGTCCTGACGCCGTGATCCTGTCCAACCGCCGGATCGAGGAAGGCATCGAGATCGTCGCCGCCGCCAACTACGATGAAAGCGCCGTGCAGCGTGCACTGGAAGCCTCGCGTCGTGACATTGCCCCGCCGCCGGCACCGAAGCCGCGCACCGCTGCCGACGCGGTGATCGCTGCCGTCACCCGCCGCCGCAGCAGCACCCCGGCACCGGAACCGGTGGCTGCGACCACCTCGGCCGTGGCCGCCCTCGCCCGCGCTGCGGTCGGCGCCACTGGCCGCACCCTGGACAGCGCCGACGAGATCGTGCCGACCCGCGGCAGCACCGGTTTCGCCGCAACGCTGGCGCGTGCCGCCGTCAATGAACCGGCGCGAGCGGAACAGGCGTTCGGCCCGTTTGCAGACGCTGTCGCCGCTTCCACCACGATCGCGCCTGCCAACCGCGCCCGCTTCCAGATCGACCCGCCGCACGCTGATCACCCGCAGAACCCGGCCACCGCCGTGCAGCCGCCACCGCTGCCGGGCAACGTTGTGGCCGACGCGCAGCCGCAGGCCTTGGCCGACGAACCGTCGCGGGTGGGCGCAATCGCCGACACCGCCCCGGAACCGGCCCTCGCACCGGCGCCGGTGCTGACCGTGGTCGCCCAGGACGATGCCGAGATCCGACAGCTGCGCCAGGAAGTGGCCGGCATGCGCCACGTGATCGAGCGCGAGATGAACCGATTCACCGACGAGCGCCTGCGTGGCTGCCCGGTGCGCGCCACCGCGCTGGACCTGATGGACGAGTACGGCTTCGACGCCGGCCTGGCCCGCGACGTGGCCATGCAGATTCCGCTGGAGACCGACGCTCACCGCGGCCGCGGCCTGATGCTGGGGCTCATTTCGCGCAAGCTGCCGATCGCTCCGGTCGATCCGCTGGAGGAAGGCGGGGTGATCGCGCTGGTCGGTCCGACCGGCGCCGGCAAGACCACCACCATCGCCAAGCTGGCCTCGCGTTTCGCCGAAAAGCACGCACCGCGTGACGTCGCCCTGGTCACCACCGACACCACCCGCATCGGTGCGCGTGAACAGCTGTACGGCTACGGCCGCCAGCTCGGCATTGCGGTGCACGAGGCCAACAGCGGCACCGACCTGGACCAGCTGCTGGAGCGCCTGAAGGACTACAAGCTGGTGCTGATCGACACCGCCGGCCTGGGCCCGCGCGACCGCGCACTGGCTGCCCAGCTGCAGTGGCTGCGTGCCGCCCGCCAGGTGCGCACCCTGCTGGTGCTGCCAGCCAATACCAGCTTCGGTGACATGGACGAGGTGGTCCGCCGCTTCGGCGCGGCCAACCTGCAGGGCCTGGTACTGAGCAAGCTGGACGAGACCGGCCGCTTCGGCAACGCCCTGTCGGTGGCCGTGGACCACGCCCTGCCGATCACCTGGGTGACCGATGGCCAGGACGTTCCGGAGGACCTGCACCGGGCCAGTGCAGCCAATCTCGTACTTCGCCTTGAAGATTTGCGCCGCGCGGCCGATATGCCCTGCAACCCGGAGTTGAACCATGCCGTCGCGTGAGTACGCCAAGCTGACCAAGACCTTCCCGCTGTCGGCCACCCGCAGCGAGCCGCTCGGCCCTGTGCGCACCATTGCGGTCACTGGCGGCAAGGGCGGCGTGGGCAAGACCAACGTTTCGGCCAACCTGGCCGTGGCGCTGGCCGGCATGGGCAAGCGCACGCTGCTGCTGGACGCCGACCTCGGCCTGGCCAACATCGACGTGATCCTGGGACTGAACCCCACCTTCACGCTGGCCGACCTGGTCGCCGGCCGCTGCTCGCTGGACGACGTCATCGTCGAAGGCCCGAACGGCGTGCTGGTGGTCCCGGCCGCGTCCGGCCGCCGGCACATGGCCGAGCTGGCCCCGGCCGAGCACGTCGGCCTGGTCAACGTGTTTTCCGAGCTGGAACGCGAACTGGACATCATGGTGGTGGACACTGCCGCCGGCATCAACGATGGCGTACTGACCTTCTGCCAGGCCGCACAGGACACCGTGGTGGTGGTCTGTGACGAGCCGGCCTCGATCACCGACGCCTACGCACTGATCAAGGTGCTGTCGCGCGAACGTGGCGTGGACCGTATCCAGGTGGTGGCCAACATGGTGCGCGACCCCAACGAAGGCCGCGTGCTGTACGAAAAGCTGACCCGCGTCTGCGAGAAGTTCCTTGCCGATGTGTCGCTGAATTACCTGGGCTGCGTGCCGCAGGATGACTGGCTGCGCCTGTCGGTGCAGCGCCAGCAGCCGGTGGTGAAGGCCTATCCGTCCAGCCCGGCCGCCCTGGCGATCACCGAGATCGCGCGCCGTACCGCCCGCTGGCAGGCGCCGACCGAACCGCGTGGCGGCGTCGAATTCTTCCTCGAACGCATCCTCAAGCAACGCGGGGTGACGGCATGAAAGGCGCAGCCCAGTACAGGGAAGTGCAGCGCTCGGCGGCGAACGAAGTCATCGCCCAGCATTCGGACCTGGTGCGGCGCATCGCCCACCACCTGGCGGCACGCCTGCCCGCCAGCGTCGAGGTCGATGACCTGATCCAGGCCGGCATGATGGGCCTGATCGAAGCCTCGCGCAGCTACGACGCCGACCAGGGCGCCTCGTTCGAGACCTATGCATCGATCCGCATTCGCGGCTCGATGATCGACGAGATCCGCCGTGGCGACTGGGTGCCGCGCTCGGTACACCGCCGCGCCCGCGATGCCGCTGCCACCATCCGCCGCCTGGAGCAGAGCAGTGGCCGCGCTGCCAGCGCCACCGAAGTGGCTGCAGCGATGGAAATGCCACTGCCCGAATACCTGCGGTTGATGGAAGACGCCGCGCGCGGCCAGGTGCTGAGCCTGGAGTCGCGCATCGAAGACCAGGGCGAGCTGGATACCGTCACCCAGGGTGGCCCGACCCCGCAGCAGGTGCTGGAACGCGGCGAGTTCGGCCGCGAGCTGGGCAAGGCCATCGGCCATCTGCCCGAGCGTGAGCAGCTGGTGCTGTCGCTCTACTACGAGCAGGAGCTGAACCTGAAGGAGATCGGCGCGGTGCTTGGCGTGAGTGAATCGCGGGTCTGCCAGATCCACGGCCAGGCAGTGCTGCGCCTGCGTGGCCGGCTGAAGCTGTTCGAGGCTGCCGACGCAGGCCTCGAAGAATGAACATGCCCGAGGTGGCTGCCCCCGGCCACCCGGACTGAACAACAAAGGAACTCTGCTTTGAACAAGAACATGCGCATCCTGATCGTCGACGACTTCTCGACCATGCGTCGAATCGTCAAGAACCTGCTGGGCGATCTGGGCTTCACCAACACCGCCGAAGCCGAGGACGGGCATGCCGCGCTGTCGCTGCTGCAGAGCCAGCCGTTCGATTTCGTGGTCACTGACTGGAACATGCCGGTGATGACCGGCATCGAACTGCTCAAGGCGATCCGCGCCGATGCCAAGCTGAAGACCCTGCCGGTACTGATGGTCACCGCCGAAGCCAAGCGCGAGCAGATCATCGAAGCCGCCCAGAGCGGCGTGAACGGCTACATCATCAAGCCGTTCACGGCGCAGACGCTGGAAGAGAAGCTCGGCAAGATCTTCGAACGCCTGGCGGCCAGCGCCTGATGGATACCACGGTCGACAAGAGCGCCCTCGCCCTGCGCCTGCAGGAAGCCCTGGACGCACTCGAGTCGGGAGACGAGGCCGCGTGGCGGCAGCGCATCGACGGACTGGTCGCGCTGCGCACGCAGCCGATGATGAGCGGCCTTTCGCGGCTGGCCCGCGAGCTGGGACAGGCGCTGGGTGAACTGCCGACCGTGCCCGACGAAGCCGGCGAGCTGGACGACGCCTGCGCGCGCCTGGACCACGTGGTGGCGATGACCGAACAGGCCACCCACCGCACCCTGGACCTGGCCGAGGAATGCCGCAGCCTGACCGAACAACTGCGTGCCGAAGGCCTGCAGCCGGGCCAGGACGCGCAGCTGGAGCGCATCCGCCACAACCTGACCGAGATCGCCCTGACCCAGAGCTACCAGGACCTGACCGGGCAGATCATCCGTCGCGTGGTCGGCATCGTCCGCCGCGTGCACGAAGGCTTCGGCGCACTCGGTCTGCCGCCGGAACAGCATCGCACCGACCCGGAACTGGCCGGGCCGGCATTGAAGGGACTGGACCGCCACGCGGTCTCGCAGAACGACGCCGACGACCTGTTGTCGGACCTGGGGCTGTAAGCATGAGCGCGGTATCCGACGACATCACTGCCGATTTCATCATCGAGGCACAGGAAATCCTGGATCGCCTCGGCGAACAGCTGGTGTCGCTGGAGCAGGCACCGCAGGACACCGAACAACTCAACGCGGTGTTCCGCGGCTACCACACGCTCAAGGGCGGCGCCGGCTTCCTTGGCGTCACCGCGATGGTCGAGCTGTGTCATGCCGCCGAAGAAGCCCTCGGCGCTGCGCGTGCCGGCCAGGCCGTGTTGCAGGCCCATCATTTCGATGCGGCCCAGCAATCTCTGGATTACCTGCAGTCGATGCTGGATGCCGTGTCCTCGGGCACTGAACCGGGCTACGCGCCGCCGGAACTGATCGCGCAGTTCGATGTGCACGGTGGTGCCGCCACCCCGTCGGTCGCCGCTGCGCCCGCCGCCGCTGGCAGCGACCTGATCACCGACGATGAGTTCGAGGCCCTGCTCGACCAGCTGCATGGCGGCAACGCTCCGACCGCGGTTGCTGCAGCGAAGAAGGCCGACGACGGACTGATCAGCGAAGACGAATTCGAAGCGCTGCTCGACCAGCTGCATGGCGGCGCCGCACCCGGCACCCAACCGGTCGCCGCCGTGCCCGCGGCACAACCGCCCGCACCGCGCCCACCCGCACCTGCTCCGGCAGCAAAGCCGGCGGCCAAACCGCTGGCCGAAGCCGAGCACACCGTGCGCGTGGACACCAAGCGCCTGGACGCGATCGTCAACCTGATCGGCGAACTGGTGCTGTCACGCAATCGGTTGAAGACCCTGCGTGCGCGCCTGCGCGACGAAGAGCTGGACCGCGCGGTCTCGACCCTGGACATCGCCACCGCACGCCTGCAGTCGGCGGTGATGCGCACCCGCATGCAACCGGTGGGCAAGGTGTTCTCGCGCTTCCCCAAGGTCGCGCGTGATGTCGCCCGCTCGTTGAAGAAGGAAGTGGACCTGGAGCTGATCGGCGCAGAGACCGAGCTCGACCGCAACCTGGTCGAAGCCCTTGCCGACCCGCTGGTGCACCTGGTTCGCAACGCCATCGACCATGGCGTGGAGATGCCCGAGCTGCGTGAAGCGCAGGGCAAGCCGCGAATGGGCCACGTACGCCTGTCGGCACAGCAGGAAGGCGACTACGTCAGCATCGAGGTGCAGGACGACGGCGCCGGCATCGACCCGGAGAAGCTGCGAGCGAAGGCACGCGAGAAGGGCCTGATCGATCCAGAAGCCGCTGCACGCCTCAGCAGCGAGGAATGCCTGCATCTGGTGTTCCTGCCCGGGTTCTCGACCAAGCAGCAGGTCACCGACATCTCCGGCCGTGGCGTGGGCATGGACGTGGTGCAGTCGCGCATCCGCGAACTGAGCGGCCAGATCCAGATCCAGTCGGAACTGGGCCGCGGCAGCCGCTTCCTGATCCGCGTACCGCTGACCCTGGCGATCCTGCCGACCCTGCTGGTGCAGGCCGGCGAAGACGTCTACGCGCTGCCGCTGGCGCGTGTGATGGAAGTGCTGCATGCGCCGCGCACCTCGCTGGGCTGGTTCGATGGCCGTGCCGTGCTCGATCGCCGCTCGCACACCCTGCCGCTGGTCGATCTTCGCCAGTGGCTGGATGTGACGCCGGCCGCCTCGCCCCTGCTGACCATCGTTGTGCTGCAGGCCGGTGAAGCCCGTTTCGGCCTGGTCGTGGACCAGGTGCGCGGGCGCGAGGAAGTGGTCATCAAGCCATTGCCCAAGGCATTGCGGGGTCTGGCCGGTTACGCAGGTGCAACCCTGATCGGTGATGGTCGCATGGCCCTGATCCTGGACGTGGACGGGTTGCGATGACGCCCGCCCACCACTGACGGTAGCGCCGGGCCATGCCCGGCGGCCCGGAAACTGTGACCACCGTCTGTACACGATTCCCCGGTGTCTCAAGTCCCATTCACACAAGCCGATACCGGACCCATGGATAGACTCAGCCTCATTGGACTCTTTCTCGCCCTGGCCTCACTGGTCGGCGGCAGCATCCTCAAGGGCGCCGGCCTGGCGTCACTGTGGTCGCCTGCCGCGTTTGTGATCGTCATCGTCGGAACCGTCGCCGCCATCCTGCTGCACACCTCGCCAGCGGTGTTCAAGCATGCGTTCAAGATCGTGCGCTGGGTCGTGCGGCCGCCGCACAGCGACCGCCGCGAACTGATCCAGCAGATTGTCGAGTGGAGCAACATCGCCCGCCGCCAGGGCCTGCTGGGCCTGGAAGCACAGGTGGAGGCACAGCAGGACCCGTTCCTGCGCAAGGGCCTGCAGCTGCTGGTCGACGGTGTCGAGCCCGAATCGATCCGGCACATGCTGGAGATCGAACTGGGCAGCCAGGAGCATCAGGACCACGCCGGCGCCAAGGTCTTCGAGGCGATGGGGATCTACGCCCCTACCCTCGGCATCATCGGTGCCGTGCTCGGCCTGATCGCGGTGATGAAGAACCTCGCCGATCCGAGCAAGCTCGGCCACGGCATTGCCGCTGCGTTCACCGCAACCATCTACGGCATTGCCTCGGCCAACCTGCTGTTCCTGCCGATCGCCGCCAAGCTCAAGAGTGTGATCTCGCACAATACCCGCGACCGCGAAATGGTCATCGAAGGCCTGATCTCGATCGCCCAGGGCGAGAACCCGCGCAACATCGAAACCAACCTTTCCGGCTTCCTGCACTGACATGACCCGCCGCAAGCACCACGAAGAACACGCCAACCATGAAGCATGGGCGATCCCCTATGCCGACCTGATGACGCTGCTGCTCGCTTTCTTCGTGGTCATGTACGCGATCTCCTCGGTGAACGAGGGCAAGTACCGGATCATGGCCGACGCGCTCACCGATGCCTTCGGTGGCGCGCCGCGCACCATCAATCCGGTGCAGGTCGGCAACAAGCAGGTACAGGGCGGTGGCTGGGACAGCCCATCGGTGATCAAGTCCGGTACCAAGGTCGGACCCTCCGCACCGGCTCCCTCGCACGACCCCACCCTGCTGCCATCGATGGCCTCGCAGATGCGCATGCCGGTGTCGGTGCACAACCAGGAACAGATCGCGCGCGCCGAACGCCAGCTCAGCAGCATCGCTGACCGCCTGACCGCCGCGCTGGCCCCTTTGATCGATCGCGGCATGATCAGCGTACGCCGTACCGAGCTGTGGATCGAAGTGGAGATCAACAGCGACATCCTGTTCCCCACCGGCTCGGCCGCGCTGGACGTGCACGCCCGGCAGACCCTGGCCAGCCTGGCCGACGTACTGCGCGACGTGCCCAACAGCGTGCGCGTGGAAGGCCATACCGACAACGTGCCGATCGCCACCGCCACCTTCCCGTCCAACTGGGAATTGTCGGCCGGCCGCGCGGCCAGCGTGGTCCATCTGTTCGCCGACCAGGGCGTGCAGCCGTCGCGGCTGGCGATGGTCGGCTACGGCCAGTTCCGCCCGCGCGAAGAGAACGACAGCGCGCAGGGCCGCAACCGCAACCGGCGGGTGATGGTCATCATCCTGGCCGACACCACCCATGCGGTCGATCCGCTGGGCCAGCGCCTGAACGCTGCAACCGATGCTGCCAACAGCACCGGCACCGAACAAGCCGCTGCAACGCCGGCTACCGCCCCCACCTCCCCCATCGCACCGGTGAAGTTGCCACCGGTGCCGGCTGGCAGCCGCGTCGGCGCCGCCGTTCCCCCGGCAATGAAGGAGTAAACCGATGCGCATCTGGGCAGTCGCCAACCAGAAGGGCGGAGTCGGCAAGACCACTACCACCCTCGCCCTCGGCCGCGGCCTGGCTGCAATGGGCCATCGCGTGCTGCTGATCGACCTTGATCCGCACGCCTCGCTCAGCCGCGCCTTCGGCGTGCCGGTGGATCCGCCGCCGGCCGGCGTGCTGGAACTGTTCGGTGCGCCGCCAGCGGACCTGTCCAGCCTGTGCCACGCCAGCAACATCCACGGCCTGGACTACGTCTGCGCGCAGTCGGCACTGGCGACGCTGGAGCGCCGCAGCGCCAACCAGCCCGGCCTGGGCCTGGCCCTGCAGAATGCACTGGCCCGCCACCAGGGCCAGCACGATTACATCCTGCTGGACTGCGCACCGACCCTCGGCCTGCTGATGATCAACGCGCTGGCCGCTGCCGACCGGCTGATCATCCCGACCCAGGCCGAACCGCTGGCGCTGCATGGACTGGACGGCATGGTCCGCACCGGCGAGATGGTCGAGCGCTCGCGCCGCCGCCCGCTGCCGATCTCGATCCTGCCGACCTTGTTCGACCGCCGCACCCGCGCCGGCAACGAATCGCTGCGCACCATGCAGGACCGTCACGGCACCCGCGTCTGGGAAGACGCGATTCCGATCGACACCCGCATCAGCAACGCCGCTGGGCTGACCCTGCCGAGCGCCGGCGAGGACTACCCGGGTCGCGGCCTGGCCGCCTATCGGCGCGCCCTGAACTGGATCCTCGGCGAGGATGCCCGCGCTCTGGAGCAGGCGGCATGAACAGTACCGGGGTACTGGACGACTATCTGGACGAACTGCTGGGCGAGGCGATCGCTCCGGCCGCAGTCACCCTGCCCGCACCGGGTAGCGCCGGGCCATGCCCGGCGAGCGCAGCGGACACCGAGCGCGAGCCCACATGGGACGATCTCCCGGCCGAAGTGATCTACGAAACCGACACCGTCGCCGCCACACCGGCCGAGGACGACGCAGCACTGGAAGCTGCCTTCGAGGCCGCCAGCCCTGCGCCCACACGTGAGCCCACCTGGGACGACCTGCCGGACGAAGTCATCCACGAAACCGCGCCTGCCCCGGCTCCGGCCGCTGCAAAGACCGGCCCGGAGCCGACCTGGGACGATCTGCCGGATGAAGTGATCTACGAGACCGATCCGGCCGACAGCCATCGCCTCGCCCACACCGACAGCCCCGGCCTGCAGGCCGCATTCGAGGCCGCAGCCGTCGGTGAGGAGGTCGCCACGCCACCGCCCGCCGTAGTCGCAGCACCGGTCTCGCCCCCGGCACCTCGCACCGCGCCGGCACCGGCAGCACGCACCGATGCCGCACCGCCACCGCGCGTGGCCGTGGACGCACCCGCCAGCAATCGGCCCGGCACCTGGCAGGAACTGCAGGCACAGGCGCACCGTCCGGCCAGCAGCCCGCATCCGCAGAACCGCCGCGCCGGCGAGCGCACCTCGCGCTGGCTGCGTCTGCGTTGCGGCGCCCAGGCCTATGCGCTGGAACTGCTGAAGGTGCAGGAAGTGGTCCTGCCAGTACCGTTGCTGCCACTGCGCGGCACTGCCCCGGCAATGCTCGGCATCATGAACCTGCGCGGCCAGGTGGTGCCGGTGATGGACCTGGGCCTGCACCTGGGCGCAACTGCGGCCGAGGAAGACGCGCAGACCCGCATCGTGGTGCTGGAGGAGAACGGCGAGACCATCGGCCTGCGTGTATCGGCCGTGGAAGATGTCGCCAACCTCACCGATTCGCAGATCGAGCCACCCGATACGGCGCGCATCTGCCAGATTTCCAATGATCTGTTCCGTGGCGTGGCCCGGGTCAGCCAGCGGCCGATGATCCTGCTCGATGCCACGCAGCTGTTGAGCTGAGCGGAAAAAAGGGGACGGAGGGGATTAAGTCGCAACTGGCTCAGCGCTTTGCGCCGACGCGGTGCCTGTCGGGGACGCAAGGAGTTGATCCGTTGGATCAACACCTTACGCCCCCACTGCGGGGTCGCCGTTGCCGAGGGGGGCTGCAGTAGAGCCAGGTCGATTGCGACTTAATCCCCTCCGTCCCCTTTTCAACAGCGACCGCATCGACGGGCCGCGTCGATTCCCCTAAAGAAGCCGTGGATCTTGCCGTTATGGATCACGGAACCGTTTGTCCGGAGCAACGATGAGCACTGTCGAACTGGGTGAGGATCTCGGCATCGAGAGCAGCACCGAGCTCAAGAACCGCCTTTCGCCACTTGTGGTGGAAGCAGGCGAACTGACCCTGGATGCAAGCCAGGTCGGTCGCATCCATACCGCGAGCATGCAGGTGCTGTGCGCCTTCGTGCAGGCCCGCCGCGAGGCAGGCCTGGGCACCGGCTTCCACGGTTGCACTGCAACCTTCCGTGACGCTGCACGCCTGTTGGGCGTCACCCAGGCCCTGGGCCTGGACGTAACCCATGACAACCTGAAATCTGTGGAGAACGCTGCATGAGCGCACGTATCTTGGTGGTGGACGATTCGGCGTCGATGCGCCAGATGGTTTCCTTCGCCCTCACCTCGGCCGGTTTTGCCGTCGAAGAAGCTGAAGACGGCGCGGTCGCGCTCGGTCGCGCAAAGGGCCAGCGCTTCAATGCCGTAGTCACCGACGTCAACATGCCGAACATGGACGGCATCGCGCTGATCCGCGAACTGCGCCAGCTGCCGGACTACAAATTCACGCCGATGCTGATGCTGACCACCGAATCGGCTGCCGACAAGAAGTCCGAAGGCAAGGCCGCCGGTGCTACCGGCTGGCTGGTCAAGCCGTTCAACCCCGAGCAGCTCGTCGCTACCGTGCAGAAAGTGCTGGGCTGATCGCCCCGCACTGCTCCCCCTCTTCGCTTCCGGATCGCCACTGCCATGAGCATGGACCTGCAACGCTTCCACGCCACCTTCTTCGAGGAGAGCCGCGAAGGCCTCGACGCCATGGAGGCCGGCCTGCTGGCCCTGGAATCGGGGCAACAGGACGCGGAGATCATCAACTCGGTGTTCCGCGCCGCCCATTCCATCAAGGGTGGCGCCGGCACCTTCGGCTTCGATGCGATCGCCGGCCTGACCCACGTGCTGGAGACGCTGCTGGATGAGCTGCGCGCCGGCAAGCGTGCT
Source organism: Stenotrophomonas sp. ATs4 (assembly GCF_051861585.1). NCBI lineage: Bacteria > Pseudomonadati > Pseudomonadota > Gammaproteobacteria > Lysobacterales > Lysobacteraceae > Stenotrophomonas > Stenotrophomonas sp. ATs4. Next base: position 226,131 of record NZ_JBLYPK010000006.1, on the reverse strand, counting down.
CTGGAGGGCAACGCAGTCGACGCGATGTTGTCCTCTGTGGACGTGCTGCGCGCCCTGCTGCGCGAAGCCGAACACGGTCAAGCTGCCGACCCGGCCGCTGTCGTTGCGGTGAAGGCGCGCCTGGAAGCTGTTCTTTCCGGTCAGGCCGCAGCGAGCGCCCCGGCCGCCGCTACGACCAAGGTGGATGACACGCCGGAAGCGTGGCAGATCGGCTTCACCCCGTCGCCGTCGCTGTTCATGAGCGGCAACGATCCGCTGCGCATCATCCGCGAACTGGAACACCTGGGTTCGCTGCAGGTGGCGGCGCGCCTGGAGCGCCTGCCCGGCTTCGACCAGCTCGATCCGCTTGAGGCCCACCTCGCGTGGGACCTGGGGCTGGTCGGCAAGGTGCCGCGCAGCAAAATCGAAGACACCTTCGCCTGGGTGCTGGACGACTGCGAGCTGGACATCCGTCCGGCTGCGCCGCCGAGCCTGGCCACCGAGGCACCTGCCACACCCGCCCCTTCCACGCCGGTTGCTGCACCTGCTGCCGCAGCCGCTCCTGCCAGCGGTGGCGGCCAGGAAGCAGAAACCTCCATCCGCGTCAGCGTCGACAAGGTCGATGCCCTGATCAATCTGGTCGGCGAACTGGTCATCACCCAGGCCATGCTCAAGCAGGTCTCGCACGCGTTGGACCCGGTCCACGCCGAGAGCCTGTTTGCCGGCCTGGACCAGCTTGAACGCAACACCCGCGATCTGCAGGAAGCGGTGATCGGGGTGCGCATGCTGCCAGTCGATGCGGTGTTCCGCCGCTTCCCGCGCCTGGTCCGCGATCTCTCCGGCCGTCTCGGCAAGCAGGTGCGCCTGCGTACCATCGGCGAAGGCACGGAACTGGACAAGGGTCTTATCGAAAAGATCGCCGATCCGCTGGTGCACCTGGTACGCAACTCGATCGACCACGGCCTGGAAATGCCGGACGTGCGTCGCGGCGCGGGCAAGGACGAGACCGGCACGATCACGCTCGCCGCCTCTCACCAGGGCGGGCACATCGTCATCGAAGTCAGCGACGACGGCCGTGGCCTGGACCGCACCAAGATCCTGGCCAAGGCCCACGAACGCGGCCTGGCCGTGCCGGACAACCCGACCGATTCGCAGGTCTGGGACCTGATCTTCCAGCCCGGCTTCTCCACCGCCGATGCGGTCACTGACCTGTCCGGTCGCGGTGTCGGCATGGACGTGGTCCGCCGCAACATCCAGGCGCTGGGCGGCGAAGTGCAGATCGAAAGCGGCCTCGGTACTGGCACCCGCACGCTCATCCGCCTGCCGCTGACCCTGGCCATTCTCGATGGCATGACCGTGGCGGTGGCCGGCGAAACCCTGATCCTGCCACTGGCCTATGTGCTGGAGGCGTTGCAGCCTCAGCCCGAGGACATCCGCAGCATGGCCGGCGAAGGCCGCGTACTGCGCGTCCGCGGTGAGTACCTGCCGATCCTGTCGCTGAGCGAGTACTACGGCTACGGCAACCGCGCTCCGGGCAGCGAATCGCTGGTGGTGGTGGTCGAAGGCGATGGCCAGAAGATCGCACTGGAAGTGGACGAGCTGGTCGGCCAGCAGCAGGTGGTGGTGAAGAACATCGAGAACAACTACCGCCGCATCGGTGGCGTGTCCGGTGCCACCATCCTCGGCGATGGCCGCGTGGCACTGATCGTCGACATCGGCGGCCTGGTGCGCTCGCTGCGGATGCCGCAGGCCGCCTGATTCCTACTGCATGTGCGCTCTGAACCGCCGCCCTTCGGGGCGGCGGTTTTTGTTTGCGTGCGCTCTGCCAAGGGGTCAGATCCCTTCTCGCAGAAAAGGGATCTGACCCCGATCGCCGTGTCACGCATAACGTGAACTGCGTCGGCGCGATGGTTACGCCAGCAACCACGCCATCTGAGCGCAAGCCCCGTTACTGCTGGACTTTCGCGCCCTCATCCCTACGCATCCGAATGTGATCCGGGTCCATAAAGTCCGCCCGAATCGCGCCGCTATTTCGCTTTGACGGCCGTCACCGATCCCCCACCGGGCACCACCGTTCCTCTGCATCCCCAAGCCGGCGCAACGACGCCGGCATTCTGCCCACCTTGGAGCACCCTGCATGAAGTGGTTCCACGATCTGCCCATCGCCCGCAAGCTGGCGGTGGGTTTCACCCTGACCACCCTGATGACTGTCATCCTGGGTGCGTTCGCCCTGGTCCGCCTGTCCGAAGCCAATGCGCAGCTGAGCGCCATGGCGTCCAACGATATTCCGTCGGTTCAGTACCTCGGCGAAGTACGCTCGCAACTGGGTGAATTCCGCACCTATGAGCTGGCCCAGCTGAGCATGCTGGACCAGCCGGAAAAGGTGGCCGACTACAACAAGCGCATGGACGACACCGCAGCGGTCGTGCGCGAACAGCTGGCGGCCTACGCCAAGCTGCCGGCCGGCGCCAAGGAACGCGAGCTGTACAACGCCGTGCAGAGCGACGTCGACGGCTACTTCGCCGCCAATGCCAAGCTGCGCGAAGCGGCCACCGCCGGTGATGGCGTGGTCGCCCGGCAGATCTCCGACGATCAGTCGCGCCCGCTGCGCCGCAAGGCCTTCGAAGACCTGAAGGCACTGGGCGCTTACAGCACCTCGTTGATGCAGGGCAAGATCGACGATGCCAACGCCACCCACCGTAACAGCATGCTGGCGATCATCGCCGCCATCGTGCTGCTGGTCGTGGTTGCCGCAACCCTGGCCGTGGTCATCTCGCGCGCCGTGGTCGGTCCGCTGGGCAAGGCGGTGCAGGCCATCCAGGCCGTCGCCCGTGGCGACCTGAGCGTCACCACCCAGAGCACCGGCAAGGATGAGGCGGGCCGCATGCTGGCCGCCACCACCGAGATGACCGCGATGTTGCGCCGCTTCTCCGAGCAGACCCAGCTGATGGCGCAGATGCATGCCGGCCCGGACATCAGCCATCGCATTCCGGAAGACTTCCCGGGCGTGTACGGGCAGCTGGCCGGCGGCATCAACACGGTCATCTTCGAACACCTCGACTCGATCCGCGATGCCATCGACGTGCTCAACCAGTACGCCACCGGCAACCTTGCCCCCGATGCTCGCCGACTGCCGGGCAGCCGCGCGATCCTGCACGAGTCGATGGACGCCGCCAAGGCCAGCCTGCTGGCCATCAACACGCAGATCCAGCAGCTGGCCTCGGCTGCTGCAGCGGGTGACTTCAGCCAGCGCGGTGATGCGCAGCGTTTCGATCACGATTTCCGCGTGATGATCGAACAGCTCAACAGCATGATGCAGGTAACCGACGGCAACCTCGGCCAGCTGTCGCAGCTGCTGCAGTCGATCGCGGCTGGCGACCTCACCGCGCGCATGGACGGCCAGTTCCATGGCGTCTTCGCGCGCATGCGTGACGATGCCAACACCACCGTCGCCCAGCTGACCCAGATCGTCGGCCAGATCCAGGCCAGCGCCTCCAGCATCACCCTCGCCGCCGGCGAAATCGCCTCGGGCAACAGCGACCTGTCCCGCCGCACCGAGCAGCAGGCGGCCAACCTGGAGGAAACCGCCGCCTCGATGGAGGAACTGACCTCCACCGTGCGCCAGAACGCCGAGCATGCCCGCCAGGCCAATCAGCTCGCCATCGGCGCGCACGGCGTCGCCAGCCAGGGCGGCGACGTGGTCGGCCAGGTAGTGACCACCATGTCGGCCATCGAAGCCTCGTCGAAGAAGATCGCCGAGATCATTTCGGTCATTGACGGCATTTCGTTCCAGACCAACATCCTGGCGCTGAACGCTGCCGTCGAAGCCGCACGTGCCGGTGAACAGGGCCGCGGTTTCGCCGTGGTCGCCAGCGAAGTGCGCACCCTCGCCCAGCGCTCGGCCGCCGCCGCCAAGGAGATCAAGGGACTGATCGATGACTCGGTCGGAAAGGTCGCCGAAGGCTCCAGCCTGGTCCACCAGGCCGGCAGCACCATGGGTGAGATCGTCGCCTCGGTGCAGCGCGTGACCGACATCATGGCCGAGATCTCCGCCGCCTCGCAGGAGCAGTCGGCCGGCATCGAGCAGGTCAACCAGACCGTGGTGCAGATGGACGAAACCACCCAGCAGAACGCCGCGCTGGTGGAGGAAGCCACCGCTGCCGCACGCGCGATGGAAGATCAGGCCGTGCAGCTGGGCGAAGCCGTGGCCCGCTTCCGTTTGGCCTCGCAGGGCACCACTGTCACGCCGACGCGCCTGGCTACGGCACCGGTTCCGCGCCAGGTGGCGACCGCCGTGCCAGCGGCCAAGGCCGCACCTGCGCGCGCGCCGCGTTCATCGGCGGCACAGCCGGCGCTGGCTGCTGAAGGCGACTGGCAGGAGTTCTGAGCCCACGCGAAAAGCATCCACGCATGGCGTGGATCCAACTGCCTGGCAGACCATGGGGTCAGGTCCTTTTCCTTCGGGAACGGGATCTGGCCCCTTACGCATGGAAAGTGATGCAATTCTCACTTCATAATCCGACGCAGTGGCCGATATCTCCATCGAGCCACGCGCCACACCGTGCTGGCGCCCGCCCCTGACCGTAGATTCCATGTCCGACGGCAACGACACTGCAGCGCATGATGTCCACGCGGCCGACGCCGCTGACGAACGTTTCCTGGTCCGCAATCCACGCCAGCTGCGCCAGCTGCTGCGATCGCTGATCGACCAGCGATCACTGATCAACGCGCATATCGACGGCCGGGATCGCTCGTTCCCGACCGCCCTGCTCGAGATCGATGAGGACGAGGACACCCTGCTGCTCGATGGCAGCCCGCAGGAGGCGTCCAACCGCGCCGCCGAGCAGGCCGACCATCTGCTGTGCTTCGCCCAGCTCGAACGCGTGCTGGTGCGGTTCCGCCTGCAGGCGCTGGAGCGGGTGGACAACGACGGCCACGTCGCATTCCGCGCCCCACTGCCGGACGAACTGGTGCACCTGCAGCGACGCGAGATGTATCGGCTGGAAACGCCGGTCACCGACTCACCGCAGCTGCTGCTGCCGCCCGGCGAAACGCGCGCGGATGCGCTGTCGATGCGGGTGGTGGACATCAGTGGCGGCGGCCTGGCGGTGGCCGTGCCTACCGACTGCGCGGTGTTCAGCCTGCAGAAGCGCTACCCGGCGGTACTGTCGCTGCCCGACGGCCCAGACCTGGAGATCGGGCTGGTGGTCTGCAACCTGCTGCCGCAGCGCCAGCCCAATGGCATCGAGGTCAAGCGCGTGGGCATGCGCTTCGACACTCTGCCGCGCGGCGCCGACAGCGCCATCCAGCGCTACATCTTCCGCATCGACCGCCAGCGCAAGGCACGCCGCAACGGCGAGTTGTAGGCCCGTCCGACCGGCACTACCCATTCAGGGCCGATCCGGTACCCCGGTAGATCCACGCCATGCGTGGATGCCCCCAGGCGCTACACCTAAAGTCCCCCCGCGCGGGGCCGATATCGAGCCTGACACCGGGACTTCCGGCAGAACCAGGACCCCTCGATGAACGACAAGACCAGCACCACCGCCAGCGCCGGTGGCGAATTCCTCAGCTTCACCCTCGGTGCCGAGCACTACGGCGTGGACATCCTCAAGGTGCAGGAAATCCGCGGCTATGACGCGGTCACCCGGGTGCCGGATGCGCCGGACTACATCAAGGGTGTCATCAACCTGCGCGGCACCATCGTCCCGGTCATCGACCTGCGCCTGAAGCTGCGCCTGGACAATGCCCGCTACGACGCCTTCACCGTGATGATCGTGCTGAACGTCGAAGACCGCGTGGTAGGTATCGTCGTCGACAGCGTCTCCGACGTGATCCCGCTGTCGGCCGAACAGATCCGCCCGACCCCGGAATTCGGCGCCGCCGTCGACACCCGCTTCATCTCCGGCATCGGCACCCAGGACGACCGCATGCTGATCCTGCTCGACATCGAGACCCTGCTGGACAGCGCCGATATGGGCCAGGCCAACGTCGTTGAAGACGCCGCCGCCTGATCGAACGGACCTGCTTCACGTTCTGGTCACAAAGCCCTTCAGTTCCCTCCGGCAGTGCCGATAGGGGGACAGAAGCCGGCCGCGCAGGAGCGCGCAGGACCGGAACGACCATCACCATCCCCGGAGATACACCTCGATGAAGTCCCTGCTTGCGTTCGTTTCGGCCGCTGTCCTGGCCACCACTGCCGCCTCCGCTTTCGCCCAGTCGGCGGACATGATCCCGCCGGAAATGGCACCGCGCTCGGTCGGCAAGGACGGCATGGTCTGTGGCAAGGTCGAAAAGGCCCGCTACGCAGAAGGTTCCGAAGGCCAGCCGACCTTCCTGTACATGGGCGGCGCCTTCCCGCGCCACACCTTCTCGGCCCGCATCGCCGGCGAAAACCGCGGCAAGTTCTCCTTCCCGCTGGAAACCCTGGAAGGCAAGACCGTGTGCGTGATCGGCAAGATCCAGCGCGACGCCTCGCGTGCCGAAATCGAAGTCAGCTCGCCGGCCAGCCTGAAGCTGGCCAACATCAAGTAATCCGCTGTCCGTCAGACCACGCCGGCCAGCGTGCCGGCGTGGCTGCTGCAACCGGGCCCGATGCCCGGACGCGTCTGCCTTAGGAGATCGCAACGCCCATGCCGTGGATCAACAACCTGAAACTGATGCCGAAGCTGATGCTGACCTTCGGCGTTCTCCTGCTGGTGATGCTGCTGCAGGGCATCGTCGCCTATCGCGGCCTGCATTCGCTGAACAATGTCACCACCGAGCTGGCCGGCTCGCGCATGGAAAGCATCCGCATGGCCGGCGAAATGCGCGGCATGCTGGGTGAATACCGCAATGCCGCCTACCAGCAGCTGATCCGCGCCAGCGACGACGTCAAGGCAGACGCCCGCAAGCAGTCCACTGAACTGCGCGAAAGCATGGACAAGTCGATCAAGGGCTATCCGACGCTGGTCGACAACCCGCAGCAGAAGAAGCTGTTCGATACCTTCGCCAAGGAATGGAAGGAGGCACTGGCCTCCTATGACAGCGTCACCGAGATGCTGGAGCTGGACCTGCCCGACGATGCGATCGACACCTTCGTTGGCGAAACCCGCGCCAAGCACCGCAAGGCAGGCGCGGCACTGGAAGCTCTGATTGCCGAAGACAACCGCCTCGCCCGCGCTTCGCGCGATGAGGCCGAATCCACCTACGCTGCCTCGGCCGTGTTGACCGTGATCGCCCTGCTGGGTGGCGCAGCGCTGGGCCTGGTGCTGGTCTGGCTGTTCGCCCGCGCCCTGGTTGGCAGCGTGCGCGGCGCCGTCTCGGTTGCCAATGACGTTGCCGGTGGCAAGCTGGATGGCCATATCGATGTCAGCCGCAAGGACGAAGTCGGCGAGCTGATGCAGGCCATGCAGCGGATGCAGCGCGATCTGCGCGAGCGCACCGAAACCGACCAGGCCATCGCCCGCGAAAACCTGCGCATCCGCACCGCGCTGGATTACAGCTCGACCGGCGTGTACCTGACTGACACCAGCAATACCATCGTCTACAGCAACCGCGCCCTGCAGCAGACCTTGACCCAGTATCAGGACGAGGTCCGCCGCGACCTGCCGGACTTCGATGCGCAGGCCTCGCTGGTCGGCAAGCCGGTCACCGTGCTCGAGCACCGTGGCGAGATGGACCAGACCCTGCTGGGCAACCTGAAGGCACACGGCGTCGCCCGTCGCCCGATGCAGTACGGCGATGCCCAGTTCGCCCAGGTGGTGTCGACCATCCGCAATGAAGGCGGCGACACCGTCGGTTACGTAGTGGAGTGGCGCGACCGCACGCAGGAAGCGCAGGTCGAGGCCGAAGTGGCCCGTGTGATCGCCCAGGCCGCCGCGGGCGACCTGTCCGGCCGCATCGACGCTACCGACAAGGAAGGCTTCTTCCTGCAGCTGGCCCAGCAGATCAACGGCCTGCTGGACGCCAACGCCGGCAGCATCGAACAGATCTCCGGCCTGCTTGCCGCGCTGTCGCAGGGCGACCTGACCGTGCGCATGCACGGCGACTACCAGGGCGTGTTCGCCCGCATGCGCGATGACGCCAATGCCACCGCCGCGCAGCTGAGCGAGATCGTCACCCGTATCAAGCAGTCCAGCCGCGCGATCAGCTCGGCCGCGGGTGAAATCGCCTCCGGCAACAGCGATCTGTCGCGCCGTACCGAACAGCAGGCGGCGAACCTGGAAGAAACCGCCGCATCGATGGAGGAACTGACCTCCACCGTGCGCCAGAACGCCGAGCATGCCCGCCAGGCCAACCAGCTCGCCATCGGCGCGCACGGCGTGGCCTCGCAGGGTGGCGACGTCGTCGGCCAGGTGGTCACCACCATGTCGGCCATCCAGGCCTCGTCGAAGAAGATCGCCGAGATCATCTCGGTCATCGACGGCATCGCCTTCCAGACCAACATCCTGGCATTGAATGCTGCCGTGGAAGCTGCCCGCGCAGGCGAACAGGGTCGTGGCTTCGCCGTGGTCGCCAGCGAAGTGCGTACCCTCGCCCAGCGCTCGGCCGCGGCCGCGAAGGAGATCAAGGGCCTGATCGACGACTCGGTCGGCAAGGTCAACGACGGCTCGGCGCTGGTGCACAAGGCCGGCGCGACCATGGGCGAGATCGTCGCCTCGGTGCAGCGTGTGACCGACATCATGGCCGAGATTTCTGCGGCCTCTCAGGAACAGTCCGCCGGCATCGAGCAGGTCAACCAGACCGTGGTGCAGATGGACGAGACCACCCAGCAGAACGCCGCGCTGGTGGAAGAAGCCACCGCCGCTGCACGCGCGATGGAAGAACAGGCCGGCCACCTCAGCGAGGCCGTGTCGATCTTCGTGGTGGACGAAGCCGAGGCCGTGGTTGCCCCGCCCCGCGTCGCCGCCCCGGTTCAGCGTGCTGCCGCACCGGTCACCCCGGCTCCGGTTGCGCCGCCAGCACGCCGCACGGCGGGTGGTCGCCCGATGGCCACCGAACTGGCCGACGGAGACTGGCAGGAATTCTGATGCCTGCCTGACCTGAGGTACGAAGACGCCCTGGCCTTGTGCCGGGGCGTTTTCGTTCTGCGACATCCAGACTGCCCGATTGCTCGATGCCGTGCCCTCCGCTAGCGCAATTCAAGCCTCTCGTCGAAATCGAACTCGAGCTGCCTGGGCGCGCGGCAGGCACGGAATCGACGCCATGGCCTCAAGCCTTCCATGCATATCGGTGGCGCTAGAACAAGCGCATGCTGCCACGCAGATACATGGCTCGCGTACGCGCAGCGACGGTAGGTGTGGGAAATAGACAAACGTAGAAAGCGAGCCAACGCGGTCATACGGAAATCATGATGCTCCAGCATCACCAGATAGATACTGGCGACCGAGTAGTGCAACTCCCCCTCGGCCGGCGGAATCGGATCCGCTTCGCAGGCCTCCATTACGCTCAGCGGGTCATCGCCATCGGCACTCAACCGTTCAAGCAGGGGATGGCTCCCTGCGTCGTCCCCCGGCGCATGATCCAGGCGCACGGCGTGCCGGACGTTCAGGTCGGTATAGCGCACAAGCCTCTGGTAGAGATGGCTGATCAACTGGCTTTGATCATCGCGCGCCTTGAGATCCAGCGGTCGCCTGTCGGACTGCTCCCATGTGGCCACCAACAACCAGGCTTCACTGATCACATCGTCTTCGCTGTATTCACCCCGCGTATGCCGCGCAATGCGCTTCAGGTCGCCCTGTCGCTCCACCATGAACTCCGCAAATCCGTCCAATGCCTGCCTGCTCCACACCGTGGCCTTCCACAGTGGGCCCGGTGGCGGCCTCCGGCTATGAACGGAGTTGCAGATTTCTGAGGGCTGCCCGGCGGCTGGATGACGATGGACAGGCAACGGATGCTCACAAATTTCCATCCACGCATGGCGTGGATCTACTGGATCACGCGCTACCGGATGTCCCCCCGCCAGCCGCCGCTGCAAGGAAACCTGAATACGTTCGGACACTGCGCCTCAATCCCCCGCCCCTGCGGCCGATAACGGGGTTGTCACGGCATGTCACGCCGCGACCGGCTCGGCGCCGCCCGCCCGCTTCGACCTGGTCCTGCTCGATGAATCTTCTGCATCGCTGGCAACACTACTTCAGCAATCTCTCCGTCCGGCGCAAGCTCAACCTGCTGACGCTGCTCATCGCGCTCGGTGTGATCGCGCTGTCGGTGATCGCCGCCCGCATGCAGTACCTGGACCTGACCGAGACCCGCAAGACCGCGCTGAAGACCCAGGTTGAACTGAGCGACGGCATCCTCCAGCACTACCATCGCCTGGCCGGTACCGGCGAGCTCAGCGAGAACGCTGCCAAGGCCGCCGCCCTGCAGGCGCTGGAAGTGATGCGCGCCGAGAACGACACCTATTACTACAACGTCTACGACACTGGCTATCACCTGCTGATGCACCCGTTCCGCAAGGACCTGGTCGGCAAGGACATGAAGGACTTCCGCACCGACGACGGGGTGCGGATCTACTACGACCAGGTCGAAGCGGCCAAGGCAGGCGGCGGTTTCGTCAACTACCGCTGGGCCAAGCCGGGCAGCAAGGGCGACGTCGAGAAGGTGGCCTACGCCAGCCTGTTCGCACCCTGGAACTGGGTGATCAGCAGCGGCGTCTACATGGATGACGTACAGAAGCAGGCACTGGTGTTCACCGCCATCATGGCCCTCTCCGGCGGCGTGCTGGTGCTGATCGTGCTGGCCCTGAGCTGGCTCATCGGCAACCGTATCGCCGTGCCGTTGAAGCAGGCCACCGCCGTCGCCGAAGGCATCGCCGCCGGCAAGCTGGACAGCCATATCGGCCCGCAGCCGCACGATGAAACCGGCCGCCTGCTGGAGGCCATGTCCGGCATGCAGCAGCAGCTGCACGCAGTGATCGGCGGCCAGCGCGAGATGGCCCGCCGCCACGACAGCGGCGAACTGAGCTACCGCATCGACGCCAGCGCCTTCCCCGGCGAATACGGGCTGATGGTGCAGGAAACCAATGCCCTTGTCGGCGGCCACGTGCAGACCCTGCACGATGTGCTGGAAGTAGTGCAGCAGTACGCGGTTGGCGACCTCAGCCGTGACATCGCACGTTACCCCGGCGAGAAGGCGGCGATGACCACCACCGTCGATACGGTCAAGGCCAACCTCGGCCGCATCAACGCCGAGATCAAGCAGCTGGCCAGTGCCGCTGCCGCCGGCGACTTCAGCCGCCGTGGCGACGCGCAGCGTTTCGATCACGATTTCCGCCTGATGCTGGAAAATCTCAATGCGATGATGGCGGTCAGTGATGACAACCTCGGCAAGCTCTCGCAGCTGCTGTCGGCCATTGCCGAAGGCGACCTGACCGCACGCATGCATGGCGATTACCAGGGTGTCTTCGCGCGCATGCGTGACGACGCCAACACCACGGTCTCGCAACTGACGCAGATCGTCGGCCAGATCCAGGCAAGCGCGTCCAGCATCACGCTCGCCGCCGGTGAGATTGCTTCGGGCAACAGTGATCTGTCGCGCCGTACCGAGCAGCAGGCTGCGAACCTGGAAGAAACCGCCGCGTCGATGGAGGAGCTGACCTCCACCGTGCGCCAGAACGCCGAGCATGCCCGCCAGGCCAACCAGCTCGCCATCGGCGCGCAGGGCGTGGCATCGCAGGGCGGCAGCGTGGTCGGCCAGGTGGTCAACACCATGTCGGCCATCGAAGCCTCGTCGAAGAAGATCGCCGAGATCATCAGCGTCATCGACGGTATCGCCTTCCAGACCAACATCCTGGCATTGAATGCTGCAGTGGAAGCTGCACGCGCCGGTGAACAGGGCCGCGGTTTCGCCGTGGTCGCCAGCGAAGTGCGCACCCTCGCCCAGCGCTCGGCCGCTGCCGCCAAGGAGATCAAGGGCCTGATCGATGACTCGGTCGGCAAGGTCGCCGAGGGCTCCAGCCTGGTCCACCAGGCCGGCAGCACCATGGGCGAGATCGTCGCCTCGGTGCAGCGCGTGACCGACATCATGGCCGAGATTTCCGCCGCCTCGCAGGAGCAGAGCGCCGGCATCGAGCAGGTCAACCAGACCGTGGTGCAGATGGACGAAACCACCCAGCAGAACGCTGCGCTGGTGGAGGAAGCCACCGCTGCCGCTCGTGCGATGGAAGAACAGGCTGGCCAGCTGGCCGATGCCGTGGCGATCTTCCGACTCGACAACCAGGTTTCCGCGGCAATGAAGGCCGTGGCCGCACGTGTCGAGCCGGTCCGCGCCGCTGCCGTGGCGCGCCCGCAGCCGGCTCCCGCACCGGCACCGGTCCGTCGTAGCAGCAACGCCAGCACCTTCGTCGCCAGCGACAGCGACTGGCAGGAATTCTGAGACCCACCCGCGGCGGCTTCGGCCGCCGCCTCTGCCGATGGATACGTCCCCCGTGCAAAGCTCAACCCCCATCGTCACCGGCCCGCGCGAATTCGAGTTTGCCGACCGCGATTTCCGCCGCGTCTGCGACCTGATCTACCAGCGCGTGGGCATCGCCCTCGCCCCGGCCAAGCGCGACATGGTGTATGGCCGCCTGTCGCGCCGCCTGCGCACACTGGGCATGCGCAGCTTCCAGCAGTACCTGGACCATCTGGAACAGGAAGACGGTGACGAGTGGCAGGCGTTCACCAACGCGCTGACCACCAACCTGACCTCGTTCTTCCGCGAACCGCACCACTTCGACAAGCTGCGCGAAGAGCTGCAGCAGCGCGCGAATCGCTCACCGCTGCTGCTGTGGTCGTGCGCGGCGTCCACCGGCGAAGAGCCCTATTCGATGGCGATCACCGCCTGCGAGGCGTTCGGCACGCTGAAACCGCCGGTACGCATCGTCGCCACCGACGTTGATACCCAGGTGCTGGCTACCGCCGGCCGCGGCGTCTACAACATCGACCGCGTCGCCAGCCTTGATCCGGACCTGCGCCGTCGCTACTTCCAGCGTGGCAGTGGCCCCAACGAGGGCCAGTGCCGCGTGCTGCCGGCGCTGCGCGAGCTGATCGAGTTCCGCCCGCTCAACCTGCTCGCTCCGCGCTACGACGTCGGCGGCCCGTTCGACGCATTGTTCTGCCGCAACGTGATGATCTATTTCGACAAGCCGACCCAGCGCGCGATTCTCGGGCGGTTGGTGCAGCACCTGTCCGAAGATGGCCTGCTGTATACCGGCCATTCCGAGAACTACCTGCACGCGGCCGACCTGATCCAGCCGTGCGGACGCACCCTGTACCGCCGTGCGGCAAAGGCCGGCGCATGAACGCCTCGCTACGTACCGACGATGTGATGCGCTATCAGGACGCACGCTTCAAGACCATCGCCGCCAAGCTGCTGCCGACCCAATACCTGGTGGTCGATGACACCACGGCCCTGACCACCACGCTGGGTTCCTGCGTGGCCGCCTGCCTGCGCGATCCGGTACTGAAGATCGGCGGCATGAACCACTTCCTGCTGCCCGAAGGCAACGCCGGCGATGGTGCACCGGCGCGCTACGGCAGCTACGCGATGGAACTGCTGATCAACGACATGCTCAAGCGCGGGGCGCATCGCAAGCGTATCGAAGCCAAGGTGTTCGGTGGTGCCAACGTGCTCAAGGGCTTTACCAGTAATCCGGTCGGCACCCGCAACGCCGAGTTCGTGCGCCAGTACCTGCAGGCCGAACACATCCCGATCATCGCCGAGGACCTGTGCGGCATCCATCCGCGCAAGATCTGGTTCTTCGCCGATACCGGCCGCGTGGTGGTGCAGCGCCTGCCGCATGCCCATGAAGCTGAAGTGGCTGCGACCGAATCGGCGGTGCGTGCACGCCTTTCGAAGGCCCCGGTCACCGGCGGCGTGGAGCTGTTCGAATGACCCTGACCGGCAACGCCCCCTGCCGGGTCCTGATCGTCGACGACTCCGCCGTCGTGCGGCAGATGCTCACGGAAATCCTGTCCAGCGATCCAGGCATCGACGTGGTCGGCACCGCCGCCGACCCGCTGCTGGCGCGCGAGAAGATCAAGCGACTGGCCCCGGACGTGATCACCCTGGACGTGGAAATGCCGCGCATGGACGGCCTGGCGTTCCTGGAAAACCTGATGCGCCTGCACCCGTTGCCGGTGGTGATGATCTCCTCGCTGACCGAACGCGGCGCCGACACCACCCTGCAGGCGCTGGCACTGGGCGCAGTGGATTTCGTCTCAAAGCCGAAGCTGGACGTGGCGCGCGGCCTGCAGGCCTACGCCGATGAGATCGTCGCCAAGGTCAAGATGGCAGCGCGCTCCCGGGTACGTCCGCTGGTGCGGACTGCAATCCCGAAGCTCACGCTGGACACCGCCCCTGCCGTGCGTCCGACAGCGACCCAGTTCCGCACCACCGACCGTTTGATCGCGATCGGCTCGTCTGCTGGTGGCACCGAAGCACTGCGCATGGTGCTCGAAGGCATGCCCGCCGACGGTCCCGCAGTGGTGATGACCCAGCACCTGCCGGCCAGCTTCAGCAGCGCCTTCGCCGAACGCCTGGACCGCCACTCGGCCATGGCCGTACGCGAGGCCAGCGACGGCGAAGCCGTGCTGCCCGGCCATGCCTACCTGCCACCGGGCGGCAAGCACCTGCGCATCATCCGCGACGGTGCGCGCTGGCGCTGCCGCGTGGACGACGGCCCGGCAGTGAACCGGCACAAGCCGGCGGTGGACGTGCTGTTCCGTTCGGTCGCGCAGAGTGCGGGTGGCAATGCCATCGGCGCCATCCTCACCGGCATGGGTGACGACGGCGCACGCGGCCTGCTGGAGATGCGCCAGGCCGGCGCCCCGACGCTGGTGCAGGACGAAGCCACCAGCGTGGTCTGGGGCATGCCCGGTGCGGCCTTCAAGCTCGGCGCGGCCGAGGAACAGGTGCCACTGGAACGCATCGCCGAACGGCTGCTGGCGCTGGCGCGCGGTTGATCGCATGCAGCAGGTGCAGGCCAGCCGCTGGCCCTGCTCACCCGATACGGGTAGTGCCGGCCGCTGGCCGGCAGCACCACTGCGGGCAATGTGCTCTTTGCCGGGAAGCGCCTTCAAGGCACTGCCGACTGGACCATCCAGTAGCAGATAACCCAGGAACGCGCCCGGGGGATTCTCTGCTTCAACTTCCTGCCGGGCAATGCGCGGCACCGCTGCATCACGCAGTCGCAGTTACGGTCCCCACACCGTGATCCGCACCTTTCCACGCACCGGTATGCCATCCCTGCTGGCGGCGTTGTAGCTCCATCGATACGCCGCCTCCACAGCCGCCGTATCCAGCGCCGCCGATCCGCTGCCGCGCGCAACTTCCACGGCAACCGGGCGACCCTGCTCGTCTACGTCCACCAGCAGGGTGGTCGCGCCATCACCGCGCTCAGGCTTCTGGTAGTTCTCAAGCTGCACCGGATGCTGGCGTTGCGAGTCCGCATCGACCGAGGCATGGATTTCCACCTCTTCGGCAGCCTCTGACCGCGCCGCGTTGGCACGGGCGATCTCCAGAAACTGCTCCTGCAGCATATACACGCGGCGTTCGGCGGCACTCATCCGGGTATCAGCGTCGCCCTCGTCGCTCGCCTGCGTTGCTGGCGGCACGGGTTCATTGGCCCAGGCCGGCATCGAAGCTGCCAGCAGCAGCATCGCCACTCGCCCCAGGCTTGCTGCTGCGCGCAGCATCACAGCTCGAACGACACCGGCACACGGATTTCGCCGCGCACCGGTACACCGTCTTCGCTGGCCGGCAGGTACTGCCACTTGCGTGTCGCCGCCTGCGCGGCCTCGTCCAGCTCCGGCCAGCCAGTGCTCTGCAGCACGGTCGCACCGAGCCATTGTCCGTCGGCAGCCACCTGCACCATCAGGATCGCCTCCCCCTCTTTCCCATCGCGAAACGCCTGCGATGGATAACGCGGCGGGTTGTTGTGCTTGCTCTCCATCACGATCGAAGCCGGCACGTGCGCGGTGCGAACGCTCTCGACAACTGTCTTCTGTACCGCCTGCTGTGCCATCGCGCCGTGCGCCATCATCATTGTGGCCAGCACGGCTGCATGCCCAAACCAGCGCCAGCAGCCAGCGCCGCATCCCTTCAATCGATCCTGCAACATCCCTGTTCTCCTACAGACCAAGCGACAAGTCTAGCGCGGTGAAAACAAAAAACCCCCGGCTCTCACCGGGGGTTCTTCGTTTCAACGGGCTGCCGGCCAGCGGCCGGCACTACCGCATCAGGCAGCGACCGTCTTGGCCACGTCCTGGTATTCCTCGATCTGGTCGAAGTTCATGTAGCGGTAGATCTCCGCGCCGCTGGCGGCGATCACGCCCACATCGGCCATGTACTCTTCCTTGGTCGGGATGCGGCCCAGACGCGAGCAGATCGCGGCCAGTTCGGCCGAACCCAGGTACACGTTGGTGTTGCGGCCCAGGCGGTTCGGGAAGTTGCGGGTCGAGGTCGACATCGCGGTGGAGCCTTCGCGGATCTGCGCCTGGTTGCCCATGCACAGCGAGCAGCCCGGCATTTCCATGCGTGCGCCGGTGGCGCCGAAGGTGCCGTACACGCCTTCCTTGGTCAGCTCCGAGGCGTCCATCTTGGTCGGCGGGGCCACCCACAGGCGGGTCGGCAGGTCGCGCTTGCCTTCCAGCAGCTTGGCGGCCGCGCGGAAGTGACCGATGTTGGTCATGCACGAACCGATGAACACTTCGTCGATCTTGGCGCCAGCCACTTCGGACAGCGTCTTCACGTCGTCCGGGTCGTTCGGGCAGGCCACGATCGGCTCGTGGATGTCGGCCAGGTCGATCTCGATCACGGCGGCGTACTCGGCGTCGGCGTCCGGCTCCAGCAGCTCCGGGTTGGCCAGCCACGCTTCCATCTTCTCGATACGGCGCTGCAGCGAACGCGGATCCTGGTAACCCTCGGCAATCATCCACTTCAGCAGGGTGATGTTGCTGGTCAGGTACTCGATGATCGGTTCCTTGTTCAGGCGCACCGAGCAACCGGCCGCCGAACGCTCAGCCGAGGCGTCGGACAGCTCGAACGCCTGTTCGACCTTCAGTTCCGGCAGGCCTTCGATTTCCAGGATGCGGCCGGAGAAGATGTTCTTCTTGCCAGCCTTGGCCACGGTCAGCAGGCCCGACTTGATGGCATACAGCGGGATCGCGTTGACCAGGTCACGCAGGGTCACGCCCGGCTGCATCTTGCCCTTGAAGCGCACCAGCACCGATTCCGGCATGTCCAGCGGCATCACGCCGGTGGCAGCGGCGAAGGCGACCAGGCCCGAACCGGCCGGGAACGAAATGCCCACCGGGAAACGGGTGTGCGAGTCACCACCGGTACCGACGGTGTCCGGCAGCAGCATGCGGTTGAGCCAGCTGTGGATCACACCGTCGCCCGGGCGCAGCGACACGCCGCCGCGGGTGGAGATGAACTCCGGCAGGGTGTGGTGGGTCTTCACGTCCACCGGCTTCGGGTAGGCAGCGGTGTGGCAGAACGACTGCATCACCAGGTCGGCCGAGAAGCCCAGGCAGGCCAGGTCCTTCAGCTCGTCGCGGGTCATCGGGCCGGTGGTGTCCTGCGAGCCCACCGAAGTCATCTTCGGTTCGCAGTAGGTGCCCGGGCGCATGCCCTGCCCTTCAGCCAGACCGCACGCACGGCCCACCATCTTCTGTGCCAGCGAGAAGCCCTTGCCGGTGTCGACCGGCTGCACCGGCAGGCGGAACAGATCGGTCGGGGCCAGGCCCAGCGCTTCACGCGCCTTGCCGGTCAGGCCGCGGCCGATGATCAGCGGAATGCGGCCACCGGCACGCACTTCGTCGAACAGTACGTCGGACTTGACCTGGAATTCGGCGATGACTTCGCCGTTCTTCAGCGCCTTGCCTTCGTACGGACGCAGCTCGACCACATCGCCGTGCTCCATCTTCGACACGTCCAGCTCGATCGGCAGTGCACCGGCATCTTCCATGGTGTTGTAGAAAATCGGGGCGATCTTCGAACCCAGGCAGACGCCACCGGCGCGCTTGTTCGGGATGAACGGAATGTCATCGCCGGTCCACCACAGCACGCTGTTGGTGGCCGACTTGCGCGAGGAACCGGTGCCGACCACGTCGCCCACATAGGCGACCAGGTGGCCCTTGTCCTTCAACGCCAGAATCTGCTGGATCGGACCGCGCTTGCCGTCTTCTTCCGGGGTGAACGCTGCATCGTCACGCTTGTTCTTCAGCATCGCCAGGGCGTGCATCGGAATGTCCGGGCGGGTGGTCGCGTCCGGTGCCGGCGACAGGTCATCGGTGTTGGTCTCACCCGGCACCTTGAACACGGTGACGGTCAGGCTCTGCGGCACCTCCGGGTTGCTGGTGAACCATTCGGCATCGGCCCAGCTCTGCAGCACGGCCTGGGCGTTGGCGTTGCCAGCCTTGGCCTTTTCCTGCACGTCATGGAACGCATCAAACACCAGCAGGGTCTTCTTCAGCGCATCGGCCGCAATAGCAGCGACGCTGGCGTCGTCCAGCAGCTGGATCAACGGGGCAACGTTGTAACCACCCAGCATGGTGCCCAGCAGTTCGGTGGCGCGCTCGCGGCTGATCAGCGGGTTCTGCTCGCTGCCCAGCGCGATCGCGGCCAGGTACGAGGCCTTGACCTTGGCAGCATCATCGACGCCGGCCGGCACGCGGTGGGTCAGCAGGTCGAGCAGGAACTCGGCCTCGCCCTGCGGCGGGTTCTTCAGCAGTTCAATGACATCGGCCGTCTGCTGCGCGGTCAGCGGCAGGGGCGGGATGCCAAGCGCAGCGCGCTCGGCGACGTGGTGGCGGTAGGCTTCCAACATGACAACTCCCGGGTAATGCGATTTAAGGATTGGACGGGCTCAGGCTTGCGGCACGATCAGCTTCAGGCCCTTGAAGTAGTCGCGGTAAAACGTGTCGTTCCAGGTGATCAGGCCATCGCACTGCAGCAGTGCGTGGGCGCCGACCATGAATTCGTCCAGGCTGCGGCGGCTGCCGTTGCGCTGGCGGTGGCGGCGGTGCATCTCGCCGGCGCGCAGCGCCGATTTGGCTTCCATCGGGTTGAAGTGCACGCCCATTTCTTCCAGCGCTTCGAGCACCTCGGCGCCGCCGCGCAGTGATGCGCAGACCTCGGCGAGGGTCGCGCCGCAGACCACCACGCGGCCACCCACCAGGCTCTGCCTGAGGATGGCCTCCACGGCATCGGCCTGTGGGCCATTGCTGAGCAGCTCGACCAGCACCGGTGAATCGACGGCGATCATCACGGCTTATTCCTCGTCGCGCACCGAACGCACTGCGGCGTCGGACGATTCGAAGCCGTCCAGCGCGAACTTGCCGCGCGCCCGTGAAATGGCATCGTCAACACTCTTGCGCAGGATGATGCGGCTGCCATCCAGTTCGACCTTCAGCAGCGTGCCCTTGGTCAGGCCGAGGGCATCACGTACTGCCTTGGGCAGGGTGATCTGTCCGCGTTCTGCAACAGTGGCTTCCATCAGTAGGCCCTCCAGAGTATGCACAAATTATACATACTTCCCCGGGCATACTTCCACCCTGAACTGGACCGGCACTCCGCCAGCCCTTGCCTCGCAAAGGATCGGCCTCAAACGTGACATACGCCATACACCGTCCCCTGTAGTCTGGAACCGATGCCGCAGGCCGGACCCGGCCCGGGTGAATCCATTCAGTTTGGGGTTCATACTGGAGAACCGGGGCCACCAGGCCCACGGCGACCGCAAGCAGGCCCGTCCACGCACGGGCCAGAGCAAGCCATCCGCAAGAAGGAGTTACCCCGCATGAGCGATTCGTTCTCCACCCGCAGCCAGCTGAACGTCGGCGGCAAGACCTACGACTACTTCAGCCTGCCCACGCTGGGCCAGCGCTTCGATATCTCCCACCTGCCCTACTCGATGAAGATCCTGCTGGAGAACCTGCTCCGGCACGAGGATGGCGGCGTCACCGTCGGCAAGGACCACATCGAAGCCGTGGCCCGCTGGAACCCGGCGGCCGAGCCGGACACCGAGATCGCCTTCATGCCGGCGCGCGTGGTCCTGCAGGACTTCACCGGCGTGCCCTGCGTGGTCGACCTGGCCGCGATGCGCGATGCGGTGGTCAAGCTCGGCGGTTCGCCGGAGCAGATCAACCCGCAGATTCCCTCCGAACTGGTCATCGACCACTCGGTGCAGGTCGATGTGTTCGGCAAGCCCGATGCACTGGACATCAACGGCAAGATCGAATTCCAGCGCAACCAGGAACGCTACGGCTTCCTGCGCTGGGGCCAGAAGGCCTTCGACAACTTCAAGGTGGTGCCGCCGAACACCGGCATCGTCCACCAGGTGAACCTGGAGAATCTGGCCCGCGTGGTGATGACCGCGGACAAGGACGGCAAGGCCATCGCTTACCCCGATACCGTGTTCGGTACCGACAGCCACACCACCATGATCAACGGCATCGGCGTGCTCGGCTGGGGCGTGGGCGGCATCGAAGCCGAAGCCGCCATGCTCGGCCAGCCGTCGTCGATGCTGATTCCGCAGGTGGTCGGCTTCAAGCTGACCGGCAGGCTGCCCGAGGGCGCTACCGCCACCGACCTGGTGCTGACCGTCACCCAGATGCTGCGCAAGCTGGGCGTGGTCGGCAAGTTCGTCGAGTTCTATGGCGACGGCCTGCAGCACCTGCCGCTGGCCGACCGCGCGACCATCGGCAACATGGCCCCGGAATACGGCGCCACCTGCGGCATCTTCCCGATCGATCACGAATCGCTGAACTATCTGCGCCTGTCCGGCCGCAGCGAAGAGCAGATCGATCTGGTCGAAGCCTATGCCAAGGCGCAGGGTCTGTGGCACGACGCCAACAGTCCGCATGCGCAGTACAGCACCACGCTGGAACTGGACATGGGCACGGTGAAGCCGTCGCTGGCCGGCCCCAAGCGCCCGCAGGACCGCGTGCTGCTTGAAGACGTGCAGAAGAACTACCGCGAGGCACTGGTAGGTATGACTGCCAACCGCGACAAGCGCAGCGAGGATGTCTCCACCTTCGTCAATGAGGGCGGCGGCGCTGCGGTCGGCAACGAGCAGCTGGCCAGGGGTTATGCGGATATCGAGACCGAAGGCCGCAAGGTCCGCCTGAAAGACGGCGCGGTCGTCATCGCCGCCATCACCTCGTGCACCAACACCTCCAACCCGGCAGTGATGATCGGCGCCGGCCTGCTCGCGCGCAACGCGGCGGCCAAGGGCTTGAACCGCCAGCCGTGGGTGAAGACCTCGCTCGGCCCAGGCTCGCGCGTGGTCACCGATTACCTTGAAAAGGCCGGCGTACTGAAGGAACTGGAGAAGATCGGCTTCTACGTGGTCGGCTACGGCTGCACCACCTGCATCGGCAACTCCGGCCCGCTGCCAACCGAAGTCAGCGCCGGTATCGCCACCGGCGACCTGGTGGTCACCTCGGTGCTGTCGGGCAACCGCAACTTCGAGGGCCGTGTGCACCCCGAAGTGAAGATGAACTACCTGGCCAGCCCGCCGCTGGTGGTGGCCTATGCCATTGCCGGCACCACCGACATCGACCTGACCACCCAGCCGCTGGGTACCGGCAGCGATGGCCAGCCGGTGTTCCTGCGCGACATCTGGCCGAGCAACAAGGAAATCGGCGACGTCATCGCTGCCACCATCGGCCCGGAGATGTTCAAGCAGAATTACGCCGATGTGTTCAAGGGTGATACCCGCTGGAACACCATCGCCTCGCCGGACGGCAATCTGTACGAGTGGAGCGATGCCTCCACCTACATCAAGAACCCGCCGTACTTCGATGGCATGACCATGCAGACCGGCAGCATCGACGATGTGCACGGTGCACGCGTGATGGGCCTGTTCGGCGATTCGATCACCACCGACCACATCTCTCCGGCCGGCAACATCAAGAAGGACTCGCCGGCAGGCCGCTTCCTGCAGGAGCGCGGCGTGCAGCCGGCCGACTTCAACAGCTACGGCAGCCGCCGCGGTAACGATGACGTGATGGTCCGCGGCACCTTCGCCAACATCCGCATCAAGAACCTGATGTTCGGTGGCGAGGAAGGCGGCAACACCCTGTACTACCCGGCCGGTGGCGGCCAGCCGGAGAAGCTGGCGATCTACGATGCGGCCATGAAGTACAAGGCCGACAACGTGCCGCTGGTGGTGCTGGCCGGCAAGGAATACGGCACCGGCTCGTCGCGTGACTGGGCCGCCAAGGGCACCCTGCTGCTGGGAGTGAAGGCGGTGGTCGCCGAGAGCTTCGAGCGTATCCACCGTTCCAACCTGGTCGGCATGGGCGTGCTGCCGCTGCAGTTCCGCAACGGCGAGAACGCGCAGAGCCTGGGCCTGGATGGCTCGGAAGTGATCGACGTCACCGGCCTGCAGGACGGCGCCAGCAAGCGCGCCACGGTCACCGCGACCAAGGCCGATGGCACCAAGAAGACCTTCGAAGCCTCGGTGATGCTGCTGACCCCGAAGGAAGTCGAGTACTTCCGTCATGGCGGCCTGCTGCAGTACGTGCTGCGCCAGCTGGCCAGCAAGTAACGCTTCACCTGTAGGGCCGGACCATGTCCGGCTGCCGTTGGCAGGAAAGCAGCCGAGCATAGGCTCGGCGCTACAGAGAAGACGAAAGGGCCGGATCCTCGCGGATCCGGCCTTTCTCGTCTACACACGGGTCTACTCGCTCCAGGTCACCCGTCGGCCCATCGGTCACGGCCGCACGCCAAACAGATGCCATGACGTTTTCACTGCTGGGCCACTGGTATCCAGCGACCAAAGACCTTCCGCCCACTCCAGATGCCCGTCCGGCGCATCCTCGTTGAACACCGTCACCGACATCTCACTGGCCGGATGCGGCGTCTGCTCTACGCGATAGCACACCGCACCGGTATTTCCCTGGTAGACATTGGAGAGGAAGCCAGGCGGGCAACGCACATCCAATACCCGGTAACCACTGCTCTCCTCGCTGGCATAGACATTGGTGTGGATCGAGTACGTGACCAGCCCACCAGAATGCGGTGCCAGCTGCAGGTTGAGCTCTGCCGTTTCACCCAGTGCGATCACCGGAAAGTTCAGTTGCACCATCGCATCCGGCGCCGCGCGGGCCGCCAAGGAGAACGAGACCATCAGCGCACAGCTGAGGATTCGGATCATTGTTCAACTCCGGAAGAGGATCGTTGAACAAAGATTGCCGCGAACGGTCCTGCATGTCTTTCAGAATGCTGCGAAATTTCGTGCGGCCCGATCTCGGCGGCTGGCCAGCGAGCAACGCTTCACCTGTAGAGGCGAAGGGTGCCGGCCAGGACGACCGGCATAGCCATGCTCGGCTGCCGTTGGCAGGAAAGCAGCCAGGCATCGGCTCGACGCTACAGAGAAGACGAAAGGGCCGGATCCTCACAGATCCGGCCCTTACTGTTTCTCCGCAGCCAGGCATGGCCTGGCTCTACTGCATCACCGGCGGCATCGGAGTATGCCCGGATGCCCGGTCACCGGCGCGGCGCGTCCGGGTCGGTACGCAGGGCCTTCAGCAGGCCCCACATGTAGAAGGCCAGGATGAACGAGAACGGCAGGCCGCACAGCACCACCGCCGTCTGCATCGCACTGAAGTTGCCCGCAAGCAGCAGGCCCACGCTGGCCACGGTGATGCCCGCCGCCCAGAACACGCGCAGCCAGATCGGCGCGTCATGGCCGTCTTCCACGCCATCGTCAACGCGGCGGGTGCACAGGTTGGCGATCATCAACGTGCCCGAATCGACCGGGGTCAGGAACAGCACGAAGCCGATCACCACTGCGGCACCGGCCACGTACGGCGCGCCGGGCAGGTATTCCAGCAGCTTGAACAGGGTCATTGCCGCATCATGCTGGGCCACGTCACCCAGGATCGCCTGGCCGTGATTGAGCACCAGGTCGATGGCAGTGTTGCCGAAGATCGACAGCCACGCCAGGGTGAAACCGAGCGGGATCAGCAGCACGCCCATGATCACTTCACGGATGGTGCGGCCGCGCGAGATGCGCGCCACGAAAAGGCCGACGAACGGCGCCCAGGCGATCCACCACGCCCAGTAGAACAGCGTCCACGAACCCATCCACTCACGGCCCTTCGGGTCGTTGAGGTACATGTCGAAACTCTTGCGCACGAACGCACCGAGGTAATCGCCGGTGTTCTGGATCAGGCCATCGAACAGGTGCAGGGTCGGGCCGGTGACCAGCACGAACAGCAGCAGGCCGCACAGCAGGCGCACGTTGAGGTTGGAGAGCCACGCGATGCCCTTTTCCACACCGGCCACCACGCCGATGGTGGCCACCACCATCATCACCAGCACGATCGCCACCAGCACCTGCGGCGTATCCGGGATGTGGAACAGGTAGACCAGGCCGGACTGCACCACCAGCGCGCCGATGCCGAGGTTGGTCACCATCGAGATCAGCGTGGCGAGGATGCCGAAGCCATCGACCATGTCGCCGATGCGGCCATGGATGCGCTCGCCGAAGATCGGGTACAGCGCCGAGCGCAGTGCCAGCGGCAGGTCGCGGCGGTAAGCGAAATAGCCCAGTGCCACGCCGACCAGTGCGTACAGCGCCCAGCCGTGCAGGCCCCAGTGCAGGAAGGTCAGCACCATCGCCTCGCGACCGGCAGCCACAGTGCCGCCGGGCTGCCCGGGCGGATTGAGGAAGTGGTCCAGCGGCTCGTAGGCGCCGTAGTACAGCAGCGCGATGCCGATGCCGGCCGAGAACAGCATCGACACCCAGGCCACGTAGCCGAAGGCCGGCGATTCCTCGTTGTGGCCCAGGCGGATGCGGCCATACGGCGAGAACGCCAGCCACAGTACGAAGCCCAGGCACAGCACGATCAGCAGCATGTACCACCAGCCGAACGCGGCCGAGACTTCGGCCTGCGCCCATTGCAGCCAGTGCTCGCTGCCTTCGGGAAAGAGAACGGTGAGCAGCCCGAGGATGCCGATCGACACCGAGGAGCTGAAGAAGACAAAACGGTTCAAGCGCAGGGGCGAACGCTTGGGATGAGCCAGGGAAGACATGGGGTCGTCTCATCAAGTCCGAGGGAGCACATGGGCGGGGCCGGACCGGTAAACCGGGCCCATGGCGTGGGGCGCGAGCGCATCCTAGGGTTTATTGATTGAACGTTCAATCAATAAAAAGCATAATGGCGGGCAGCCCGATCCTTCGGGTCGCAATCCGTGGAGAGACAATGCCGAAGAAAGGCGTGGAACCGGTACGGCGCGAACAGCTGATCCGGGCCACTTTCCAGACCATCGACGAGATCGGCATGGCCGATGCGACCGTCGCCACCATCGCCAGGAAGGCAGGGCTGTCCAGCGGCATCGTCGCCCACTACTTCGGCGACAAGGACGGTCTGCTCAATGCTGCAATGCGGCAGATCCTGCGTGAACTGAAGGACGCGGTCGCCCGCTACCGCACCGACGCCGGCGACGACCCGCGCGAGCAGCTGCGCGCCATCGTCGATGGCAACTTCGATGACAGCCAGATCAACGGCACCGCCATGCGCGTCTGGCTCACCTTCTGGGCCGCGAGCATGCACCAGCCGGAACTGGCCCGGCTGCAGCGCGCCAACGACCAGCGCCTGTTCTCCAACCTGTGCCACCAGTTCAACCGCCTGCTGCCCCACCCGCAGGCCCGCCTGGCCGCCCGCGGCCTGGCCGCGATGATCGATGGCCTGTGGCTGCGCGGCAGCCTGGTCGGCGGCCAGTTCAACGCCGAGAAGTCCCGGCGCATCGCTTACGGCTACATCGACTTCCAGTTGCAGGCTGTCGCGCTATAAGCGTTGCAGCACCCGCCCCCTTCCAAGGAGTACGCCCCATGACCACCCTGCCCGTCCAACAGCTCTACATCCACGGCCAGCGGGTCGATGCCACCAGCGGCAAGACCTTCAAGACCATCAACCCGGCCACAGCCGAGGTGATCGCCGAAGTGCAGGTTGCCAGCCAGGCCGACGTCGAGCGCGCCATACAGAGCGCGGCCGAAGGCCAGAAGGTGTGGGCGGCGATGACGGCCATGGAGCGTTCGCGCATCCTGCGCCGCGCCGTCGAGATCCTGCGTGAGCGCAACGACGAGCTGGCCCACCTGGAAACCCTGGACACCGGCAAGGCACTGGCCGAGACCACCACCGTGGACATCGTCACCGGCGCCGACGTGGTCGAGTACTACGCCGGCCTGGCCACCGCCATCGAAGGCATCCAGCTGCCGCTGCGCGAATCGAGCTTCTTCTACACCCGCCGCGAGCCGCTGGGCGTGGTCGCCGGCATCGGTGCCTGGAACTACCCGATCCAGATCGCCATGTGGAAGTCGGCCCCGGCGCTCGCCGCCGGCAACGCCATGGTATTCAAGCCGTCGGAAGTGACCCCGCTGACGGCCATCAAGCTGGCCGAGATCTACACTGAAGCCGGTGTGCCGGCCGGCGTGTTCAACGTCGTGCAGGGCCCGGGTCGCGAGATCGGCAACTGGCTGACCGAGCACCCGGTGATCGAGAAGATCTCCTTCACCGGCGGCGTCGCCACCGGCAAGAAGGTCATGGCCAGCGCCGCCTCCTCTTCGCTGAAGGAAGTGACCATGGAACTGGGCGGCAAGTCGCCGCTGGTGATCTGCGATGACGCCGACCTCGACCGCGCCGCCGACATCGCGGTGATGGCCAACTTCTTCAGCTCCGGCCAGGTCTGCACCAACGGCACCCGCGTGTTCGTGCCGCGCAGCATGCTGGCCGCCTTCGAGGCCGCCGTGGTCGAGCGCGTCAAGCGCATCCGCATTGGCGACCCGATGGCCGCCGAGACCAACTTCGGCCCGCTGACCAGCTTCCCGCACATGGAAAACGTGCTGCGCTACATCGAAAGCGGCAAGGCCGAAGGCGCCCGCCTGCTGACCGGCGGCGGCCGTGCCACCGACGGCGCGCTGGCCAACGGTGCCTACGTGCTGCCGACCGTGTTCTCCGACTGCCGCGATGACATGACGATTGTCCGGGAAGAGATCTTCGGGCCGGTGATGAGCATCCTTGCCTACGACGACGAAGACGAAGTGGTGCGTCGTGCCAACGACACCACCTTCGGCCTGGCCGCCGGTGTGGTCAGCAAGGACATCAGCCGCGCCCACCGCATCATCCACCGCCTGGAAGCCGGCATCTGCTGGATCAACACCTGGGGCGAATCGCCGGCCGAAATGCCGGTGGGCGGCTACAAGGAATCCGGCGTCGGCCGCGAGAACGGCCTTTCGACCCTGGGCCACTACACCCGCATCAAGTCGGTGCAGGTGGAACTGGGCGACTACGCCAGCGTGTTCTGACCGGCGGGCCCCGGGCCCGCCCCACGTCCGGCCACCGCGCCGATCCGAGATTACGCCGGGACGCCTGCACGCAGCGCGGCCCGGCCTGAAGGAGACAACCATGAGCACCCATAACGAGTACGACTACATCATCATCGGCGCCGGTTCGGCCGGCAACGTGCTGGCCACCCGCCTCACCGAAGATGCCGATGTCAGCGTGCTGCTGCTGGAAGCCGGTGGCCCGGACTACCGGCTCGACTTCCGTACCCAGATGCCGGCGGCACTGGCCTTCCCGCTGCAGGGCAAGCGCTACAACTGGGCGTACAAGACCGATCCCGAGCCCTTCATGAACAACCGCCGGATGGATTGCGGTCGTGGCAAGGGCCTGGGCGGTTCGTCGCTGATCAACGGCATGTGCTACATCCGCGGCAACGCGATGGACTACGACAACTGGGCCGGCATGCCGGGCCTGGAAGACTGGACCTACCTGGACTGCCTGCCGTACTTCCGCAAGGCCGAAACCCGTGACATCGGCCCCAACGACTACCACGGTGGCGAAGGCCCGCTGCGCGTGAACACGCCGAAGGCCGGCAACAACGAGCTGTTCGCGGCGATGGTCGAAGCTGGCGTACAGGCCGGCTACCCGCGCACCGACGACCTCAACGGCTACCAGCAGGAAGGCTTCGGCCCGATGGACCGCACGGTCACGCCGAAGGGTCGCCGCTCCAGCACCGCGCGCGGCTATCTGGACCTGGCCAAGCCGCGCCCGAACCTGACCATCGTCACCCACGCGCTGACCGACCGCATCCTGTTCTCGGGCAAGCGTGCGGTGGGCGTGCAGTGGCTGCACAACGA
Organism: Stenotrophomonas sp. ATs4; assembly: GCF_051861585.1. Lineage (NCBI taxonomy): Bacteria > Pseudomonadati > Pseudomonadota > Gammaproteobacteria > Lysobacterales > Lysobacteraceae > Stenotrophomonas > Stenotrophomonas sp. ATs4. Next base: position 198,038 of record NZ_JBLYPK010000006.1, on the reverse strand, counting down.
CCAGCCGCAGCGCGCCACCGCCCGCCGCGAAGTGCTGCTGTGCGGCGGCGCCATCGCCTCGCCGCAGATCCTGCAGCGTTCGGGCGTCGGCCCGGCTGACCTGCTGCGCAGCCTGGACATCGACCTGGTGCACCACCTGCCGGGCGTCGGTGCCAACCTGCAGGACCACCTGGAGATGTACCTGCAGTACGAGTGCAAGAAGCCGGTGTCGCTGGCGCCGGCACTGAAGCTGTACAACCAGCCGGCCATCGGCGCGGAGTGGCTGTTCCTGGGCACCGGCATCGGCGCCAGCAACCAGTTCGAGGCCGGCGGCTTCATCCGCAGCGATGCCGAGTTCGACTGGCCGAACCTGCAGTACCACTTCCTGCCGGTGGCGATCAATTACAACGGCTCCAACCCGATCAAGGCGCACAGCTTCCAGATGCACGTCGGTTCGATGCGCTCGCCCAGCCGCGGCCGCATCCACGTTCGCTCGAAGGATCCGCGCGAAGACCCCAGCATCCTGTTCAACTACATGTCGCACGACCAGGACTGGCGCGAGTTCCGTTCGGCGATCCGGATCACCCGCGAGATCTTCGCGCAACCGGCGCTGGCACCGTACAGCGGCCGTGAGATCTCGCCGGGCAGCGCCCTGCAGACCGATGCACAGATCGATGCGTTCGTGCGCGAGCATGCCGAAACCGCCTACCACCCGTCGTGCTCGAACAAGATGGGCCACGCCGATGATCCGATGGCGGTGGTCGACGGCCAGGGCCGCGTGCACGGCCTGGAAGGCCTGCGCATCGTCGATGCCTCGATCATGCCGCAGGTGGTGACCGGCAATCTCAATGCGCCGACCATCATGATCGCCGAGAAGCTGGCCGATGTAATCCGCGGCCGCACCCCGCTGGCCCGCAGCACCGCGCCGTACTTCAAGGCCAATGGCGCACCGGTGCGCAACAAGGCGTAACCCCTTCCACACCCTGCAACACCCGCCGGGCATGGCCCGGCGCTACCCGTATGCATGTGCATCTTCGGTAGCGCCGGGCCATGCCCGGCGGCTTTTGGCGCATATGGCTGCCCGGCACCGCCCCTCTTCGCGTTTTCCCTACGGAACGGTATGCTGCGGTGAGCGGTTCTGGCGGATACTGTCCGCGCCGCACCCATCATCACGATTCCTGGAGGGGGAATATGAGTCTGGATCGTCCCTGGCTGCAGAGCTATCCGAAAGGCGTTCCCGCCGAAATCGACGTCAACGAATTCCATTCGGTAGCTTCGGTCTTCGACGCCTCCGTCGCGAAATTCCGCGACCGTCCCGCCTACTCCAGCTTCGGCAAGGTCATCACCTATGGTGAGACGGACGCGCTGGTCACCCAGTTCGCCGCCTACCTGCTGGGTGAGCTCAAGCTCAAGAAGGGTGACCGCGTCGCCCTGATGATGCCCAACTGCCTGCAGTACCCGGTGGCCACCTTCGGCGTGCTGCGCGCCGGCCTGACCGTGGTCAACGTCAACCCGCTGTACACCGCGCGCGAGCTCAAGCACCAGCTGGTCGACGCCGGCGTCAGCGCCCTGGTCGTGGTCGACAACTTCGGCGACACCGTCGAACAGGTCATCGCCGACACGCCGGTCAAGCACGTGGTCACCACCGGCCTGGGCGACCTGCTCGGCGCCAAGGGCGCGATCGTCAACTTCGTGCTGAAGTACGTCAAGAAGATGGTGCCCAATTACCACATCAAGGGCGCCGTCCGCTTCAAGCAGGCGCTCAAGCTGGGCAGCCGCCACGCGCTTCCGCCGGTCGAGATCGACCACGACGACATCGCCTTCCTGCAGTACACCGGCGGCACCACCGGCGTGGCCAAGGGTGCGATGCTGACCAACCGCAACCTGATCGCCAACATGCAGCAGGCGTCGGCGTGGCTGTCCACCTCGGGCATCGAGCCGGGCAAGGAAGTGATCATCACTGCCCTGCCGCTGTACCACATCTTCGCGCTGACCGCGAACGGCCTGGTCTTCATGAAGTTCGGTGGCTGCAACCACCTGATCACCAACCCGCGCGACATGAAGGGTTTCGTCAAGGAGCTCAAGGGCACCCGCTTCACCGCCATCACCGGCGTCAACACGCTGTTCAACGGCCTGCTCAACACCCCGGGCTTCGACGAGATCGATTTCTCTTCGGTCAAGTTCACCCTGGGCGGTGGCATGGCGGTGCAGCGCGCCGTAGCCGAACGCTGGAAGAAGACCACCGGCGTGACCCTGGTCGAGGCCTATGGCCTGACCGAGACCTCGCCGGCAGCCTGCATCAACCCGCTCACCCTGCCCGAGTACAACGGCGCCATCGGCCTGCCGATCCCGTCCACCGATGCCTGCATCAAGGACGACAACGGCAACATCCTGGCGCTGGGCGAAGTGGGCGAGCTGTGCATCAAGGGCCCGCAGGTGATGAAGGGCTACTGGCAGCGGCCGGAGGAAACCGCCACCGCCATCGACGCCGACGGCTGGCTGCACACCGGCGACATGGCGAAGATGGACGAACAGGGCTTCTTCTACATCGTCGACCGCAAGAAGGACATGATCCTGGTGTCCGGCTTCAACGTGTACCCGAACGAGGTCGAGGACGTCATCGCGATGATGCCGGGCGTGCTGGAAGTCGCTGCCGTCGGTGTCCCGGACGAGAAGTCCGGTGAGGTGGTGAAGGTGGTCATCGTGAAGAAGGACCCGAACCTGACCGCGGAAATGGTCAAGGAACATGCGCGGGCAAACCTGACCGGTTACAAGCACCCCAGAATCGTAGAATTCCGAAAGGAGCTGCCGAAGACCAACGTCGGCAAGATTCTCCGTCGCGAGCTGCGTGATACGCCCGCCCCATAAGGGTTTCCGGGGAAGCAAGCACAACAGGGACCCCGCCGGGAACGGCGGGGTCTTTTTATTACCGGAACATGGCCGGCACAGCGCTTGCGGGCGGTTCACGACGGGTGCATAGAATCAGTCGCCGCCGCACGTTCAGCTCGCCTCCCCTCACTCCTCTCCGTCCGCTCTGCGGTTGGCCGGACGGTCATACGGAGAACTCCCATGTCCGCAGTACGCCCCATCATCACCCGCCCCTCGCTGCACCCGACCCTGCGCATCACCGAAGAACCCGAGCGGGATGTCTACTGGATCCACATGCACGCCAACCTGGTCAACCAACCGGGCCGACCGTGCTTTGCCTCACGCCTGGTCGATGACATCGTCGACTACCAGCGCGAGCTGGGCGATCGCCTCAGCGCCTCGCATGTCCTGTCACCCCATGTCGTTCTGGCCTCGGACAGTGACGTGTTCAACCTGGGCGGTGACCTCGAGCTGTTCTGCCGCCTGATCCGCGAAGGCGATCGCGCCCGCCTGCTCGACTATGCCCAGCGCTGCGTGCGCGGCGTGCATGCCTTCCATGCCGGCCTCGGTGCGCGTGCGCACAGCATCGCTCTGGTCCAGGGCAATGCACTGGGTGGCGGCTTCGAAGCCGCCCTGAGCTGCCACACCATCGTTGCCGAGGAAGGCGTGCTGATGGGCCTGCCGGAGGTGCTGTTCGACCTGTTCCCCGGCATGGGCGCCTACTCCTTCCTGTGCCAGCGGATCAGCCCGCGCCTGGCCGAGAAGATCATGCTGGAAGGCAATCTCTACACCGCCAGCCAGTTGAAGGACATGGGCCTGGTCGACATCGTGGTGCCGGTCGGTGAAGGCGTTGCCGCGGTCGAACAGGTGATCAAGGACAGCAGGCGGATTCCGCATGCCTGGGCCGCGATGCGCGAGGTCAACGAGATTGCCAGCATGGTGCCACTGCACGAGATGATGCGGATCACCGAGATCTGGGTGGATACCGCCATGCAGCTCGGCGAAAAGTCCCTGCGCACCATGGACCGGCTGGTGCGGGCACAGGCCCGGCGCAATGGCGACCCGGCCTGACAGCGCGGCGGTTCAGGACGGGCTGCGCTCGCTGTCGTCACGGCGCGCGATATCCGCGCTGCGGGCGGCCAGTGCATTCCTGCCGAGGCGCAGGGCGGTGGCAAGACTGCCGAGGCGGGTCACCCACTCGCCCTTCAACTGCCAGTCCGCCATGCGCATGATCTCGCCACTGGAGGCAGCAACCTGGACCAACCCCAGGTTGCTCGCCACCCCGCGCAGGGCGTGGGCGTGCTCACGGAAGTCCTCCCAGGACTGGCGTGAGCCGCAGGCCTGCAACTGGCCCATGCTCGCATCAACATCCACCAGGCACTGGTCGATGAACTTGCGCTCGAAGCCATCGCCCATGCCCAGCGACGCCAGCTCATCCAGCACCGCCGTATCCAGCACGCCATCACCCACCGGCAGCGCAGGCACCGACTGGATGCCGGATTCGGGTCGGGTGTTGGCAGCAACATCGGCCAATACTTCCAGCAACCGGGTCGCCACCACCGGCTTGGCCAAGAAGGCACGTGCGCCGGCCTGTTCGCAGCGCAGGATCGAATCGGGAGTGACATCGGCGCTGAGGACCATTACCGGCACATAGGGCATGCCGCTGGCCTGCATCACCCGCAGCTGCTTGAGCAGATCCAGGCCGCTCATGCCCGGCATGTGCAGGTCGACGATGGCCGCGTCGTAGCTGGCCTGCTCCAGCGCATCCAACACTTCGGCGCCACCATTGACACAGGTGACCTTGTGGCCGGCCTTCTCCAGCAGGCGCTGCAGCACCATGCGGTTGGCCTCGTGGTCGTCAGCCACCAGCACGCGCAGGCTGCGCACGCGTGCCCGATGGCGCAGGAACGGGTTTGAAAAGGCGATGACGTTGCCGGCTTCAGTCACCTCGGACGGAGCCGCCGGGGCCGTTGATGCGTCGGCCACGTCCAGCGTGATCTCGACCCAGAACACGCTGCCGCGCGGGGTGTTCGGCGCATAGCCGACCTGCCCGCCCATCGACTCGACCAGGCCCTTGGCAATGGCGGTGCCCAGACCGGTGCCTTCATGACGACGGGCCAGGCCGACATCGCCCTGCTCGAACGCATTGAACAGGCGGCCCCGCAGCGCCACCGGCACCCCGATGCCGCTGTCGACGATCTCGAAGCGCAGGCGCGCGCGCTCGCTGCCGGATACATCAAGGCTGGACACACGCAGATGCACGTAACCGCTGTCGGTGAACTTGACCGCGTTGCCCATCAGGTTGAGCAGGATCTGCTGCAGATGGCCGGCATCGCCAAGCAAGCGCGGCGGCACGTTGTCGTCCACGTGCACCCGGTAGTCCAGCGACTTGGAGCGGGTCTGCGGGGTCAGGATCAGGTTGATCGCCTGCAGCACGTCGGCCAGCGCGAACTCATGCCATTCCACACGCACCTTGCCCGCCTCGATCGCGGAGATGTCCAGCACCTCTTCCACCAGCGCCAGCAGGCTGCGGGTGGACGCCTGGATGGTGTTCAGGCACTCGCGCTGCTCATCGTCCAGGCGGGTGGTCGCGAGCACTTCGGTCATGCCCGCCAGGCCATTGAGCGGCGTGCGGAACTCGTGGCTCATGTTGGCCAGGAAACGGCTCTTGGCCTCGTTGGCCTGGCGCGCTTCGGCCACCGCGCGGGTCAATGCATGCAGCAGCGAATCGAAGTACAGCGGAATCGCGCCCAGGCCCAGCAGCAGGCCCCAACCCAGGTAGTCGTGCCCGCGCCAGTAGGGCGACAGCATCACCGTGCACAGGAAGGCCAGGCAGCCCATGGCCGTGGCCACGCGCAGGTAGGTACTGCCATAGCGCATGCCGTTGCCGATGGTCACCCACAGCATCACCGCATACAGCGGCGCCGCCGGCTCGCCCTGGATGGTCATGATCCAGGCCATGCAGGTGTAATCGGTCAGCATGCCGATCACCCGGCGCACGTGCGAAATGCCTGGATTGACCAGGATCGCCGCCAGCAGGCCAGCGGAAATGGTCAGCTCGAAGGCGAGGATCAGCCAGGTCGTGGTCAGCGCTTCGCCACCGCCGCTCAGCGAGCGCCAGCCCAGGTAGCTGATGAACAGCGCAGTGATGACGATGCGGATCAGGTTCTGCGCGTGTTCGCTGTCCTCGCGGCCCGACAGGCGCTGCCTGAAGCGGGCAAGCAACGAGCGGTTATGGGAGACAGCGGCGGGGGTCGTATCCATGGTCGGATGTCGCATCCTTCGGCGCAGCAGGGAGGAGCAGCACAACGGCACCGCCAGCAGCCCCAACCACAGGGAAAAGGCCAGGCCCAGGTTGGCCTGCCAGTAAGGGGTCATCAGCACGGTCGTACCGAAACTGGCCATCGCCAACACGATGGCCGCAGCCAGGTAGCGCGGGCCGAACCGCAGGCCGTTGCCGACCGTCACCCACATCACCACCGCATACACCCAGGCCAGCGGCTCCCCCATCTGGATCATGCCGATGGCGATCAAACCGTAATCGGCCAGCATCCCGGCAACCCGGCGCGGATCAGAGCGCTCCGGCTTCCACAGCAGCCAACCGAACAGCAGCAGCGAAAGCCCCAACCCGGTCAACACGGTTGCCAGCACGCCCTGGTACTGCTCCAGCCGGTGCAGGCGGGCGCCGGACAGCAGCACATAGACCAGGATCAGCGAGATCAGCACCACCCGCACGATTGCCTGGCCGTGCTCCGAATCCGGACGCTGCGCCAACCGGCGCCTCACGCGTGCGAACAGGTCCTGCACGTCACCCACCCGGTCGCGTCGATGCCGTCGAGTGCTGGGCGCAGATGTCCATCAGCTGCTGGTGACCCCGCATCAGCGCATCCACGCAGCGCGGGTCGAACAGTCGGCCACGCTGGGCATACAGATAGGCCAGTGTGGCTTCCATGGTCCATGCTTCCTTGTACGGACGGGGCGAAATCAGCGCGTCGAAAACATCGGCCACGGCGACGATGCGCGCTTCCAGCGGAATCGCCTCACCGACCAGGCCATCGGGGTAGCCACTGCCGTCATAGCGCTCGTGGTGGCGCAGCGCGATCAGCGCACCGACCTGGATGAAACGGTTCTGGCTGCCACTGAGCAGCTCATGGCCGATCCGGGGGTGGCGGCGCATGATCGCCAACTCTTCATCGTTGAGCTTGCCCTGCTTGAGCAGAACGGCATCGGGAATGGCGATCTTGCCCATGTCGTGCAGGGGCGCGGCCATCTCGATCAGGCGCACGTCGTCTTCGGGCAGGCCCAGCTGCTCGGCAATCAGGCCGGCCACGCGCGCCATGCGCTCCAGATAGGCACTGGTGCCCGCATCACGGAACTCGATCGCCCGGGCCAATCGCGACAGGGTCTCGCGCTCACGCTCCTCGACCTCGTGCATGCTGGCCAGCAAGCGCTGCTCCAGCGACAGCGCGCGTTGCTTCACGTTCTCGGTCTGCTGGCGCAGCTGCAGCAGGTTGTAGCAGCGCGCCCGCAGCTCGCGCGGGCGGATCGGCTTGACCAGGAAGTCGATGACACCCGCTTCCAGCGCGGCCTGCCGGATCGGCTCGTCGCCGACCACGGTGATCAAGATCACGGGAATGTCGCGGTGCTTGGGCAGGCGACGGAAACGGCGGGCGAACTCCAGCCCGTCCATCTCCGGCATGCGGTAATCGAGCAGCAGCAGGTCGACCGGATGCGCCTCGCACCAGGCCAATGCGGTCAGCGGATCACCGAAGTCATACACGCTCAGTTCCGGCGCGATATCTTCGATGACGTGACGCAGCATCGTCCGGGCGGACGTCTGGTCGTCAACAATGACGATGTTCAACGCGTACTCTGCCTGGTTTCTCGACCATGCTGGATCATCAGCAGGCGAGGATACCCTGCCGCTGCGAACGCTCGCACCCTGCATCGGCCTGACTCCCGTGTCATGCGTCCCGGTTCATGATCGTCATCACATTGTGAAGCGGACTCTCCACAGTGCGCACTCCCCCTGGCGCCGATCAAGCCATAACAGACGTCAAGGTAGTGCATTAACGATACGCCGAGTGCGGGAGGCGTCAATCGCGCCGTCTCATTTCGCGACGGCGCGCACAAACGGGAGTCAAAAAGACGACTTACTGCTCCGGACGCATGTACGGGAACAGCAGCACGTCACGGATCGAGCTGCTGCCGGTCAGCAGCATCACCAGGCGGTCAACGCCGATGCCGAGGCCGCCGGTCGGGGCCATGCCGTACTCCAGCGCACGGATGTAGTCGGCGTCATAGTGCATCGCCTCGTCATCGCCGCCTTCCTTCGCCGCCACCTGGGCCTGGAAACGCTGGGCCTGGTCTTCCGGATCATTCAGCTCGGAGAAGCCATTGGCCAGCTCCTTGCCGTTGACGAAGAGTTCGAAGCGGTCGGTATAGCCCGGATCGTTGTCGTTGGCACGGGCCAGCGGCGAGACCTCCACCGGATGGTCGGTGATGAAGGTCGGCTGGATCAGGGTGTGCTCGACGGTGGCCTCGAAGATCTCGAGCAGCAGCTTGCCCCAGCCGTAAGACGGCTTGACGCGGATCTTCAAGCGCTCGCAATGGCGCAGCAGCGCGTCACGGTCGGTGCAGTCCGCGGCGGAGATCTCCGGATTGTGGTGGCGCACGGCCTCGTCCATGCGCCAGCGGCGGAACGCCGGGCCCAGGTCGATCTTCGCACCGTCCCACTCGACCTCGGTGCCACCGTTGACGGTCGTGGCCACGTCACGGATGACGCCTTCGGTCAGGTCCATGACCTCGTTGTACGTGGCATAGGCCTCGTACAGCTCCATCATGGTGAATTCCGGGTTGTGGCGGGTGCTGACGCCTTCATTGCGGAAGTTGCGGTTGATCTCGTACACGCGCTCCAGGCCACCCACGGTCAGGCGCTTGAGGTACAGCTCCGGCGCCACGCGCAGGTACAGGTCCAGGTCCAGCGCGTTGTGGTGGGTGGTGAACGGCTTGGCCGCCGCGCCGCCGGGGATGTAATGCATCATCGGCGTTTCGACTTCGAGGAAGTCGCGGTTGTCCAGCCATGCGCGCATGGCGCGGATGATCTTCGAGCGCTTGATGAACACCGCACGCGATTCCGGGGTCACGATCAGGTCGACGTAACGCTGGCGGTAACGCTGCTCGACGTCGGCCAGGCCGTGCCACTTGTCCGGCAGCGGGCGCAGCGACTTGGTCAGCAGGCGGATCGATTCGGCCTTGACCGACAGCTCGCCGGTCTTGGTCCGGGTCAGGCCGCCTTCGACGGCGATGATGTCGCCCACGTCCCAGCCCTTGAAGGCGGTGTAGGCATCGCCCAGCACCGTGCCCTGCAGGAACAGCTGGATGCGGCCGGACTCGTCCTGGATCTGCGCGAAACTGGCCTTGCCCATGATGCGCTTGGCCATCAGGCGGCCCGCCATCTTCACCTGGCGGCCGTTACCTTCCAGCGCCTCGGCGGTCCAGGTTTCGGCGTCGGCGAACGCTTCCTGCAGGCGGCCAGCGAAGTCCTCGCGACGGAAGTCGTTCGGATACGCGATGCCCTGCCCACGCAGCGCTTTGAGTTTCTCACGGCGCTCGGCGATCAACTTGTTTTCGTCGACGGGGGGGGTATCGGTAGCTTCGCTCATGGATCTGCGGGAATCGTGTAGTGAGGGGGGATGTTGCGCCCGGCGCAGCCGGTTGCCCAGCATACCAAAACCGCCCTGCCCCAGCCCTGGGCCGACCCTCGCCCCGGTAGCCGCCAACCTGGGTTGGCGGCCCCCGTGTCGACCAAGGTCGACACCTACCGGAGCAAGCGCGGGGTAAGCCTCAGGCGTTCCCGGGGAACGCCTGCCGCAGCTCTTCCACCAGCACCCGCTGGTTCTCCGAGTAATCAATCGGCACCGACACCAGGTGCACCCCACCCTCGTTGAACGCCGCCTCCAGCGTCGGGATGAACTGCTCGATGGCCGTCACCTCATGTCCCTTGCAGCCATAGGCCTCGGCGTACTTCACGAAATCCGGGTTGCTGAACGTCATGCCGTAGTCGGTGAAACCATCCACCGCCTGCTTCCAGCGGATCATCCCGTAAGCACCGTCGTTGAGGATCAGCACCACCAGGCTCAGGCCCAGCCGGCGCGCGGTCTCCAGCTCCTGGCTGTTCATCATGAAGCCGCCGTCGCCACAGACCGCCAGCACCCGCCGTTGCGGGTACAGGATCGAAGCCATGATCGCCGACGGCAGGCCTGCACCCATGGTCGCCAGCGCGTTGTCCAGCAGCAGCGTATTGGCCACCTGGGTGCGGTAGTTGCGGGCGAACCAGATCTTGTACATGCCATTGTCCAGCGCCACGATGCCATCCGGCGGCATCACCTGGCGCACGTCGTGCACCAGCCGCTGCGGGGTGAACCCGGCCTCTTCAGCACGATCGGCCAGATGCTCGAGAATCGTCGCGCGCAGCGGCAGCAGCGCATCGGCATTCGGGACCGCGCCTTCGATGCGGTCGGCCAGCTGGGTCAGCGCGCGGCCGATATCGCCGATCACTTCCACCTGCGGGAAATACACCTGCTCCACCGCTGCCTGCGAGTAGCCGATATGGATCACGGTCGGCCCGCCCGGACGCATCACGAACGGCGGCTTCTCGGTGACCTCGTGGCCGATGGTCACGATCACGTCGGCCTGGTCGATGGCCATGTGCACGTAGTCGCGCTCGGTGAGCGCCGCGGTGCCCATGTACAGGCCTGAGCCGCCGGCCACCGCGCCCTTGCCCATCTGCGTGGTGAAGAACGGAATACCGGCACGCAGCACGAACGCCGACAGCGCTTCGCTGGACTGCGGCCGCGACGCCGCCGAGGCGATCATCAGCAATGGCCGCTTGGCATTGCGGATGATCTCCGCCGCGCGGTCCAGCGCCTCCGGGCTGGCAATGGGGCGGTCCACCGCGTGTGGCGGAATCAGTGCCACGTCCCCGACCTCATCAGCCGCGATGTCCTCGGGCAGCTCCAGCAGCACCGGACCGGGCCGCTCTTCCAGCGCAGTGCGGAACGCCTCGCGGACGATGGTCGGGATGGTACGCGCCGAGACGATCTGCCGCGCCTGCTTGGTCAGCGGCTTCATCGTGCTGACGATGTCGACGATCTGGAAGCGTGCCTGCTTGCTGGCCACGATGCCCTTCTGGCCGGTGATCATGATGACCGGCCATGCACCGAGCAGCGCATAGGCGGCGCCGGTGGTGAAGTTGAGCGCGCCCGGGCCAAGCGTGGCCAGGCACACGCCGGGTTTGCCGGTCAGGCGGCCATAGGTGGCCGCCATGAACACGGCCGCCTGCTCGTGACGGGTGATGACCAGCTCGATGCTGGAATGGCGCAGCGACTCGACCACGTCGAGGTTTTCTTCGCCGGGAATACCGAAAATGCGCTCGACGCCTTCGTTCTCAAGCGCGGCGACAAGCAGATCTGAACCCTTTGACATTGGAATGCCGTCCTTTTCGCTGGACTGATGGTGGATCGTTGCAGGAAGGATGGAAGCTGGGCGTCAACGCTTGTCGAACCACACCGTCTGCGCGTTGACGAATTCGCGGATGCCGAAGTGCGAGAGCTCACGGCCGAAGCCGCTCTTCTTCACGCCGCCGATCGGCACGCGCGGGTCCGAAGCGGAGAAACCGTTGACGAAGACGCCACCGGTCTGCAGCCGGCGCGCCAGCTGCATCGCACGGGCGCGGTCGCCGGTCCACAGGTTGCCGCTGAGGCCGAATTCGCTCTGGTTGGCCAGCTCCACCGCATGATCGGCATCACGGGCGCGGCTGATCGAGGCCACCGGACCAAACGTTTCGGTATCGAAGGCCTGCATCCCCGGCTCCACGTCCGCCAGCACGGTGGGGGCGTAGAACGCACCCGGGCGATCCAGTTGATGGCCACCGACCAGCAGCTTCGCGCCCGCGTCCACTGAGGCGCGTACCTGCGCGTCGAGCTGTTCCAGCAGGTCCTGACGTGCCATCGGACCAATGCGATTTCCCGCTTCACGGCCATCACCGATGGTCAGCGCCTGCACCTTCTGGCAGAACTGCGCCACGAAGCGGTCGTACACCGCGTCTTCAACAATGATGCGCTTGCCGGCGATGCAGACCTGCCCGGTGTTCTGGAAACGCGAGGTCACGGCGGCATCGACGGCAGCATCGAGGTCGGCGTCGGCCAGCACGATGAACGGATCCGAGCCGCCAAGCTCCAGCACTACCTTCTTCAGCGCCTGCCCGGCCTGGGCGGCAATGCTGCGGCCGGCCGCCACACTGCCGGTCAGGGTCACAGCGGCGATGCGGTCATCGGCAATCGCGCGGCTGGTGCCGTCGCGGCTGATGTTGGCGGCGATGAAGGTACCTTCCGGCAACCCGGCGTCGCGCCAGGCGGCGTCGAGCAGCTGCGCGGTACCGACGATGTTCTCGGCCGGCTTCAGCAGGAAGCCGTTGCCGCCCATCAGGATCGGCACTGCCGCGCGCATCACCTGCCAGTACGGGAAATTCCACGGCATGATGCCCAGCACCACACCCAGCGGCAGGTAGGACACGTAGGCCTTGTCGTCGGGCACCTGGGTCGGTTCGTCGCGCAGGAACTGGGCACCGTTGTCGGCGTACCAGTCGCACAGCACGGCGCATTTCTCGATTTCGGCCAGCGATTCGGCCTGGACCTTGCCCATTTCGGCAGTGGCCAGCGCGGCCAGCTTTTCACGGTCACGGCGCAGTACCGCGGCCATCGCACGCAGTACGTCTGCGCGCTGTTCGAGGCTCTTGGCGCTCCAGGCCGCAAAGCCAACCTGACCGCGGTCGAGGATTGTTTCCAGCTCGGCGTCGGTGGCGAAGGGATGGCTGGCGATCTGCTGGCCGGTGGCCGGATCGCGGGAAATGGCAGTGCTGGGGGCAGCGGACATGCAGGGCTCCTGTTGTCTCGACAACGGGCGGTGGCCCGTCTCCTGCACAGGAATGTGGACCCGATCCGCGGGCACAACAAGGCGTCTGCTTATCCTGTGACCTGGACTTACCTGTCTGAATGGGAGCTCTTGGCAAGGCTGCGCCCTGCACCCACCGAAGCCAGAGCAACGTCAACGGCAGAAACTGGCATTCCGTGGGTTGGCGGGGCGGGTCCGGTTGAGGGGGACGCTGCAAGTACGTCCATGTAAGCTCGGTCGCCGCATCCATGCGGCTCACGCCCCCTCAACCGGACCCACCCCGCCTTCGACAGTTGGCCGCGATCTGTCGGAACGGCGTATTGCCCTGGTGAGTGTCGACCTTGGTCGACACAGTAGATCCACGCCGTGCGTGGATGATTCATTCGATATCTGACAGATGTGTCGACCAAGGTCGACACCTACCAACAGCCGCGGGAAACTGTCAGAGGCGGGGCGGTGTGGGTTGGCAGGACCGTTGGCGCCATGGATGGCGCCATCGAGCCCCCATGGATGGGTTTACGGCGTGTCCTGCCAGCCCACACCGCCCCACCATTCCACGGATAGCCCGCTGTTGCTGTTGCTGTTGCTTCGGCCTCTGCGGGTGCAGGGCGCAGCCCTGCCGACCAACCTACTTCCGCGGCAGGTAGGTCACCAGGGAAAGGTCATGCCGGCTCTCCGGCACCAGCGCCACGTACTGCAGGTCCAGCAGCCCGCGCGTGGGGTGGTTCAGCTTCTTCGCCCCTTCATCGAACCGACGCACATCGTGCTCCGGCCACCACTGGCGGAACTCTTCGCTGTGCGCGGCGATGTCTTCCACCAGCGCCAGGAACGGGGCCTTGTCCGGCGCCTGCGCCATCGCCGCGCGGAAGCCTGCCAGCAAACCGCGGGTCATTTCTTCCCAGTTGAGGATCAGCGTGCGGTACGGTGGGTACAGGAACATCAGCCGCAGCGTATTGCGCTCATGCGGGGCCAACTGGCTGTAGTCCACGAACAGCTCGGCGATGGCCGGGTTCCAGGCCAGGATGTCGAAACGGGTGTTGCGCACGTACGCCGGGATGGGTTGCATCGCGTCCACCAGCTGGCGCAGGCCGTCGGTCACGCTCTCGTCCGGTGACTCCAGCGGCACGCCATAACCAGATAGCGCGAACGCATAGGCGCGTTCGTCGTCGCTCATGCGCAGTACCTGCGCCAGGCGCTCAAGCACCTCGGGCGAGGCGCGCACTTCACGGCCCTGCTCGATCCAGGTGTACCAGCTGACACTGACCCCGATCGCCAGCGCCACTTCCTCGCGCTTCAGCCCGGGGGTGCGTCGACGCCCGGCTGGCAAGCCGAGCGTGGTGGGATCGACACGGGCGCGGCAGGCCTTGAGAAAGCCACCAAGTTCCTTGCGTTCACTTTCGCTGCGCATCATCGCCCTCCGTTGCGGAAGGCGATGATATCCGCGCAGGTGCGTCGATCAGGCATCGACGCGCTTGGAGCCCACCGCAAGGCCGGCCTTCAGGCTGGCTTCGACGAACTCGTCCAGGTCGCCGTCGAGCACCTTCTGCGTATCGGAACGTTCGATGCCGGTGCGCAGATCCTTGATACGGCTCTGGTCGAGCACGTAGTTGCGGATCTGGCTGCCCCAGCCGATGTCGGACTTGGTGGCTTCCACGGCGTCCTTTTCGGCGTTGCGCTTCTGGATCTCCAGCTCGTACAGCTTGGCGGCCAGCATCTTCATCGCGTTGTCGCGGTTCTGGTGCTGGCTGCGGCCGGTCTGGCAGGCCACGACCGTGTTGGTCGGGATGTGGGTGATACGCACCGCCGACTCGGTCTTGTTGACGTGCTGGCCACCGGCACCGGACGAGCGATACACGTCGGTGCGCAGATCGGCCGGGTTGATGTCGATTTCGATGTTGTTGTCCACTTCCGGCGACACGAACACCGAGGTGAAGCTGGTGTGGCGGCGATTGTCCGAGTCGAACGGCGACTTGCGCACCAGGCGGTGCACGCCAGTCTCGGTCTTCAGCCAGCCATAGGCATAGTCGCCTTCCACGCGCAGCGTGGCCGACTTGATGCCGGCGACGTCGCCACCGGAGACTTCCATCAGCTCGGTCTTCCAGCCGCGCGATTCACACCAGCGCAGGTACATGCGCAGCAGGATCTCGGCCCAGTCCTGGGCTTCGGTACCACCGGCACCGGCCTGGATGTCGACGAACGCCGGGGCGGTGTCCATCTGCCCGGAGAACATGCGCTGGAACTCCAGCTTCTCCACGTGCGCCTGGTGCTTGTCCAGGTCGGCCACTACGGCCTCCACGGTGTCCTCGTCCTGTTCGGACTCGGCCAGCTCCAGCAGTTCGGTGGCGTCGGCCAGCCCTTCCAGCACCGCAGCGATGCCGCCCACGGTCTTTTCCAGGGTCGAGCGCTCACGCCCCAGGTTCTGGGCGTACTCGGCGTTGTTCCAGACGTCGGGGCTTTCCAGCTCCCGCGTTACTTCTTCAAGACGCTCTTTCTTGGCGTCGTAGTCAAAGATACCCCCGGAGCGACAACACGCGATCGGTCAGATCGGCGATGCGCTGGCGGACAGGATTCAGTTCGATCATGTCGGCGGTTATGCATTCAAAAGATGACTGCTAATGATACCGCAGGCCGGGGATGCCCGGAATGAGGGCCTCACCCTGCCCCCAGCGCCTGCCGCAGCAGCGGCAGCTGGCGCCGGCTGCACGGCACCTTCGCCCCGTCGGCCATGTGCAGCAGGGCCTCCCCACCGTCCAGCGGCTCGATCGAGCGCAACTGGCCACGGTGGATCAGCCAGCTGCGGTGCGGGCGCAGGAACACTGCCGGATCCAGCCGCTGCTCCAGCACCGCCATGGTGATCCGCAGCGGGTAGTCGTGGCCGCGTACCCGCAGGTTCACGTAATTCCCCGCCGCCTGGGCGTACTCCACGTCTGCAGTGGCGACCAGGAACTCCTTGCCCAGCTTGCGCACCAGGAAGTGCTGCGGGCGCTCGACCGGCTCCACCGGCGGGCCGACATCGGGCTCGGCCAGCAGACTCGCCTCACCCTGCCTGCGCCTGCCGAACCAGCTGGCAAAGTGCTCAAGCGCCACGAACATCGCGAACGTGCGCACATCCTTCAGGTATTCGTAGGCAAAACGCTCCAGCCAGCCGGCATCGTCCTGGTACCGGTAGCCCAGCGACGCATAGGCCAGATGCCGCACCAGCATCATCCCCACCACATGCAGCAGTGACCAGCCCACACTGGCCAGAAGGTACAACGGCAACCGCTGCCTCCAGGTGTCGGCATGCAACGGCCAGCGCTCGCAGCCCCACCACAGCAGCGGGAGGATCAACAGGATCAGACTGAGGCTGCTGAACTCCCAGATCATCGGCTCCCACAGTCCGAGATCAGCGCCGCGGCGACTGGCATCCATCACCTCGACCAACGCATTGGTCACCGCCGAGGCCGTCAGGATCGCCGCCCATAGCAGCAGGCGGGTTGAAGTGCGCCAACGCGGCGGTCGGCCCTGAGTCATTGCTGCATCCATGTCGTTACGGTGCTCCAGCCTGCCTCAAGGGGCCGAGGGTAGCCGCTCCATTGGTCACGCCACGCCCGCCATTGGTCACTGCGCGGGCCCCGGTTGGCCCCTGGTGGTCGCCCCATATGCTCGACGCCACCACCTTGGCACAACTTCCCGGCCTGGCCCGACCATGACCCGACGCCACGACATCGACGCCCTGCGGGTGTTTGCCTTTGCCCTGCTGATCCTCTACCACACCGCAATGGCCTACGTGGACGACTGGGGCTTCCACCTCAAGAGCGCGCATACCGCCGAATGGCTGCAATGGCCGATGGTGTTCGTCAACCGCTGGCGGATGTCGCTGCTGTTCCTGATCTCGGGTATTGCCATCGCCCTGATGCGGCCGGAAGGCAGGCTGCTGCGCTTTGCCGGCCTGCGCACGTGGCGGCTGCTGCTGCCGCTGCTGTTCGGCATGTTCGTGATCGTACCGATCCAGCCCTATTGCGAAGGCGTGGCCAACGGCCATGTGGCACCGGGCTTCGGCCACTTCCTGCTGCGCTACTGGCAGGTGCGGCCGTGGCCGGAAGACAGCTTCGCCGGCTGGCAGTACGGCATCACCTGGAACCACCTGTGGTACCTGGCCTATCTGTGGAACTACACGCTGGCACTGGCCCTGTTGATGCCGTTGCTGGGAACGGCAGTGGTCCGCCGGGCAATGGCAGGCGTTGCAGCATCGCCAACACTGTTGATCGGCATTCCTTTCGCCCTCTTGCTGGCCTGGGTGATCTGGCTGGAGCCCATCTATCCGTCCACCAATGCCCTGCTTGGCGACTGGTACCAGCACGCAAAGTACGCAACGGTGTTCCTGGCAGGCTACCTGCTCGGTCGCGAGCCGATGTTCTGGCAACGCGTAGTCGCCCTGCGTCGCACCACGCTGTGGCTGGCGCTGGCCGCGGTCGGCTGGTATCTCGGGTTGCGCATCCTTGGCCAGGTACTGCCGGCTGATTCCTCGCTGCGGCAATGGCCCGAACCGTTCTGGGACCTGCAGGTCCGGACCAGCCAGTCGCTGTACGTCTGGACCGCGCTGCTGACCATCCTCGGCTGGGGCAAGGTCTTCCTCGACCGCCCGTTCGGCTGGCTGCCGTACTGCACCGAGGCGATCTATCCCTGGTACATGCTGCACCAGAGCCTGATCATCGTGCTGTTGTTCTGGCTCAAGCCGCTGCAGCTGGGCCCATGGTTGGAACCGGTGCTGCTGCTGGGCGGTACCGTCGGCGGCTGCCTGCTGATCCACGAACTGCTGATCCGGCGCACGCGCTGGCTGCGCCCCCTGTTCGGCCTGAAAGCCGATCCGCTATCGTCACGGACGGTACGCGCCGCGACGGCGCAATGAGGACAACGGATGTTCCAGACCCATTGGCACCTGTGGCTGCAGCAGACTTTCGATGCCGGCTGGATGCTGTCGCTGATGCAGTTTGTCAGCCTGCTCGGCTACGAAATGGCCTATATCGCGCTGATTCTGCTTTGCGCGTTTGGAGCACGACTCCGCGCCGGATTGTGCGTGATGCTGGCGGTGCTGCTGATGGCCTGCGCCACGCACGCGATCAAACAAGGCGCCGCCCTACCCCGCCCATCGGATGTGGATGCCCGCGTACTCGATGAAGGGGTGCCGTCGCATCCCTTCGTCGTCGATGGTGGCGGGCAGGCGTTCTGGTCACTTCCCGATGCACAAGCAAGCGCCATGCTGCGGGCACAGCCCGATGCCGACTATGGCTTCAATAGTGGTCATGTCGGTGTAGCCACCGCTGCCTGCGTCGGTCTGCTGCTGGCCTTCGGCATCCGCCGGCACTGGCTGCGCTGGGCATTGGCGTTCGGCTGGCCACTGCTGATGGCATTGTCACGGATGTACCTGGGCCGGCACTTCCCGGCCGACGTGCTGGCTGGATGGTTGATCGGCATCGGCGTGGCGCTGCTGGCGTGGCAGTTGATGCCGGGGATGCGTTCAAGCCAGCGCTGGCAACTGCCTGTGTTGCTGGCGTTGGGCGCGCTGCTGGCATGGGCGGCAGCGACCTCGCGCTTCGTTCCGGTCGGTGAAGCCGGGCGACTGCTCGCGCTGGGCCTGCTGGTCGCGTGGCTGCAATGGCGAGGCTGGCCGGTGGATCCGCAGAGCGTCACACAACGGGTGCTGCGCGTGCTGGGGGTGGTGGTGATCTACACGCTGGCGCGGCCATTGATCGATCTTCTTGCCGCGGCCGTTCCACTGCCTGATGCACCGGCGACCGCGCTGGTGTGGCAGGCCATTGGCACGCTGTTGATCCTAGGCGGCGGCGTGGCGCTGGCGCGGTGGACTCCGCGCCAGCACCTGCCGAAAGTCGAAGACGTGCAGTAGATCCACGCCATGCGTGGATAGGCCATCCCGACTCCAACCAACAGCCACGCATGGCGTGGCTCTACTTCAATCGGGTAGATCCGCGCCCTGCGCGGACAGGCCTTTCCCCGGCGGTGCAGCCGCCGGGCATGGCCCGGTACTACCGCACCTCGAACTCGCCCACCAGCACGGTCTCGGCGCGGTCCTTCAATCGCATCGTCACCATCTGGTCTTTCTGCTTGGCCGTGCCCCAGTGGGTGGTCAGGCGCAGCATCAGGGTCGTCGCACCGGTCACCAGCTGCTGGCGGCTGCCGAAGTAGTTCGCCTCCACCTTGTACTTGCCCGGCTTGGCGTTACGCAGCGAGAACTGCTCGGGGCCATAGCCGCCGGTGAAGTCCTGCGACATCTGTCCGCCCTGGTAGGTCAGGCGGTTGCCGTAGTACGCGCGCTCGCCGTTCGGGTCGGTCACCCACAGGTCCATGTCGCTGTTGTCGGCGTCCCACGACAGGACCACGCGCAGGTCCAACGGCATCGCCTGAAGCAGGCGCGGGTCGATGCTGGTGGTATCCAACCGGGGCGTGCTGCGGGCCACCAGGTTGGTCAGCTCATCCAGTGCGATCAGCGCGATGCCGTCGAAGCGGCTGTCCCACGGCCGCATCACCACCTGGTACAGCGGCGCCAGTGCCTGCTGCGGCTTGCCGGCCGCTGCCAGCGCCAGGCCCAGGTCGCGGAAGCTCTGCGGTTCTTCCTGGCCCATCGCCAGCACCTGCTCGAACACCGGCACCGCCAGCGCGGGGGCGTCGGCCTGCATCAGCCGATAGCCGAGCACGCGCAGCAGGTGACGGTTGTCCAGATCCATCTCGGCCAGGTTCGACAGCACACGCAGTGCCAGTTCGCGCTGGCCCTGCTCCAGCAGCAGATCGGCCACGTCGAGGAAGAACGCGCTGCTGTCGGCGTGGGCATCGCGCTCGGCCAGATAGCGGTCATACAGCTGCGACTGCGGGCCCTGGCGCAGGCGCCTGGCGATGGCCGAGTCCGGCTGCCACGCCGCCAGCTGGATGCCGAGCTGGCCGTCGTTGGCGGCAGCAGATGCGTCGGCGAGCCCACCAGTGACCGCGATCGCATCCAGCGCCTTGTTCGATGCAGGTGCTGAGCGGCGCGCACGTGCGCTGCTGGCTTCCATGCGCTGCTCGGACGCCGCTGCCATCGGTGCCGGAGCTGGCGGAGCCGCAGGTGCGGCGAGCATCGCTACCGGGGCCGACTCCGCAGCATAGTCGGCGGATGCAACTTCCAGCGCTGCTTCCTTGGCCTGCGGCGACGCCCCCTTCGGCCAGCTGCGGTTCCACCACTGCTGGCGCTCCTTCCAGCGTGCCGCCACTTCATCCAGACGCTGGCGATCAGCAGCGGCGCGATCTCTTACCTGCACCGCATACCTGGCGTCGTACTCGGCGCGCAGCGTGCCCGAAGGGCGGATCGCATAGCGCAGGTAGTCCTCCAGTGTCTCCAGCACGATCAGCGAGGTATCCGGCCCGACCAGGCCGAACTGCTGCGACAGGCGCTGCATCGCCTCACGGTTGCCACGGCGGTCGGCGGCCAGCTGCTGCAGGCGCGCCTGCGCCCACAAGCCGGCCAGCAGTTCACCGTCGTTGCTCTTCTGAGTGGCGGGCAACGCCTGCCATTCGCCGCCACCCACGCGCACCCGCATCGGCGCACCGTCGGCCGCCAGTCGTGCGTGCAGCCACAGCCAGCCTTGGGCTTCACTGCGACGATCGATCACCACATCCTGCACGCCACGCCCTGCATCGACCTGAACATCCAACGGCGACGACAGCAGCTCACGCGCGGCCGATTCGACATTCCTGCCCAACGCGACGAAGCGACCGCCATGCGCCTCGCTCCAGCCACGCAGTCGCACGGCATCGGTACGCGCACCGGCGCTGCTGACCGCAAACAGGCGCTGATCCGGTGCCATCGCCGGCAGCTGCTCCGGCCCATAGGTCAGCAGGCCATCGCTGACCAGCAGGTACTCCTTCACCCTCGGCTCCGGTTGCCACTGCGCCAGTGCGCTTGCACCGTCCGGGCGCACGGCCTGCAGCGCTGCGCGCAATTCATTCCAGTTGCCGGCGCGGATGCGGAATCGACGCACCGGTTCGGCGCGATCACGCAACACGGTCAAGACCACGGTGCCGTCACCCATCGCAGCGAAGTAGCGATCCAGCAGTGCGAACTCGCGCGTGCGATCGCGCTGCCCCGCCGAACCAGAGCCATCCCACAGCAGGCCGATCTCGCTGGGCAACGTGCGGGGTGTGCTGCTGGCCGCCACCGTCAGCTGCGCCAGCAGGTAATGGCCATCCTCCCAGGGCGCCACCTGCACCTGTGCCTGGCGGGCTGCCGGCAGGCTCCACTGCAGCTGCTTCGGCAGCTGCGCGCCCTTGCCCTGCCACTGCAATTGGCCCGCGCTGATGCGGAAGGGTGCCGTACCCGCAGTCGTCGCGCCGGGCGCCTGCAATTTCAGTTCAACCGAGGCCGCACCGGCGGCGAACTGCAGCGGCAGCGTCCACTGCCAGCCTTGGCCGGCGAAGGCCAACGGCTCACGAATCACCAGCTGCACGCGCCGACTGCCACCGGCCGGCAGCGGGTAGATGCGCAGCCGGAACTGGTTGCCAGCGGTCTGTTCCAGCAGGCCCGGGTCTACGCCGCGGCGGGCGATCTCCTCGAACACCTGGCGGCCGCGGTCCTTGGGCACCGGCACCGCGTCACGCATCTCGCCGTTGATATCCAGGGCGAAACCGCTGATCTGCTGGCCATCGGCCAGCGGGAACTGCAGTTCGCCCTCCAGCACGCGCCGGTTCGGGTTATGGAATTCCAGGGTGATCCGGGTCTGGGCGATGCCGGCCTGGACCTCGCCTTCGATGCGGGCGTGTCGCAGTTGGACCGCCTGCTCGGCAGCCGGGGCGATCAGCAACGAGGCAGAGCCACTCGGCACGGGCGGACGCCACGCCGACTGCGCCGACGCGGGCATGGCCATCAGGCCAAGCAGGAACAAGGTGCAGCAACGGGCGAAGACCATGACAGGACTCCAGTGGGATCGTGATTGTCTGAACGCACAAGGTGGATGGATGGGGTTGACCCGGTTCGATGCTGGTCCTCAACCCTGCCAATGCCCAGCCTATATGACCTCTCCTGCCAACCCGAGAATGTGCATGCGCGTCCTTTTTCCGTCTGTTTTGCTCGCCCTGTCATCTCCGTTGGTTGCAGCCGCCACCAGGATGCCCGAGGGAGCCTACTTCCAGCATCACGATTGGGTCGTTGCCTGTGACAACACCCGTACCTGCCGTGCCGCCGGGTACGCCAGTGGCGAAAACAGCACCTTGAGCGTGTTGCTGACCCGCGATGGTGGCCCCCAGCAACCGGTTCGTGGCGAGATGTCGCTGCGGCCGATCGACGGCCAGCAGTCGCCCAAGGGTGCCCTGCGCCTGCGCATCAAGCAGCGTGATCTGGGCGTGCTGACGCCGGCCAAGGTGGAAGGCATGTACACGCTGAACCCGGCACAGACCGCCGCTCTGTTGTCGGCGCTGGTGCGCGATGGCGGCATCACGGTGATCGATGCTGGCGGCCATGCATGGCAGCTGTCGGACAAGGGCGCTGCAGCGGTGCTGCTGAAAGCCGATGACTTCCAGGGCCGCGTGGGCACGGTGGGCGCGCTGACGCGCAAGGGTGCGGCGGCCGAGAGCAGCGTGCCGGCAGCACTGCCAAAGCCGGTGATGCGCAAGGCGTCGACGCAGCGCTCTCTGCCCGATGACCGAGCATTCGCCAAGCTCGCAACCTCGCCTGCATTGCGTGCAGCGCTGCGCGCGACCTTGAAGGAACCGAGCTGCGAAGGACTGCTCGACGCTGATCGGAACACACCCCTCAAGAACTCGCCACTGGGAATCCAGCGCCTCGATGGGAGGCACCTGCTCGTCAGCGTGCAGTGCTGGGACGCGGCCTATAACACCGGCGATGGTTACTGGGTCATCCGTGAGCAAGCGCCCTATCGGGCAGCTTGGGTGACCAGTGACGCCACCTCCTACGGAAATGGCGAGATCATCGCTTCCCAATCCGATCGCTCCGAGCCCAACTGCAGGTCCGAACAATCATGGACTTGGGATGGCACCCGCTTCGTTGCGACCTCAGCTACGAAAAGCGTCTTCTGCCGACATGCACTGGACGGAACCTGGCAGTTACCCACGCAGGTCACCGAAGTGCGGTGAACGCTGAGAGCCCTGCAGCCACGAGGGAAAGCCATTGCAGAACTCCGGTGGTATCGCGAACCGTTGAACGCACGAGCTGCCGGAACGGGGTTTGATGCGGCCAAGCTTTTCAATACCGTCGCCCACAGGCACGATGCCACACTCCCATATGCGCAAGGATGCCGATGCGATTCCCCCTGCCAACTGCCCTGCTGGCCCTGGCCTGCCCAATCGCCGCCCTTGCGGCAGCCCCGGCCAGAAGCCTGTATTTCCAGCACCACGACTGGGTCGTGGCCTGCGACAACATCCTGACCTGCCGCGCCGCTGGCTATGCCCCCGATGAAGGCAGCACCCTGAGTGTGCTGCTCACCCGCAAGGGCGGCCCGGGCCAGGCCATCCAGGGCCGCCTGACGCTGCAGCCGGAAGAAGGCCAGCCCCAGCCCAAGGGTGCACTGCATCTGCACATCCAGCAGCAGGATCTCGGCGTTCTGGCCTCTGCGAAGGGCGAAGGCACGCACAGCTTGAATGCCGCGCAGACCAGCGCACTGTTGTCGGCACTGGTGCGCGATGGTGGGGTCAGCGTGACCGATGGCGCCGGCCACCGCTGGCCGCTGTCAGACAAGGGGGCGGCAGCGGTACTGCTGAAGATCGACGAGTACCAGGGGCGGCTGGGCACACCCGGTGCCGTGATGCGCAAGGGAAGCACGCCGGAATCCAGCGTCCCCGCCGCGCTGCCGGTGCCGGTGGTGCGCAGGGCCGCTACGGTGGACTCGACCCCGGATGATCCGGCGTTTGCGCAACTGGCCGCCTCACCCGCCCTGCGTGCAGCGCTGCGCGCCACGCTGAAGGACAACAGCTGCGAAGGGCTGCTGGAGACCGACGCCGACGTTCCGCTCAGCAACTCCCTGCTGCAGATCCAACGCCTGGACGCACAGCATGTGCTGGTCAATGTGCAGTGTTGGCGCGCGGCCTACAACACCGGCGATGGCTACTGGGTCGCCCGCCCGCAGGCGCCGTTCCAGCCGCAGTGGGTGACCAGCGATGCGATCGACTACGCCGACGGCCAGATCATTGCCGCGCAGAAGGGCCGCGGCCTGGGCGACTGCATCTCGCAGAACACCTGGACGTGGAATGGCATCGCCTTCATCGCCACCTCGGCAGTGGCTGCCGGCCTGTGCCGGGGCGTGCCTGGTGGCACCTGGGAATTGCCGACGCTGGTAACTGAGATCCGCTGATCCCCCGAAAAAAGGGGACGGAGGGGATTAAGTCGCTTGTGCCTTGTTTGCCACTTGCGACTTAATCCCCTCCGTCCCCTTTTCTTCATGCGGGGAGGCTGTGCTCCACGATCAGCTGGATGGCGCTGCCGCCGCGATAGTCGTCGCAGGCCAGACGATAGGCGAGGTGCACGTGGCGAGTGGGCGCGTTGCCGTGCCAGCCGCCGAAGTGGATCGCGTTGATCGTGCCGGGTACGCCTGGCAGGCGCAGTTCCAGCTTGAGGTGGCGTTCCTTCAGTACGCGCCAGTTGGCCACTTCGAAGTGGCCGTCGAACAGGGGCTCGGGGAAACCCTGGCCCCACGGCCCGGCCAGGCGCAGTGCGTCGGCGTGGCGATGGTCGAGCTCGTCCGCGGCCAGTTCGCCGTCGCTGAGAACCTGCTGCTGCAGTGCCGCCGGGTCGAGCATTTCCAGCACAACCGAAACAAAGGCGGCCCTGAAGTCATCGACGTGATCCAGCCGCATGCTCAGTCCAGCCGCCATGGCATGCCCACCGAAACGTTCGATCAGTCCCGGATGGCGCGCATCGACCAGCGCCAGTGCGTCACGGATGTGCAGGCCGGGAATCGAGCGCGCCGAGCCACGCAGGGTGTCGGCGCCCGGTTCAGCCGGGGCGAAGGCAATCACCGGGCGATGCAGGCGGTCCTTCATCTTCGACGCGACCAGGCCGACCACGCCCGGATGCCAGTCGGCGTCGAACAGGCAGGCAGCCACCGGGCGCTGGCCGGCCATGTCCAGCACCACGCGGGTCAACGCCTGCTCGGCGTCGTCGGTCATCGATTGCTGCACGGCGCGCCGTTCCGAATTGATTTGCTCCAGCGTCTGCGCGATCTCGCGCGCCTGGCGCGGGTCTTCGGTCAGCAGCAGCGCGATGCCCAGCGCCATGTCTTCCAGCCGGCCCGCAGCGTTCAGGCGCGGGCCGAGTGCGAAGCCGATATCGGTGGCGGTGAGTCGCGCGGCGTCACGGCCGCTGGCTTCGATCAGCGCACGCAGGCCGACACAGCCCTGCCCTGCCCGCAGACGGCGCAGGCCCGCACTGACCAATGCACGGTTGTTCGGGTCCAGCGCCACCAGATCGGCAACGGTGCCGACCGCCACCAGGTCCAGCAGCGTGGTCAGGTCCGGCCCCTTGCCATCGGCAAAGACACCGGCCTCGCGCATCTGCCGGCGCAACGCCATCAGCACGTAGAAGATCACGCCGACACCGGCCAGCGACTTGCTGGGGAAAGCGTCGCCGTCGAGATTGGGATCGACGATGACATCGGCCGGCGGCAGCTGCGGCCCTGGCAGATGGTGGTCGGTGACCAGCACCTGCCAGCCACGCGCCTTGGCCGCGATGACACCGGCGTGGCAGGCAATGCCGTGGTCGACCGTGACCAGCAGGTCCGGCTGCAGCGCGGCCAGCTCTTCCACCAGTGACGGCGACAGGCCGTAGCCGTGCACCATGCGGTTCGGCACCGCGTGGAAGACATGCTGCGCGCCGAGCATGCGCAGGCCGCGCACGCCGACCGCGCAAGCAGTGGCGCCATCGCAGTCGAAATCGCCAACCACCAGGATGCGCTTGTCGCTGGCGATGGCCTCGACCAGCAGGCCCACCGCACCGTCGATGCCGGTCAGCAGCTCAGGCGCGTGCAGATTGCCCAGCTTCGGCTGCGCCAACTCCGGTGTACCTGCGCCACGGCTGGCATAGAGACGCGCCAGCAACGGCAGCGTGCCCTCCGGCCAGCTGCCGGGCGCGACCGCATCGCGGCGGCGGATCGTCGGCGTATCAGAGGACGGCTGCACAGCATCGGCGGCAAGGGACATCGGCATCGCCGGGTGACGGAAGACCTGCGCATGATACCCCGCCCGGCTTGCCGGGCTCTTCCCGGGCTTGGCGCAGAAGTGGCGATCGCCCATGCTTGTTCGCCTCTGAAACGGAATTCGCCATGTATCGCCCGTTGTCCGCACTGCTTGCCGGCCTGTTACTGCCGCTCGCCAGCCATGCCGCAAATACGCCGGCCACACCCGGTATCGAGTTCGTGCACCACGACTGGTTCCTGGCCTGCGACAACACGGGCACCTGCCGTGCCGCGGGTTATGGCCCGGAAAACGCAGACAGCCTGCTGGGCCTGATGCTGGAACGTGCAGGTGGTCCCGGCACGGTAGTGAAGGCGCGGCTGCGGGTGGGCGAGGATGGCGAAAGCGCCATGCCTGAAGGAGCGATGCGCCTGCAGGTGAACGGCCGTGATCTGGGCCCGGTGCAGGACACCGGCGCCGACGAGGCCGTAACGCTACGTCCCACGCAGGTGGAAGCCCTGCTCGCCGCCCTGCCCGGCCAGGCCCGCATCGAGGTGATCGACAGCAACGGCGCGCGCTGGCCGATGTCCGACCGTGGGGCTGCCGCTGTACTGCTGAAAATGGATGAGGCACAAGGGCGGATCGGAACACCCGGCGCCCTGGTGCGGCGTGGCACGCGTGCCGAAACGAGCGTGCCGGCTGCGCACGCCAAGCCGGTGATCGTGAGCGCGGCACTGATGGCCCCACACTCCGGGGACAGCGAACTGGGAAGCAGCGAAGCGCTGCGCGACGCCCTGATCGCCACGCTCGGCGACGGTGACGACTGTCCGCGCCTGATCGAGTACACGGGCACCCCGGAAATGGTGATCGAGCGGCTGGACGACAGCCATGTGCTGGTGCAGGCGCTGTGCCAGATGGGCGCGTACAACTACAGTAATGGCTTCTGGATCGCGCGCGACCAGCCCCCCTTCGCCCCGCAGACGGTCACGATGGAAGCAGAGGGCTTCTCGCGCGTCGAACGCACGCTCTACGCGCGCTACAAGGGCCGCGGCATCGGCGACTGCGTTTCCGGCTCGGACTGGGTATGGGATGGCCACAGATTCCAGCCCAGCAGTGCGTTCAGTACCGGCATGTGCCGTGGCATGCCGGGCGGGCACTGGATGCTGCCAACCCTGCTCAGCGAGGTGCGTTGAATGCGTGCCCCTTCTTTGCTGCCGGCACCTCTCTTCCTGCTGGGATTGCTGACGGCATCCTCGGCTGCTTCGGCCGCCGATCCGATGGGCGCATCGTTCGCCGAGGGCGACTGGTTCATGGCCTGCGACAACACGCGTGCCTGTCGTCTCGCCGGTGTCGGTGCCCCGGCACCGCTGAGGCTGGCCGTGCTGATCGAGCGCAATGGCGGCCCCGGAGCCGCGGTGGAGATCCGGCTGGCACTTGCCCGCGACAACGCTGACGATCCCGAAGCGCACGCACAGTCACCTGCCGGCGCATTGCAGTTGCGGCTGGACGGAAAGCCCGCGGGCAGCATCGGCGTACTGGCATCAGCCACGGAGCATGCAGCGCTGACCTCGGCTCAGGTGCAGGCGTTCAGTGCAGCCCTCGTCAATCGCTCACCCATCAGCGTCACCGACGGCAAGGGCCAGGCGTGGTCGCTCTCCGCATCCGGCGCGGCCGCGCTGATGCTGAAGATGGATGAGCTCCAGCAGCGCCTGGAGACACCCGGCGCACTGGTGCGACGCGGATCACAGCAGGAGTCAAGCGTGCCGCCGGCTCTCTCGAAGCCGCGGCTGCCAACACCATCCAGGCGGGTGCCGCCGCGTGAGGAAGATGCGCAACTGGGCGAGCGCGAGGACCTGCGTCGCCTGCTTCAGCCCAGCGACAAGGCAGACTGGGCATGCGCTGCCAATGTGCAGCAGACTGCCCCGCGTTCCATCACCGTCCAGCGACTGGACGATCATTACCTGCTCGCCTCTGTTGTCTGCCACACGCCTGCGTTCAATGTGCCGGCGGGCACGTGGGTGATCAACGACCAGCCGCCGTTCAATCCCACGTTCATTACCCAGGGCGCACTCTTCGCGAACGCGCCGGAGGCGGTGTTTCTCGAGGAAACCGTGGAGACCGACCAGGATCGCTGCGAAACCGGGCGCTACTGGGCGTGGGATGGACGGCAGATGCGGCTAAGCATGGAGTACGTGGGCGGCACCTGTAGCGGCGATGGAGCATCCATCTGGCGACTGCCGACTTACATCACGGAATTCCGTTAGGGCATCCGCCGGGCGTGGCCCGGCGCTACCGCGGGAGCCCGGCTCACTCGTGAAGCTGGCGCGGCTTCTTCCAGAACTGCCAGCGCTGGCCACGGTCCAGCTGGAACTGCAGGCCGTCTTCGAAATCCAGCACCAGCCGCTGCAGCTCGCCACGCTTCAGCGCGGCCAACAGCGGACGGATCGCATCATTGCCCAGCTGCTGCAAAGAGCGCAGCTGGCGCAGATCCACCAATGCATCCACCGACTGCTCGCCATCCACGGCAACGCCCGCAGCCAGGGCCAGGCCCTGCAGCAGCGCATCGCGGCTGCGCACCTGTGCGTGCGGCGTGTTGACCGATACCGGCATCACGCCACCGCCCCAGAACCACAGCGAATTGATCGGCTGTTGTCCCTGCGCGGCGCGCTGCTGGTTCCAGGAATGGTTGTGCAGCAGCACCTGCGCCTCGGTCATCAGCGCCCGCCAACGACGGCCGGTGTCGCCCTGCGGAAGGTGCGAGAACAGGTCATCGCCCAGCACCTCGTCCGGACTGTCGAAGTCCGGCAGCTCGCTGTCGATCGGAAGCCGCAGGTACCAGCGCGAAGGATCCGGTGCGTCGAGCACATACCCGGCATCGGCGAACAACGGCTGCAGCACTGGCAGCAGCGCCAGGCAGTCGGCCAGGGTCGGCCGCAGCGTTTCGCCGTAGGCCATCATCCGCGCGCCGTGCATGTCCGGCACCATGCAGGCCGGATCAGCACGCAGCCAGCACGCGCCGGCAGCATCGCCGACGTCACGCTGGCGGGTCAGTGCAGCTACCGGCCAGTGCGGCGCGGCAACCGAGAAATGGCGCTGCAGCTGTGCCCGCTCGCCGGCTTCAAACTGCGAGGCGTCGGCGCGGCCCAGGGCACGCGCCACGTCATCAGCCAGCGCAGCCGCGGCAAAGCGGCTGCGCGCCGGCAACAGCAGGGTCGCCGTCGCCACCGGGTCAGTCCAGGTAGCTGACGCTGACGATCTCGTACTCGCGCTGGCCGGCCGGGGCGTCGATCACGATCGAATCGCCTTCCAGCTTGCCGATCATCGCGCGCGCCACCGGCGAGGAGATGGCGATCAGGCCCAGCTTGATGTCCGCTTCCAGGTCACCGACGATCTGGTACTTCTTCTCTTCGTCGGTTTCCACGTCGGCCAGCGTCACGCTGGCGCCGAACACCACCTTGGAGCCCGCATTGAGCTTGCTCACGTCGATGATCTCGGCGTGCGACAGCTCGCCTTCCAGCTGCTTGATGCGGCCTTCGATGAAACCCTGTTCCTCGCGCGCGGCGTGGTACTCGGCGTTCTCCTTCAGGTCGCCATGCTCACGCGCTTCGGCGATCGCAGCGATCACCTTCGGGCGTTTGACCGACTTCAGGTGATCCAGTTCATCGCGCAGACGCTGCGCGCCCTTCATCGTGATGGGGGCTCTCATGCATTCAACTCCTTGTGCAGTTCCTGCAGCGACCAGACAGGGCCGGTGCCGCGGAATTCCAGTGAATCCACCAGCGCCTTGGCGCCGGCAATGGTGGTCGAGTAAGTGACGCGGTGCTGCAGCGCCTCGCGACGGATCGAGAACGAATCGTTGATCGCCGAACGACCTTCGGTCGTGTTGACGATGTAGACGATCTCGCCGTTCTTGATCGAGTCGACAATGTGCGGACGGCCTTCGACCACCTTGTTGATGATCTCGCAGTCCATGCCGTGCTGCTGCAGCCAAGCGGCGGTGCCACGGGTGGCGACCAGGCTGTAGCCACGGGCCAGCAGGGCCTTGGCCACCGGCAGCACGCGCTTCTTGTCCGGGTCACGCACCGACACGAACGCCTTGCCGACCGGCGGTGCCTTGATGCCACCAGCTTCCTGCGCACGCGCGAAGGCGGCGTTGAAGCTGCGGCCCACGCCCATCACCTCACCGGTGGAGCGCATTTCCGGCCCGAGGATCGGATCGACGCCCTGGAACTTGGCGAACGGGAAGATCGCTTCCTTCACCGAGTAGTAGTCCGGCACGATTTCCTTGGTCGCGCCCTGCTCTTCCAGGGTCTTGCCCGCCATGCAGCGCGCGGCGATCTTGGCCAGCGGCATGCCGGTGGCCTTGGACACGAACGGCACGGTGCGCGAGGCACGCGGGTTCACTTCCAGCAGGTAGATGGTGTCGTTGCCTTCTTCATCGGTCTGGATCGCGAACTGGGTGTTCATCAGGCCGACCACGTTCAGGGCCTTGGCCAGTTCCACCACCTGGCGACGCAGCTCGGCCTGGGTTTCAGCCGACAGCGAGTACGGCGGCAGCGAGCACGAGGAATCACCCGAGTGCACGCCGGCCTCTTCGATGTGCTCCATCACGCCACCGATCAGGACGTTGCCCTGGGCATCGGCGATGATGTCGACATCACACTCGACCGCATTGTCGAGGAAGCGATCCAGCAGCACCGGCGAATCATTGGACACCTTCACCGCATCACGCACATAGCGGGCCAGGTCGGATTCGCCATAGACGATTTCCATGGCGCGGCCGCCCAGCACGTAGCTCGGGCGCACCACCAGCGGGTAGCCGATCTCGCGGGCCAGCAGCAGGGCTTCCTGGTCGTTGCGGGCGATGCGGTTCGGCGGCTGCTTCAGGCCCAGCTTGTCGACCAGCTGCTGGAAGCGTTCGCGGTCTTCGGCCAGGTCGATGGAGTCCGGGCTGGTACCGATCACCGGCACGCCATTGGCTTCCAGCGCGCGCGCCAGCTTCAGCGGGGTCTGGCCGCCGTACTGCACGATCACGCCCTTCGGCTGTTCCAGTTCGACGATTTCCAGCACGTCTTCCAGGGTCAGCGGTTCGAAGTACAGGCGGTCGGAGGTGTCGTAGTCGGTCGACACGGTTTCCGGGTTGCAGTTGACCATGATGGTTTCATAACCATCCTCGCGCAGCGCCAGTGCCGCGTGCACGCAGCAGTAGTCGAACTCGATGCCCTGGCCGATGCGGTTCGGGCCACCACCCAGG
The DNA here is from genome assembly GCF_051861585.1 of Stenotrophomonas sp. ATs4. Lineage (NCBI taxonomy): Bacteria > Pseudomonadati > Pseudomonadota > Gammaproteobacteria > Lysobacterales > Lysobacteraceae > Stenotrophomonas > Stenotrophomonas sp. ATs4. The sequence goes on along the minus strand of NZ_JBLYPK010000006.1, from coordinate 166,834 downwards.
ATCATGATCTTGTTGCGGTTGGTCGGCGCGGCCTCGCACTCGTCCTCGTAGGTCGAGTACAGGTAGGCGGTACCGGTGGAGAATTCACCGGCACAGGAGTCCACGCGCTTGTAGACCGGACGCACCTTGTGCGCACGACGCAGTGCACGGATGGCGGCTTCGTTGGTTCCGGTCAGCTGGGCCAGGCGGGCGTCGGAGAAGCCGGCGCGCTTGAGCTTGCGCAGGCGAGCGGCGTCCAGTGCGTCGATACCATCGGCGGCGACCGAGGTCTCGGCAGCGATGATCTCTTCGATCTGGTCCAGGAACCACGGATCGATGTAGGACAGCTTGAAGATGTCCTCCACGCTCATGCCGGCGCGGAACGCATCGGCGACGAAGAACAGGCGCTCCGGGCCCGGCGCCTTCAGTTCGCGGCGAAGGGTCTGCAGGTCGTCTTCATTGGTCAGGTCCAGGCCGGTCGGGTCGAAGCCGACCTTGCCGGTTTCCAGGCCACGCAATGCCTTCTGCATCGATTCCTGGAAGGTGCGGCCCATCGCCATCACCTCACCCACCGACTTCATCTGGGTGGTCAGGCGTGCATCGGCAGCCGGGAACTTCTCGAAGGCGAAACGCGGGATCTTGGTGACAACGTAGTCGATCGACGGTTCAAACGAGGCCGGGGTCAGGCCACCGGTGATCTCGTTCTTCAATTCGTCCAGCGTGTAGCCCACGGCCAGCTTGGCGGCGACCTTGGCGATCGGGAAGCCGGTGGCCTTGGAGGCCAGCGCCGAGGAACGCGACACGCGCGGGTTCATCTCGATCACGACCACGCGACCGGTGTCCGGGTTGATGCCGAACTGCACGTTCGAGCCACCGGTATCGACGCCGATCTTGCGCAGCACGGCGATGGAGGCATCGCGCAGGCGCTGGTATTCCTTGTCGGTCAGGGTCTGCGCTGGGGCCACGGTGATCGAGTCACCGGTGTGCACGCCCATCGGGTCCAGGTTCTCGATCGAGCAGACGATGATGCAGTTGTCCGCGGTGTCGCGGACCACTTCCATTTCGAATTCCTTCCAGCCCAGCACCGACTCTTCCACCAGCACTTCAGTGGTCGGTGACAGTTCCAGGCCACGGCTGACGATGTCGACCAGCTCTTCGCGGTTGTAGGCGATGCCGCCACCGCTGCCGCCCAGGGTGAAGCTGGGGCGGATGATGGTCGGGTAGCCAACGCGGGTCTGGATCTCCAGCGCTTCGTCCAGGGTGTGGGCGACGGCGGCGGTCGGGCACTCCAGGCCGATCTCACCCATGGCCACGCGGAACAGCTCGCGGTCTTCGGCCATCATGATCGCTTCGCGCTTGGCGCCGATCAGTTCAACGTTGTACTTCTCCAGCACGCCGTTGTCGGCCAGGTCCAGTGCGCAGTTCAGCGCGGTCTGGCCACCCATGGTCGGCAGCAGCGCATCGGGCTTTTCCTTGGCGATGATCTTCTCGACCGTCTGCCAGTTGATCGGCTCGATGTAGACGGCGTCGGCCATTTCCGGGTCGGTCATGATCGTGGCCGGATTGCTGTTGACCAGCACCACGCGGTAACCCTCGTCGCGCAGGGCCTTGCAGGCCTGGGCGCCGGAATAGTCGAACTCGCAGGCCTGGCCGATGACGATCGGGCCAGCACCGATGATGAGGATGGTCTTGAGGTCAGTGCGCTTGGGCATTTTCTTCTCTAAGTCAGTACAGCGTGACAAGGGGGAGTGATCGCACGCTGTCGATCAGGAAATCTCTTGGGGTTTCAGCGCAATCCGGCACTGGTCCTGCAATCCTCTGGCCAACTGCTCCGGCAGGTCGTCGGGTGGGCTCAGGCGTCCGAAACTGGCCAGCAGGCGCTCGTGGGCCGCGCTGGCCAGGAACGCCTCGAACACGGACTGGTACTGCTCGCTCTGCACGTCGATGGATTCGGCATCATCACCCGTCGTGCCGCCTGCGAGGGCCCGATAGCCCTTGCCTGACGGCGTCTCCAGGAAGCGCGCCCATTCGGCGATGACGGTGTCGCCGTCGTCGCCAAGATCGTTGATCACCGATCGCCTTGCCTGGCCGAGCAGAACCGCATGGATGGCGCTGCGTGCGCACTGGCGGTCGCCCTCGGGCAGTGCCTTGAGCGATGGCACTTCGGCCACCATCATCTCGGCCGACGCGGCCCCCATCGAACCTTTGTTCAGCTTCCGCATCACGTCAGCCACACCGGCATCGGTTGCCGGCGCTGCCGAAGCGAGCCCGGCAACGCACAGCAGCGGCAGCAGAGCGAGGCTGCGCATCAGGCCTTGGCCTCTTCCATCAGGACCACGAAGCGGTCGAACAGCGGACCGACATCGGTCGGCCCCGGCGACGCTTCCGGGTGACCCTGGAACGAGAACGCCGGCACGTCGGTGCGGGCCACGCCCTGGTTGGTGCCGTCGAACAGCGAACGGTGGGTCACGCGCAGGGTCGGCGGCAGGGTCGCTTCATCGATAGCGAAACCGTGGTTCTGCGAGGTGATCATCACCCGGCCGTTGTCCAGGTCCTGCACCGGGTGGTTGGCGCCGTGATGGCCGTGGCCCATCTTCATGGTCCTGGCGCCCGAGGCCAGACCCAGCAGCTGGTGGCCCAGGCAGATGCCGAAGGTCGGGATCTTCACGTCGATGAAGGTCTTGATCGCTTCGATCGCGTAGTCGCACGGTTCCGGGTCACCCGGGCCGTTGGACAGGAACACGCCGTCCGGCTTCAGCGCCAGCACCTCGGCAGCCGGGGTCTGCGCCGGCACCACGGTCACTTCGCAGCCACGCTCGGCCAGCATGCGCAGGATATTGGTCTTCACGCCGAAGTCGTAGGCCACGACCTTGTACTTGGCCGGCACGCTGACGAAGGCATTGGCATCCAGGTCCAGCTGGCCCTCGGTCCAGGTGTAGGTCTTCTCGGTAGTGACGACCTTGGCCAGATCCATGCCCTTCAGCCCCGGGAACTTGCGGGCAGCTTCCAAAGCCTTTTCCACGTCGATGTCGCCGGCCATCAGCGCACCGTTCTGCGCGCCCTTCTCGCGCAGGATGCGGGTGAGCTTGCGGGTGTCGATGCCGGCGATGGCGACCACGCCACGCTGGATCAGCCAATCCTGCAGCGACACCTGGCTGCGCCAGTTGCTGGGACGGCGGGGAACATCGCGCACGATCAGGCCGGCCGACCACACCTTGGACGCTTCATTGTCCTGGTCGGTCATGCCGGTGTTGCCGATATGCGGATAGGTCAGCGTGACCATCTGCCGGGCGTAGGACGGGTCGGTCAGCACTTCCTGGTAGCCGGTCATGGCGGTGTTGAACACCACCTCACCGACGGACAGGCCGGGCGCGCCTACGGATTCGCCCTCGAATACGGTGCCGTCTTCGAGGACGAGAATTGCGGCTTGGGTCACGGGAATCTCACTTTGGCTACCGAGGGGGCTGCCGAAGTCACGCCTGCGCTTCACGGAAATCCGGTTGCAAAAAAGCGCGGACGTACGGTCTGGGACCGGTCCGGCTTTCGTGATTCGGCGAGTGCGAATTGTAGCGCTGCCGGGGCGCTCGCGCCAGCGGTTATCGCGCTTGATGAACAGGCGATTGCGCATTCATTTCAATCCGGCGGCGTATGTGGGGTCCGCTGGCCGGCAATCCCATTGGCGTCCGGTGCCCCGAGGTTGCCGGCCAGCGGCCGGCACTACCGACTTACTGCAGCAGATCCCGTACCCGGTAGCTGCCGGCCGCCCGGCCCTGCAGCTGGCGGGCGGCGAACAGGGCACCGCGGGCGAAGATGTCGCGGTTGGTGGCCCGATGCACCAGCTCGATGCGCTCACCCAGCCCGGTGAACTGGACCAGGTGCTCGCCAACGATGTCGCCGGCACGCAGGCTGGCGTAATGCGGCTCCGCCCCACCCCGCTGCGCGGCCGCCCCCAGGGTCAGCGCGGTGCCCGACGGCGCGTCCTTCTTCTGGGTATGGTGCGACTCGACCACGTCGCAGTCCCAGCCGGCCAGCGCCTGCGCCGCGCGCTCGACCAGCTCGTCCAGCACCGCCACGCCCAGGCTGAAGTTCGATGCCCACACCAGCGCAATCCTATCCGCCGCTGCCTCCAGCGCCTGGCGCTGCGTGCTGGAGATGCCGGTGGTGCCCGATACAAGTCCTGCACCCCGCTCCACGCACAGCGCCAGCAGCGGGTCGAACCCTTCGGGCAGGCTGAAGTCGATCGCCACATCGAACGCCGGTGCGCCGGGCAGCTCGCTGGCAGCGAAGAACGGCACGCCGTCGACCACGCGCTGGGCTGGCGCGCGACCGGTCACCGCGGCCACGATCTGCAGGGTTTCGGGATGTTCGGCAGCCAGCCGCAGCAGGGCCTGGCCCATGCGCCCGGAAGCGCCGTGAATGAGCAATCGCAGGGGAGTCTGGTTCATGCCCGCAGGCTAGCGGCAGCACACCCGCTCCGGCAAGCACCATCGCTGCTACGCTGCATGCCCTTTCATGCAATGGATGGCAGTTCCACCATGCAGATCAGCGAACAGCTGGTACTGGTCACCGGCGCCGGCCGCGGCCTTGGCAAGCACATTGCCCGCGCCTTCGCCGCCCAGGGCGCCCGCGTCATCATCAACTACCACCGCAGCGAAGCCGCCGCACGCACCCTGGCCGCTGAGCTGGGCGGGCAGGCGATCGCGCTGCCGGCCGACGTCACCGAGCGCGCCCAGGTCGATGCGATGCTGCAGCACGCGCTGGCCCACTTCGGCCAGGGTGTCACCACGGTGGTCAACAACGCGCTGGCCGCCTTCTCGTTCAACGGTGACGGCCGCGACGGCGCCGCCGATATCGGCTGGCCGGCATTCCAGGCACAGTTCGAGGGCAGCGTGCGTGGCGCGCTGAACACCGTGCAGGCCGCCCTGCCCGGCATGCAGGCGCGTCGCTTCGGCCGCGTCATCAACATCGGCACCAACCTGTTCCAGAACCCGGTGGTGCCCTACCACGACTACACCGCCGCCAAGGCCGCACTGCTGTCGCTGACCCGCACCCTTGCCGGCGACCTGGGCCCGCATGGCATCACGGTGAACATGCTGTCCGGCGGCCTGCTGCGTACCACCGATGCCAGTGCCGCCACGCCGGAAGCGGTGTTCGACTACATCGCCGCCAATACGCCGCTGCGCAGCGTCACCACCCCGGCCGAGTTCGCTGATGCGGTGCTGTTCTTCGCCAGCCCGTGGTCGCGCGCGGTGACCGGCCAGAATCTAGTGGTCGATGGCGGCCTGGTGCGGGACTGAGCCAATGCGCATCTCCGAAGTCAGTCGCCTGACCGGCGCCAGTGCCAAGGCCATCCGCCTGTACGAGGCACGCGGCCTGCTGCTGCCGGTGCCGCGCCTGAACCGCTATCGCGACTACAGCGAACAGGACGTGGCCTGGGTGCAGCTGATCCGCCAGGCGCTGGGGCTGGGCATCACCCTGGCTGCGATCTCGCGCCTGCAGGGTCGCGATGGGCGACTGGACTGGCCGGCGGCGTTGGCGCTGCTGGAACAGCAGCGGATCCGTATTGCCAACGAACGGGGGCGGCTGGCGCAGGTCGAGCGCGCCCTGCAGCAGGTCAGCGACGAGCTGCAGCAGTGGCTGCACTCCGGCAGCGGCGACTGCATCCTGGAACCCAGCGGCTGCACCACCCCGGTTTGACTCTGCCCCTGGGGCAGACCGCAACCTCGCGCACTTTCCATTGCCCGAGGTTGCCGTGTCCCGTTCCATCCTGATCCTGCTGGGCCATCCCGACCGCGACAGCCTGTGCGGCGCCCTCGCCCAGCGTTATGCCACGGCCGCCGAGAACGCCGGCCACCGAGTGCGCCTGATCGCACTGGGCGAGCTTGGATTCGACCCGGTGCTGCGCCACGGTTATCGCCAGATACAGCCGCTGGAAGCCGACCTGCAGGACGCCGCCGATGCGATCGAAGCCTGCGATCATCTGGTGCTGGTCTACCCCACCTGGTGGGGCGCGATGCCGGCCCTGCTGAAGGGCTTCTTTGACCGCGTGCTGTTGCCGGGCTTCGCCTTCCGCTACCGGCGCGATTCGGTGTGGTGGGACCGTCTGCTGGCCGGGCGCAGCGCGCGGGTGATCACCACGCTGGACACGCCGCCCTGGTATTACCGCTGGATCTACCGTGACCCGGGCATCACCCAGGTCCGCGCCACCATCCTGGAGTTCTGCGGCATCCGCCCGGTGCGGGTCAGCCGGCTGGGTGCGGTGCGCGGCAGTACCCCAGCGCAGCGGGAGCGATGGCTGGCGATGGCAGCGGAGCTGGGCTCACGGACTCGGTAGATCCACGCCATGCGTGGATGAAATGCCGGCCCACGTTCCCGGTGTCGCATTTGCCAATTGACCGCCAGGCACTGCGCCTCAAGGCTGTGGGCCCTTCTTCCGGCCCAGGCAAAGCCCATGAAATCCTCGACCGTCTTCAGCAAATGCGCAAAGAAGACAGGCTTTGCCGGGACATCGACCACCCGCTACCGCTTGCTGGATGACGCCCTGCTTGTCGTAAATCACCAACGCGCCAGCGAAAGCCGGGGCTTCTATGTGAATGCTGGACTCTACTTTCCAGAGCTGCTCGAGTATCCCCTTGCACCTGACGATCTTGAAACGGCTTTCAGGTACCGCTCCAGCATTCCCACGCCGCATGTCGACTGGCGGATCGAAGAGACGCCAGGCCTGCGCCGGACTTTCATCCAGCAGGATCTTGAAGATCTACTGCAGGCCGGCAACCGCGACGCGCTGAAAGGCCTGCTGCTCTTTGCCCTTGCCGATGTGGCGGGCTTCGCGGCAACCCATGGCAACCGCGAGGCGGTGCGGCGACTGAATCAGGACGGGAGTTTCCGCGCGATCATCCGCAAAGAGGTCTGAACCCGGCCGGCGTCCGGTAGATCCACGCCATGCGTGGCGGAAAACCCACAGTAGATCCACGCCATGCGTGGATGAAGCGCGGAAGCGTGCGAACCAAGGTTCGCACCCACCAGGGCAGGAAAAGCAGCGTCAGTGCTGCTTCGGCGGAGTCGGCCCGCAGCTGTCGCAACCGCCACAGGCGCCACCACCTCCGCTCGCCGGCGGCGCGATCTTCCGCCCCAGCCCCTGCAGCCAGGCAGCGCGGCCCGGCTTCAGCAGGGCCAGCGCCAGGGCCCCGCGCAGCGTGCGCACGGTGCCGGGGAACTGCTTCTTCAGCACCACCCAGGCACTGACCAGCACCGCCACCGCGATGATCAGGTACTGGATCAGCAGGCCGGTATCCATCAGCCGCCTCCCAGCGCCTTGGTCACCTGGTAGGTGATCAGCGCGGCGACATAAGCCGCGGCAAACAGATAGAACGCCGAGAAGCCCATCGTCTTCCACGAATTGGTCTCGCGCTTGATGGTGGCCAGCGTCGAGATGCACATCGGTGCGTAGATGAACCACACCAGCAAGGCCAGACCAGTCGCCAGCGACCAGCCATCAGCCACCACCGGCGACAACGCGGAGATCGCCGCGTCGTCATCGGCAGCCGACAGCGCATACACCGTCGCCAGCGAGGACACCGCCACTTCACGTGCAGCAAGGCCCGGAATCAGCGCGATGCAGATCTGCCAGTTGAAACCCAGCGGCGCGAAGATCGCCGTCATCGCATGGCCGATCTGGCCGGCATAGCTGTAGTCGATGGCCGGCATCGTCGCGTCGGCGGGCGCCCCCGGGAACGACAGCAGGAACCACAACAGGATGGTCAGCGCCAGGATGATGCCGCCGACGCGCTTGAGGAAGATCATGCCGCGCTCGTACAGGCCGACGGCGAGATCACGAGGATGCGGAATGCGGTACGACGGCAGCTCCAGCATCAGCGGGTGCTCGCTCTTGTCGCGGCGCCACTTCTTCATCACCCACGACATCACCAGCGCGCTGAGGATGCCGGCCACGTACAGGCCGAACAGCACCAGGCCCTGCTGGTTGAAGATGCCGATCTTGCCGGCCGGAATGAACGCACCGATCAGCAGCGCATACACCGGCAGGCGCGCCGAGCAGGTCATCAGCGGTGCCACCAGGATCGTGGCCAAGCGGTCACGCGGGTCCTGGATGCTGCGCGTGGCCATGATGCCCGGCACCGCGCAGGCGAAGCTGGACAGCAACGGGATGAACGACCGCCCCGACAGGCCCGCCGCCGCCATCATCCGGTCAAGCAGGAACGCGGCACGGGGCAGGTAACCGGATTCCTCCAGCGCCAGGATGAAGGCGAACAGAATCAGGATCTGCGGCAGGAACACCACCACGCCCCCCAGGCCGGCGATGATGCCGTCGGTCAGCAGACTGGTCAGCGGCCCTGCCGGCAACACGCTGGCGGCCAGTTCACCGAGCCAGGCGAAGCCGGCCTCGATACCATCCATCAGCGGCGTCGCCCAGGCGAACACCGCCTGGAAGATCAGGAACATCACCACGACCAGGGTGATCAGGCCGAACACCGGATGCAGGAGCCAGCGGTCCAGCGTGTCGTCGATCTTCGCGGTCCGCGCCGGCATGCGCACGGCTGCAGCGAGGATCGCACGCACCTGCGCGTGGTAGTCCACGCTGCCATCAACACCGGCCAGCGGCGCATCCAGGTGCGGCACCATGGTGTCCAGGCGCTCCACCAACGCACGCGCGCCCTGCTTGCGCACCGCCACGGTTTCCACCACCGGCACGCCGATTTCGCGCTCCAGCGCGGCAACGTCGATCTGGATGCCGCGACGCTGCGCGGCGTCCACCATGTTCAGGGCGATGATCATCGGCTTGCCCAGCTCGCGCAGTTCCAAGGCGAAGCGCAGGTGCAGGCGCAGGTTGGTGGCGTCGATCACGCACAGCAGCACGTCCGGCGCGGCTTCGCCCGGGTAGAAGCCCCGGCACAGGTCACGGGTGATCGCCTCGTCCAGGCTGGCCGGATGCAGGCTGTAAGCACCTGGCAGGTCAAGCACGGCGAATTCACGACCGGACGGCGCACGCAGGCGCCCTTCCTTGCGTTCGACGGTGACGCCGGTGTAGTTGGCAACCTTCTGCCGGCTGCCGGTCAGCTGGTTGAACAGCGCGGTCTTGCCGCTGTTGGGATTACCGACCAGCGCGATGCGCAGCGGGGCGGCGGTGGCAGTAGCGGTCATGCACGTCGTTCCTGGCTGGCGGCGTCGACCACGACGCGCTTGGCTTCACTGATCCGCAGCGCGAACCGGGTGAACCCGACCTGCACCAGCAGCGGCTCGCCCCCCACCGGGCCCTTGGCCACCAGGCGCACTTCCTCGCCCTTCACGAAACCCAGCTCGCGCAGGCGACGGGCAATGGCATCGTTGGCATGCAGGTCCTGCACGGATTCGACCACGGCCGAGGTGTGCAGCGGCAGTTCGGACAGCGTCATCTAGCGTGTTCTCTGCTGGATGTAAATGGTTCTCGATTCTAACATTCCCGCGTCGCGTCATGGCCCATGACCAATGGCCCGCTATGATCCATACAGGTATGGAGTGACTCTGGAATCCCATGAACGATGCTTTGCAGATCGAGCGCAGCGGCGCCGTCCTCACCCTCTGGCTGAACCGGCCGGAGCTGCACAACGCCTTTGACGCCGGGCTGATCGCCCGGCTGACCGCCGCACTGGAAGCCGCCGGCCACGATGATTCGGTGCGGGCGGTGGTACTGGCCGGCCACGGCGCCTCCTTCTCGGCCGGTGCCGACATGCAGTGGATGCGCGGCATGGCCGCCGCCAGCGAGGCCGACAACCGCGAGGACTCGCTGGCCCTGGCGCGGCTGATGCGCACCCTCGATGAGCTGCCCAAGCCGACCCTGGCCCGGGTCCATGGCGCGGCCTTCGGTGGCGGCGTCGGGCTGGTTGCCTGCTGCGACATCGCCATCGCCAGCACCTCGGCCCGCTTCGGCCTGACCGAAAGCCGCCTGGGCCTGCTGCCGGCGGTGATCTCGCCCTACGTGATCGAGGCCATCGGCCCGCGCCAGGCCCGTCGCTGGTTCGCCACTGGCGAGCACTTCGACGGCGAGACTGCGCTGCGCATCGGTCTGGTCCACCAGCTGGTCGAATCCGAACGCCTGGACGAGGCCGTGCAACGCCAGTTGGCCCTGCTCGACAAGGCCGGCCCGATCGCCTCGTCTTCGGCCAAGCAACTGGTGCGGCAGGTCCGCGACAGCGACGACCGCGACACGCTGGATCGCGATAATGCCGCCCTGATCGCGCGCCTGCGGGTGTCCGCCGAGGGCCAGGAAGGCCTGGGCGCCTTCCTCGACAAGCGCGCCCCCCATTGGGTCACGGAAGCCTGAACATGCTCGATCATCTTGGTTTGACCAGCGCCGACCTGGCGCGCAGCAAGACCTTCTTCCTGCAGGCACTGGCGCCGCTGCAGATCGGCGTGGTGATGGAAGTCACCGCCGAACAGACCGGCGCCCACGACCACATCGGCTTCGGCAGCGACGGCAAGCCGTTCTTCTGGCTTGGCAATGGCGGCACTGCCAGCCACGGCGTGCACGTGGCCTTTGCCTGCGCCAGCCGCGCCCAGGTGGACGCCTTCCATGCCGCCGCCCTCGCCGCTGGCGGCCGCGACAACGGCGCCCCGGGCCTGCGCCCGTGGTACCACCCCGACTATTACGGTGCCTTCGTGCTCGACCCGGATGGCAACAACATCGAAGCGGTCTGCCACCGCCCCGCCACCGGGGAGGCCGCATGAACGACTACGTCCGCATCGTCGAGGTCGGCCCGCGTGACGGCCTGCAGAACGAAAAACAGTCGGTGTCCACCGCCGACAAGATCGAACTGATCAACCGCCTGTCGGCCACCGGCCTGCGCAGCATCGAAGCGACCAGTTTCGTCAGCCCGAAGTGGATCCCGCAGCTGGCCGACGCCGCCGAGGTCTATGCCGGCATCCAGCGCCGGCCGGGCATCCACTACCCGGTACTTGTGCCGAACGAACAGGGCTACGACCGTGCCCGTGCGGTGGGCGTGGAGGAAGTGGCGGTGTTCACCGCCGCGTCCGAGGCGTTCAATCGCACCAACACCAATGCCGGCATCGATGAATCGTTGGCGCGCTTCGAGCCGATCCTGCGCCGTGCCGCCGCCGATGGCGTGCGCGTGCGCGGCTACGTCTCCACCGTGCTCGGCTGCCCCTACCAGGGCGAGGTGCCGCTGGCCGACGTGGTGCGGGTGGCCCGCGCCCTGCACCAGATGGGCTGTTACGAAATCTCGCTGGGCGACACCATCGGCGTCGGCACCCCGCGCAAGGCACGGGCGATGCTGCAGGCGGTGGCCGCCGAGATCCCGATGGAGGCGCTGGCCGTGCACTTCCACGACACCTATGGCCAGGCCATCGCCAACATCGCCACCTGCCTGGAAGAAGGCGTGCGCGTGGTCGACAGTGCCGTCTCCGGTGCCGGTGGCTGCCCGTATGCGAAGGGCGCCAGCGGTAACGTCGCCAGCGAAGACGTGGTCTACCTGCTGCAGGGCCTGGGCCTGGACAGCGGCGTGGACCTGCCGGCACTGGCCGAGACCGGCCGCTGGCTGGCTGGCCTGCTCGGACGCGCCACCGCCAGCCGCACCGGGCAGGCGCTGGCCGCCGCCGGGTGACCGCCGCACTGCGCCGCCCTGCAAAGGCGGCGCAGTGCACAACAGCGGCGGTCGCAGCTTCCGTTAGAATCGGCGGTTCTCGAACCTGCAGGACCGTTCAATGCAGCTGTCTTCCGTACGTGCCGTGATCACTGGCGGCGTCTCCGGCCTCGGCCTGGCCGTGGCCCAGCACCTCGTCGCCCAGGGCGGCAAGGTGGCCCTGTTCGACCTCAACGACGACAAGGGTGCGGCCGCCGTTGCGGGGCTGGGCGCCGACAAGGCCCGCTACTTCAACGTCAACGTCAGCGATGAGGCAGCCGTGGCTGCGGCCATCGACCAGGCCCACGACTTCCTCGGCGGCCTGAACGTGGCGATGAACTGCGCCGGCATCCTCGGCGCCGGCCGCGTGCTCGGCAAGGAAGGCCCGATGCCGCTGGCCGGCTTCCAGGGCACGGTGATGGTCAACCTGGTCGGCAGCTTCAACGTCGCCAAGGCCGCTGCCAACCGCATGCAGCACAATGAAGCCGGCACCGACGGCGAGCGCGGCGTGATCATCAACACCGCCAGCATCGCCGCCTATGAAGGCCAGATCGGCCAGGCTGCGTATGCCGCCAGCAAGGGCGGCGTGGTGTCGATGACGCTGCCGATGGCACGCGAACTGTCGCGCTTCGGCATCCGCGTCAACACCATCGCTCCGGGCGTGTTCTGGACGCCGATGGTCGATGGCATGCCTGAAGCCGTGCAGCAGTCGCTGGCCGCCTCGATCCCGTTCCCGTCGCGCCTGGGCAAGCCGGAAGACTTCGCCAGCCTGGTCGGCTTCATCCTCGGCAACACCTACCTCAACGGCGAGACCATCCGCCTGGACGGCGCTACCCGCCTCGCTCCGAAGTGATTCCCCCCGGGCGCCGGGACGGCGCCCTCCCCCAACGACCTAGATCACCATGAAAGCCAACGACATCAAGAAGGGCAACGTCGTCGAGTTCAACAACGGCGTGTACCAGATCCGCGACATCGAGCGCAGCTCGCCGCAGGGTCGCGGCGGCAACGTCCGCTTCCGCTTCATCATGTACAGCGTGCCGGGCGGCAACAAGCTCGACGCCAGCTTCGATGCCGACGACAACCTGGTCGAGGTCGAACTGCTGCGTCGCCAGTCCACCTATTCGTACAAGGACGGCGATGCGTTCGTGTTCCTCGATGACGAGGACTACACCCCCTACACCCTGGACGCGGACGTGATCGGCGACGACGCCGGCTACATCACCGACGGCCTGACCGGCATTTACGTGCAGGTGATCGACGAGCAGCCAGTGGCGATCCAGCTGCCGGCCTCGGTGGTGCTGGAAGTGATCGAGACGCCGCCGGAACTGAAGGGCGGCACCGCCACCAAGCGCCCGAAGCCGGCCAAGCTCAACACCGGCATCGAAATCATGGTGCCGGAGTACATCGTCAACGGCGAGCGCGTGCTGGTGAACACCGCCACCGGGGAATTCGCTGGCCGTGCCGACTAAGCGTCTCGCGTTGATCGCCTGCCTGTCCCTGCTTGCGGCGTGTTCGCCGCAGGCAGCGGACAACGCTGCTGATGCTGCGCCGAACGCCGCACCGGTCGAACCGGCGGTGACGGCCACACCGGCGGTGGAGGCACCGGCCGCCGTGGAGGCCACCGCCGAAGCGGAGCCCTCTACCGACCAGACCTCGGGCGATGAGGAACTGGACAAGGCACGCGCAGCCGCAGGCTGCCCGGTTCCGGAGGATGTGTATGACGTCGACGACGTGCGCATCTACTGCACGATGCCGGCTGACGTCCAGGCTTTCCTCACACGTGAGAACACCTGCCAGCATTTTGCAGGCGAGGAGCCGTACGACGACGAGCGTCGCCGCGAACTGGAAGAGGCCGGCGCAAAGTACTGCGAGGGCCGCGAGAAGATCTTCACCGATCTGATCGCGCGTCATCGCGGTGACTGTGCGATCCGCAACGCGCTGATCGGAGTCAACGGTCGCTATGACCTGGACTTCGATCTGGACCTGAAGCCCTGCGAGGGCTGATTCGATGCACGCCGGGCATGGCCCGGCGCTACCGATGCGGCGGAATCAGGCGTTACTTCGCGCCAAAATTGCCGCAGCCGTGGTATTGGCGGGTACCGATGGTCAGATTCACTTTGGCCTCGAACGCCTCGCCGCTCATGTCGTCCTGGCAGGTGGTGCGCTGGAAGCTGAGCTTGACGTCGGTGCCATCGGACGCCTTGCCGCTCCAGCCGTCAGCACCTTCGGCGGGCTTGGCGACGTCGAAACGACGCTCACCGTAATCCACTTCCACCTGCAGGCCCGGCGTGTCGCCGTCGACAACCGCCAGCCAGCCGGGTTCATTGCCGGTGGCACGGAACGCGGCCTTGCCGGCGCTGCCATCGCCTTCGGTGGCTTCCACCGCATGGCACTCGCGGTCCGCCTCGCCCTTCAGGCTCAGCAGGCCGTCATCGCTACCCTTGGTCCAGAAGCTGTTGCCCTGGCCATCGCCATACTTGGCGCCGGACGCCGCGCGCTCGGAGGTCATGGCGAAGGTGCGATCACCGATCACCACCGTGGCCGCATCCTCACCATTGAAGGTCGCGCGCACGTCCAGATCGCCACAGCGATACGGGGATTCATTGCCACCCTCGCTGCTGGCGCTCGGCTGTGGCGTGGCAGGCGGGGCGTCATTGCCGCCCGCAGCGGGCGCCTGGGCTGGCTGGCACGCGGCCAGCACCAACCCGAGGGAGGCTGCCAACAGACTGGGAACTACACGCATGGCTCGACTCCTTGTCGACACTACAGAGAGGCTCGACCCTACCACCTGTCGGTGAGCGGGGCCTGAAAGCGGCCTGACCGCGCTCACGCGGCCAGTACCGCCATCGACAGGAGCTGTGCGCCGCTGTCGCCGGAACTGCAGGTCCACACCCGCAGCAGGCGCAGTTTCAGTTCGCGCTCCTGGCCCTGGTCGTGCACCGACAAGCGCACGTCGCTGGACAGCAATGCCAGGCGTCCGCACAGCAGCGTTTCCACCGCATGCGACTGCAGGCTGCGCACCTGCAACCTGCCGGCCAGCCAGTCGCCCAGCCATGGCAGATCGAGCATGCGCCCGCCCTGCCCGTCCATCATGAACAATGCTGGCGATACCAGCGCGGTCAGCGCATCGTGGTCGTCATCCAGCAATGCCTGCCGCAGGCGCTGTTCCAGCGCCACCAGCTGCCGCTCATGCAGGTCTTCAACGATGTCCCGTTCCATCCACGGATCCTTCCGGCATCGGCCGGCGCCTGCGCAGGCGTTGCGCGATCCACTGCCGCGCGCCCTGCACCACTACATAGAAGACCGGTACGAAGAACACCGCCAGCACGGTCGCACTGACCATGCCGCCGAACACACCGGTTCCAATCGCCTGCTGGGTTTCCTTCGACGCACCCTGCGCCAGCATCAGCGGCACCACGCCCAGCGCGAACGCCAGCGAGGTCATCACGATCGGCCGCAGGCGCAGCCGCGCCGCTTCCAGTGCCGCTTCAACCAGGCTGCGACCCTGCTGCTGCAGCTGGCGCGCGAACTCGACGATGAGGATGGCGTTCTTCGCCGACAGCCCGATCACCGTGATCATGCCGACCTTGAAGAACACGTCGTTGGGCATGCCCCGCAACAAAACTGCAGCAACGGCACCGAGCAGGCCCAGCGGCACCACCAGCATCACCGCCAGCGGGATCGACCAGCTCTCGTACAGTGCCGCCAGCACCAGGAACACCACCAGCATCGACAGCAGCAACAGCCACGGCGCCTGCGCGCCCGATTCGCGTTCCTGCAGCGACTGGCTGGTCCACTGCAGGGCAAAGCCGGACGGCAGCTTTTCGGCCAGCCGCTCCATCTCCGCCATGGCCTGGCCGGTCGACACGCCGGAGGCCGGTGCGCCGGACAGGTTCAACGCCGGGAAGCCGAGATAGCGCTGCAGCTGCAACGGCGCCTCGGTCCAGTGCGGCGTCACCAGTTCCGACAACGCCACCATGCCGCCTTCGCTGTTGCGGACGTACAGCTTCAGCACGTCCTCCAGCTCCATCCGGTGCGGCGCATCAGCCTGCAGGATCACCTGCTGCAACCGGCCCTTGTTGGGAAAGTCGTTGACGTACTGCGAGCCCATCGCTGCCGACAGTGTGCTGCTGATGTCAGCGAAACCCACGCCCATCGCCTCGGCCTTGGCGCGGTCGATGTCCAGCCGCACGCTGGTACCTGCGGGCAGGCCATCGGCATGCACCTCCGACAACAGCGGGCTGGCCTCGGCCAGCTTCAGCAGCTGCTGCAGGGCCGCGCGCAGCTCGGCCTGACTCTGCCCGGTACGCGCCTGCAGGGCCAGCGAGAAGCCGGACGAACGCCCCAGGCTGTCGATGGCCGGCGGCATCACGCTCATCACCTCGCCCTCGGCAATCGTGGCCATCGCCTTCTGCGCGGCCTCCACTTCGCCGGCTGCGGTGGCCCCTGCACGCTCGCCCCAATCCTTCAGCATGGTGTAGGTCAGCGCCGCGCTCGGGCCGGAACCGGAGAAGCTGTAGCCGAGGATCGACTGGTTGGAGCCGATGCCCGGGCGTGACGCCACATGCCGTTCGTAGGCTTCTACCACGGCCAGCGTGCGTTCGGCGGTGGCTTCGGCCGGCAGCTGGATCGATGTCATGAAGTAGCCCTGGTCCTCTTCCGGCAGGAATGCGCCCGGCAGCCAGTGCAGGCCCAGCAGTAGCGCCACTACCAGCGCGGCGAACACGCCCATTACCCGCCCGCTCCACTGCAGCACCGACGCCACACCACGCTGGTAACGCCCGGTCATCCGCTCGAAGCCACGGTTGAAGGCGCCGAACAGCCCGCCACGACCATGATGGCCATGGCTGTTCGGGCGCAGCAGCGTCGCGCACAGCGCCGGCGTCAGGCTCAATGCCAGCAGCGCCGAGAACAGGATCGACACCGCCATCGCCACGGTGAACTGGCGGTAGATGGCGCCCACCGAACCGCTGGCCAACGCCATCGGGATGAACACCGCAGTCAGCACCAGGGTGATGCCGATCACTGCGCCGGTCAGCTCACGCATCGCCTTGATGGTCGCCTCTCGCGGCGGCAGCCCTTCTTCGGCCATGATCCGTTCCACGCCTTCGACCACCACGATCGCGTCGTCGACGATGATGCCGATTGCCAGCACCATGCCGAACATGGTCAGCACGTTGATCGAGAAGCCCAGCGCCAACATCACCGCAAAGGTACCCAGCAGCGCGATCGGTGCGACCAGCGCCGGAATCAGCGTGTAGCGCCAGTTCTGCAGGAACAGGTACATCACCGCGAACACCAGCAGCATCGCCTCCAGCAGCGTCTGCACCACCTTCTGGATCGAGATCTTGACGAACGGCGCGGTGTCGAATGGAATGCTCGCCTCGACTCCGCGTGGCAGTAAGGGTGCCAGCTCGGCGATGCGCTCACGCACGGCCGACGCGGTACGCACCGCATTCGCGCCCGGGCGCAGCTGCACGCCGGCGGCGGTGGCCGGATGGCCATCCTCACGGGTGCCCCAGGCATAGCTCTGTGCGCCCAGCTCGACGCGGGCGACATCGCCCAGCAGCACCCGCGAGCCGTCGGCCCCGGCACGCAGCACGATGGCGGCGAACTGTTCCGGCGTGGACAGCTGGCCATCGGCGCTCAACGGCACGGTGATGCGCTGGCCCGGCACACCCGGCGAATCGCCGATGCGCCCTGGTGAGATCTCCAGATTCTGTTGCTCTATGGCAGCGGCCACGTCACCCATGGTCAGCCCGTAGCCGGTCAACCGGGTCGGGTCCAGCCACACGCGCATCGCCTGCTCGGCGCCGAACAGCTGCACGCGGCCGACGCCATCGATGCGGCGCAGCTCCTCGATGATGTTGCGCGCCATGAAGTCGCCCAGCGCGGCCTCGCTGACGCTGGCATCTGGCGAACGCAGGCCGACCAGCATCAGGAAGCCGGAATCGGCGGCCTCGACGAACAGGCCGTTCTGGCGCACGCTGCGCGGCAGGCGCGGCTCGATCGCCTTGATCCGGTTCTGCACGTCCACCTGCGCCAGCTCCGGGTTGGTGCCCGGCTTGAAGGTCGCAGTAATCGAGGCTTCGCCGGAGGTGTCCACCGACGACTCGAAATACAGCAGGTGCTTGACGCTGGACAGCTCGCGCTCGATCAGGCCGACCACCGCGTCATTCAGCGTCTGCGGGCTCGCACCCGGGTAGCTGGCGTAGATGCTGACGCTGGGCGGCGCAACCGCCGGATAGCGTTCCACCGCCAGCCGCGGGATCGCCAGCACGCCGGCCAGGATGATGAAGATCGCCAGCACCCAGGCGAACACCGGGCGATCGATGAAGAAACGTGCCATGTTGTATTTCCCTGGAGGGACCAGCCCGGTAGAGGCTCAGCCCTTGCTGCCGGCCTGCACCGCACCGGCGCTGGCGACCGGCATCTGCCAATCGCGCGCATCGACCACCACGCCTTCCTGCAGGCGCTCCTGGCCCTCGACCACCACCTTCTCGCCGGCTTTCAGACCCGTGCGCACGAGCCACTGGCGATCAACGCTGCCGTCGACTTCCAGCGTGCGGATCACTGCCTTGCCATCACCACCGATCACCCAGGCATACGCCTGTCCGCCGGCGCTGCGCAGCACGGCCTGCTGCGGCACGGTCAGTGCACTGGCCGGCGCGCCGCGCGGCACTTTCGCGCGCACGTACATTCCCGGCAGCAATTGGCGCTGCGGGTTGTCGACCAGGATGCGCAGGATCACATCACCGGTGCGTGCATCGACGTTGATGCCGGAGAACAGCAGCTGTCCACGCTCGGGCATCGGCTTGCCGGCGGCGCCGATGATCGTTACCGGCAACTCATCGCCACCGGCGGCGCTGCGCTGCAGCGACTCCAGCTGCGCGGCGGGCTGGCGCACATCGACGTAGACCTGGTCGATCTGCTGCACCACCGCCATCGGCTCGGTATCGGCCACGCCGACAAGCGCGCCTTCGGTCACCAGCGTCTGGTCGATGCGGCCGGCAATCGGTGCACTGACCGTGGCATAGCGCAGGTCCAGCTGGCGCCGGGAGAGGATCGCACGCGCCTCGTTGACGGCGGCACGCGCCTGTTCGTACTCGGCACTGGCGTCGTCGCGGTGCTGCTGGCTGACCGCCTGTGCAGCCGCCAGAGCATGCAGCCGCTGTGACTGCACACGACTGCGGCCCAATGCCGCCTCGCTGCGCTGCAGCGCCGCCATTGCCGAATCAACGTCGGCCCGGAATGCGGCCGGGTCGATCTGGAACAGCGCCTGGCCGGCGCTGACTTCGGCGCCCTGGTCGAACAGCCGACGCTGCACGATCCCACCCACCTGGGCACGGATCTGCGCGGTACGCACGGCGGCCACGCGGCCGGGAAGCTCGTCGTCGCGCTGCACCACCTGCGGGCCGACGGTGACCACGCTGACGCGTGGCGTGGCTTCAGGCGTGGCTTCGGGGGTGGAGCAGGCCGTCATGGCCAGGGCGAGGGCCGCGATCAACGCGGCCGGTGTCCTGAAGGTTCTCATTGCTGTGCACAATGCCGCGCAGGCGGCTGATAGGTTCTGAAGCGCAGAGTGTGCGTGGCGATGATGGGGTTTCGATGGAGGAACTGTGGAGATACGATGGAGGCAAGCACCTTAAGGCCCCGCCCCTGCATGCATGCCTCCCCTGCCCTCGCCGCCCTCGTCCTGATCGTCGAGGATGAGGCCGAGATCGCCGACATTCTTACCGCCTACCTGGAACGCGAAGGGCTGCGCACCGTCCGCGCCGCCGATGGCCACAGTGCGCTGGACCTGCATCGCAGCGCCCGCCCCGACCTGGTCCTGCTGGATGTACAGCTGCCGCGCCTGGATGGCTGGAGCGTGCTGACCCAGCTGCGCCAGCGTGGTGAAACGCCGGTGATCATGCTGACCGCGCTGGACCAGGACCTGGACAAACTGACCGCACTGCGCATGGGCGCCGACGACTACGTGGTCAAGCCATTCAATCCAGCGGAGGTGGCAGCACGCGTACGCGCCGTGCTGCGGCGTACGTTGCGCGCCTCGCGCGTGGACGCACCGACCGCGCTGCGCGCAGGCCCGCTGCTGATCGACTCGGCTACCCATGCCGTGCACGTGGAAGGCGATGGTTACAGCCACGAAGTACTGCTCACCCTCACCGAGTTCAAGCTGCTGCATTGCATGGCGCTGGCGCCGACCCGCATCTTCAGCCGCAGTGAACTGATGCACGAATGCCTGCCGGAAAGCGAGGCGCTGGAGCGTACCGTCGACAGCCATGTCAGCAAGCTGCGCCGCAAACTGGACGAAGTAGGCATGGTCAATGTTCCGGCCAGCGTGCGCGGCGTCGGCTACCGGTTGATGGCCGACCGCTGATGGCCCGCCTGCGCCGCTCAGGGCTCAGCCGCCACATCATCGTCTCGATGTCGCTGATGGTGATCGGCGTCATCGTGATGATGATCCTGTCGTCGTGGCTGCTGTATGCGGTGCTGGTCGAGTTCTTCCCCGGCAGCACCGAAGAACCGGAAAGCTGGCTGCCGACCGGGCCGGAGCTGGCGTGGATGGTCGGAGTGATCCTGACCGGCCTGGCCCTGGCCATCGCCGCGTCGTTCCGTCTCGCTCATCGCATCCTTTCGCCCTTGAATTCACTGGTCGACAGCGTGCGCGCGCTCGCTGGCGGTGACCTCGGCGCGCGCGCCAGCGTCGAGGAGAACTCACCGGGCGAAGTGGCCACCCTGGTCGAGGATTTCAATGCAATGGCACGCCGCCTGCAGCACGTGGAGAGCGAGCGTGCGATGTGGCACGCGGCCATTGCCCATGAACTGCGGACCCCGGTGACGATCCTGCGCGGCCGCCTGCAGGGGCTGGCCGAGGGCGTGTTCCAACCGGACGAATCACAGTTCCGCAGCCTGCTGGCGCAGGTCGAGGGGCTGTCGCGCCTGATCGAGGATCTGCGCGTGCTGAGCCTGTCCGACAATGCGCGGCTGGACGTACGCCGCGCGCGCACCGATGTGGTGGCCGAGGTACATTCGGTGATGACCTTGGTCGACCCCCAGTTCCGCGCCGCCGGCTTCGTGCTGGAGCTGGAAACCAGCCGCGAGGAGCATGCCGCCCATTGCGATCCGACCCGGCTGCGCCAGGCGTTGCTGGCATTGCTGGAGAACGCGCGACGCTATGCCAGCCCGGGTAAGGTGCGGATTGCCGTGCACGATACGCCCGGCCATGTGCAGGTGGCGATCGAGGACGAGGGCCCTGGCATCGACCCGGCATTGCACGCCGATATCTTCACTCCGTTCATGCGCGCCGATGGCTCGCGCTCACGCCAGGGCGGTGGCAGCGGGCTCGGCCTGGCGGTGGTCAAGGCCATCGCCGACGCGCACGGCGGCCGTGTCTACTGCACGCCGGGCAGCGCCGGCGGCAGTCGTTTCGTCATCGAACTGCCGCGCCAGTAGCGGGCGTGGCCGCCTGCTTCCGCAGGTGCGCGCCGAGTGCAGCCAGGTTGGCATCGATCGCATCCATCTCGTTCCGCTGGCCAGCCGGCAACTGCCGGCGTAGTTGCACGCGCAGCGCCTGCCAGGCCGGCACCGCCTGGGCGCTGGCGGTGGCAACCGCTGCGGCCAGCACCGCCTGCTCATCGGCCAGCGGCAACCCGTAGCCACCATCCGCCAGCAGCGTACCCGGGCGCAGCCACTGGCCACCCTGCTCAAGCAGCTGGCGCAGTCCGCGCGTCTCGGCGCTGTCCGGCGCCGCAAGCAGGCGTCGTTTCAACGCATCACGCGCGCGCAGCTCGGCGCGGCGCTGTGCGGCCTGTTCCAGCAGCAGCAATCCAGCGCTGGCGCGCAGGTCGCCTTGCATCAGCCACGGCGCACGCCGCTGTGCGGGCAGTTTCAGCCAACCGCGCACATCGCGCACCGGAAGGCCCAGCTGTGCGGCTGCCACGGTGAACAACTGCTGGTAGTGATCGCGCGCCGAGGCAAAGTAGTAGCCCTGCGCCTGCGCTGCATTGCGGTCCGTCAGCACCTGCTCATCCAGCACATGCAGCCGTGCAAGCCGGCGCTTCAGCCCGCGCGGGCTCAGCTGGGCCAGACCAGCCTGGCCCAGGCGCGGCACACCCGCCTGCAGCAGCTTTGCGGTTTCCACCGCACAGTTGTTGCTGACGAAGTAGTAGCGCCCGTCATAGCTCCAGTGCACCTGCGCGGTGCGCTCGAGCAGGCTGGAGATATCATCAGGTTCCAGCTGCAACGGCAGCGACTGCAGACCCCGTAGTTCCACCTTGGTGTACTCGTCCACCACCTGCTGCAACGGCAGCACGAACAGGCGCGACGGGTAGCCACCGGTCAGGCCACGCCAGTTGGAAATCTGCACATCGCCCACGAACGCGCGGAACGACAGCACGCGGTGGTACTCCAGATCCAGACGGCAGTCAGGGCCCGGCGCGCGACCTGGCCGGCAGATCACCAACCGCAGCATGCTGTGGCCCCAGCGGCTCATCGGTTGCGCACTGCCTTCGGCGAACAGATAGTCCACCGCGTAGACACGCGAGGGATCGAGCTGCAGCAGCGACGCAGCGCCTTCTTCCGATTCGGCCTGGAGCAAGGGCAGCGTCGTGGCGCACTGCGGCTGTGGCAGCGAGGGTGGCGTACCAAAGTGAGCCCGGTACCACTGTGCCAGCGCCGGGCGCCGGCAGGCGAACTCACTGTCGAGCACGAAATGCTCGGCGTTCACCGCCAGGTACTCGGCCGGGTCTTTCAGTTCATAGGCATCCGGGCTGCGGTCACGGAAGTCGTTGTCGCCACGGCCGAGATGCCAGGGCTTGCGCTGCCATCCGGCCAGATCGCGCCAACGCGGACTGCGCGACCAGTTCGCGCTGGTACGGTCAGAAACATGGGTCAGTTCGTGTACCAGCGCGCTGCGGCGTGCGCGCCGGGCGCCGGGCGCCGCATCATCCAGCAGCTCGCGACGCAGGGCGATACGCCCGGCGAAAGCGCGGCCATGTACATCGGCCGGCAGGTCATCGCTCCAGCGCACCTGGACCTGTGCCGGCAATGCGCGCAGCAGGCCCTCGGGCAGCAGTGCCTGCACGTCGGCCAGGGTCTGCCTTGCGAGCTGCTGCTGCGTCGGATCGAGACCGGCCGCGTCCAGCTGCAGGCGATCGGCCGCGTGCGCGACGTGAGCGATCAGCAGTAGAGCCACGCCATGCGTGGCTGCTGTGATCGCCCATCTGCGCTTGGCATTCAGCCGAGCATGGCTCGGCTCTACAGAAAGCGATGACGCCGAGGTCATGCAGCCCGGATCAACGCGCCAGCAGCGCGCGGGCCAGTTCCAGGTCACTCTGCTGCTGCGCGGTGGCACTCTGCTCACGCAGGTGGACCAGCGCGGCCTGCAGGCGGGCGCCACGGATCTGGCCATCGCTGGCAACGAACGCGGCAGCATCATCGCGCGCAGCCTGCACCATCTTGTCATCGCCCGAGCTGCTGGCCGAGGAGCCGGAAGAGGCACCGGTGGCCGAGCCGGCCGAGGTACCGGCAAAGCTGGAAGCGAAGCCGGCCAGCGGCAGGGACAGCAGGGCGAGCAGCAGAAGCGGACGGGTCATCGGTTCGAAGCCGGTTGTGAGGATGGGTGGAGCGTAACGGGTGCGTGAAGAATTTGCCCGACTCAAACGTCGAACAGCTTGCCGGGATTCAGCCGCGCTTGGGGATCGAACGCGCGTTTGACCGCCTTCATCAGCGCGATCTCGGCCGGGCCGCGGGTGCTGTCCAGGTAACCCTTCTTGACCAGGCCGATGCCGTGCTCGGCCGAGATGCTGCCATCGAAGCGCGCCAGCACCTGCGCCAACAGCTTGGTCACCTGCTCGCATTGTGTGACGAAATCGGCGTCGCTGGTGTCGTCCGGCTTGAGCACGTTGATGTGCAGGTTGCCGTCGCCGATGTGGCCGAACCAGACCACGTCGAAGTGCGGATAGGCCTGCCCGATCAATGCCTGGGTCTCTGCCAGGAACGCCGGCATCGACGAGATGCGTACCGAGACATCGTTCTTGTACGGCTTGTAGCGCGCCAGCGATTCGGTGATGCCTTCGCGCAGGCGCCACAGCTGGGCGGCCTGGGCGTCGCTGGCACTGATCACGCCGTCGCTGACCCAGCCATTGCCCATGCAGTCCTCGAAGGCCGCCATCGCCGCCGCTTCCTGCGCTTCGTCGTTGGCGGCGAACTCGGTGACCACGTAGTACGGATGCACCTCATCGAACGGCGCCTGTGCGCCATGCGCCAGCACGTGCTCCAGCGCGCGGTCGGTAAAGAATTCAAAGGCCTGCAGCTGCAGGCGCGCGCGGAACGCCGCAAACACCTGCATCAGCACTTCGAAGCTGGGCAGTGCCAGCAGCATCACGTTGCTCGCCGGCGGCGGGTCGGTCAGCTTCACCGTGGCTTCGACGATCACGCCCAGCGTGCCCTCCGAGCCGATCAGCAGCTGGCGGAAGTCATAGCCGCTGGAGTTCTTGATCAGGCCCTTGTTGAGCTCCAGCAGCTCGCCGCTGGCGGTGACCACCTTCAGCCCGGCGATCCACTCGCGGGTGTTGCCGTAGCGGATCACGCGGATGCCACCGGCATTGGTGGCAATGTTGCCGCCGATCGTGCAGGAACCACGTGCGGCGAAATCCACCGGGTAGATCAGGCCGTGGTCCAGCGCGGCGTTGTGCACGGCTTCCAGCGGCATGCCCGCCTGCACCACCAGGGTGCGATCGACCGCGTCGTAGGCCAGCGCCTTGTTCATCCGCTCCAGGCTGAGCACCAGCTCGCCGTTGGCAGCCACCGCGCCACCGGAGAGGCCGGTGCGGCCGCCGGACGGCACCACAGCCACGCCCTCGCCTGCGCTCCAGCGCATCACCGCCTGCACCTCCTCGACCGTGGCCGGCAGTGCGATCGCCAGCGGCGCCGGCGTCCAACGCCGGGTCCAGTCGCGCCCGTAATGCTCCAGGTCGGACGGGTCGGTCTTCAGCTTCAGGCCGGGACAGGCCTGCAGCAGCGAGGCAATGCGGGAATCGGTCATGACGGTCCAGCGCGGTGCGTGAAGAACGGGCAAGCGTGCCAGCGGCACGCGCCAGCGTCCAGCCCCACAGCGCTGCAGATAGCTACGGATGCAACCAATTGCGCACTGCACCATGGGCGCTTCGATCTGGCATAGTGGTCAGCCCCTGTCCCACTGGCCGTGTTGCCCCATGTCGCCGAAGAAGACCTCGTTCCCGAAGCAGGATATCCGCGTGCTGTTGCTGGAGGGGGTCAGCCAGACCGCCGTGGAGGTATTCAGCGCCGCCGGCTACAGCCAGATCGAAGCCCATACCAAGGCACTGCCCGAGGACGAACTGAAGGCGCGCATCGCCGAGGCGCACATTGTCGGCATCCGTTCGCGCACCCAGCTCAGCGCCGAGGTGCTGGCCGAGGCCAAGCGGCTGATGGCGGTGGGCTGCTTCTGCATCGGCACCAACCAGGTCGACCTGGATGCGGCCGAGCTGGCCGGCATCCCGGTGTTCAACGCTCCCTACTCCAACACCCGCAGCGTGGCCGAGCTGGTGATCGCCGAGGCGATCATGCTGACCCGCGGCATCCCGCAGAAGAATGCCGAGTGCCATCGCGGCGGCTGGTCGAAGTCGGCCAACGGCAGCCATGAGGTGCGCGGCAAGGTGCTGGGCATCATCGGCTACGGCCATATCGGCACCCAGGTGGGCGTACTGGCCGAATCGCTGGGCATGCAGGTGATCTTCCACGACGTGGAAACCAAGCTGTCGCTGGGCAATGCGCGCGCGGCGGCCAGCCTGGATGACCTGCTGGCACGCGCCGACATCGTCACCCTGCACGTGCCGGAGACGCCGTCCACGCAATGGATGATCGGCGCTACAGAGCTGGCGAAGATGCGCAGCGGTGCGCACCTGATCAACGCCGCGCGCGGCACCGTGGTCGACATCGACGCGCTGGACGCCGCATTGGCCAGCGGTCACATCGGCGGTGCGGCGCTGGACGTGTTCCCGGTCGAACCGAAGGGCAATGGCGATATCTTCGAATCGCCGCTGACCCGCCACGACAACGTCATCCTCACCCCGCACGTGGGCGGCAGCACGCTGGAGGCACAGGACAACATCGGCATCGAAGTGGCGGCCAAGCTGGTGCGCTACAGCGACAACGGCAGCACCCTGTCAGCGGTCAACTTCCCGGAAGTGACCCTGCCCGAGCACGCCGACAGCCTGCGCCTGCTGCACATCCATCAGAACGTGCCGGGCGTGCTGTCAAAGGTCAACGAGATCTTCTCGCGCCACAACGTCAACATCGACGGCCAGTTCCTGCGCACCGACCCGAAGGTGGGCTACGTGGTGATCGACATCACCGCCAGCGAGGCACAGGCCGCCGCCGTGCGCGACGAGCTGGCCGCGATTGCGGGCACGCTGCGCACGCGCATTCTGTACTGATAAAAGGGCACCACGCCATCCACGCATGGCGTGGATCTACCAGGAGATCGCGCGCCCGGTAGATCCATGCCGCGCGTAGATGACGCAATGTCCAGATGGCCGCAATGCCAGTAGATCCACGCCATGCGTGGATGCGTTTTTCAACGTGCCAACCACCGGCGCGCCATGCGTTGCATCGATTCGTCCGATTCCGGATCGGCCGCGACCTCGGTCACCGGCCGCCAGGCCAGGTCCAGCGATTCCTCGCTGAGCACGAAGGCCTCGCCACCCAGCGCCCGGATCACGAAACGCACGTCGTAGTGCCAGTGCCCCGGCACATCCTTGCGCTCCGGAATCCAATGCTTGTCCAGATCGAAGATGGCCGGGTCTTCCAGCACCAGCCCGCTCAGGCCCGACTCCTCTTCGGCCTCCTTCAGCGCCACCCGGGCCAGGTCGCGGTCGCCGTCGGCGTGGCCGCCCAGCTGCAGCCAGCGCTGCAGCTTGCGGTGGTGGGTCAGCAGCAGGCGTTGGCCATCGGCGCTGACCAGCCAGCAGCTGGCGGTGAAGTGGCCAGCCAGCCGTTCGCGCCGGAACGGATCTTCCGGATCGTCCAGCAATGTGCCGAATTCGGCAGCCAGTGCGTCGTGGGAAGGCTCACGGCGGGCGTAATCCCGCAGCAGACCACGCAGGCGATCGTCAAGCACGGCAAGGGTTTCGGCGGTCTGGCTCATGAATGGGCGGTGTTTGGAAAAATACTGCTCATTATCGCCGTTCATTGTTGCGATTGCGCTTGTGCGTTGGCTTCAGCTTTGGCTAAGGTACAGCGGGCCGTTCGCACGACCTTCACCATTCCAGGCCGCTGGCAACGTATCAGCGGACCACCCAATCCGATCACTAGGAAGTACTGCATGCTGAAAGCTCTGTTGAGGGTCAAGCCGGTCGAACCGGCCGGGCACGTCGATGCCGGCGAACCCATCGAAGGCAGCCTGGATGGCGAAGCCACGTTGAAACGGACCCTCACGGCTAAACACCTGATCCTGCTTGGCGTGGGTGCGGTGATCGGCGCAGGCATCTTCGTGTTGACCGGCCAGGCCGCAGCCAACCACGCCGGCCCCGCCGTCATGCTGTCGTTCGTGATCGCCGGCTTCGCCTGCGCACTGGCGGGCCTGTGCTATGCCGAGTTCGCGGCAATGATGCCGGTCTCCGGCAGCGCCTACTCCTATTCCTACGCCACCCTCGGCGAGGGCATGGCCTGGTTCATCGGCTGGTGCCTGGTGCTGGAGTACCTGTTCGCCTCGGCCTCGGTCGCGGTGGGCTGGTCGGCGTACCTGATCAGCTTCATCACCACTACCCTGCACATGCCGTTCCCGGATGCGCTCAGCGCGGCCCCGATCGCCTGGACCGGCAGCGAGTTCATCGCCTCCGGCAAGCTGTTCAACCTGCCGGCAGTGTTGATCGTGGCAGCGGTCTCCGGCCTGCTGTACGTGGGCGTGACCCAGTCGGCGTTCGTCAACGCCATCATCGTGGCGATCAAGGTCACCGTCATCTGCCTGTTCATCGGCATCGG
The DNA here is from genome assembly GCF_051861585.1 of Stenotrophomonas sp. ATs4. Taxonomy (NCBI): domain Bacteria; kingdom Pseudomonadati; phylum Pseudomonadota; class Gammaproteobacteria; order Lysobacterales; family Lysobacteraceae; genus Stenotrophomonas; species Stenotrophomonas sp. ATs4. The sequence continues at coordinate 139,217 of NZ_JBLYPK010000006.1, read as the reverse complement.
CGCAGCGCACATCGATCCCGCCAACTGGCAGCCGTTCATCCCGGAAAACACCGGCGTGTCGGGCGAATTCGGCTGGAGCGGCGTGTTCCGCGCGGCCACCATCGTGTTCTTCGCCTACATCGGCTTCGATGCGGTCTCCACGGCTGCCGGTGAAACCAAGGACCCGCAGCGCAACATGCCGATCGGCCTGCTCGGTTCGCTGGCGGTGTGCACCATCGTCTACATCATCGTCTGCGCGGTGCTGACCGGCATGATGCCGTACCACCTGCTGGGCACCGACAAGCCGGTGGCTACCGCACTGGAGCCCTACCCGACCCTGGCCTGGCTGAAGACGCTGGTCGAGATCGGCGCCATCGCCGGCCTGTCCTCGGTGGTGCTGGTGATGATGATGGGCCAGACCCGCATCGCCTACACCATTTCCCGCGACGGCCTGCTGCCGAAGTTCTTCGGCAAGGTCCACGCGCGCTTCCGTACACCGTACGTCGCCACCATCGTGGTCGGCGTGATCGCCGCCGCACTGGCCGGCATGGTGCCGCTGAACGTGCTGGGTGAACTGGTTTCGATGGGCACTCTGCTGGCCTTCGCCACGGTCTGCATCGGCGTCCTGGTGCTGCGCTACAGCCGCCCGGAACTGCACCGTCCGTTCCGTGTGCCGGCCGTGTGGATCATCTGCCCGCTGGGTGCGGCCACCTGCCTGTTCCTGTTCTGGCAGGCGTTCGTGGTGCACTGGCACCTGTTCGTTGGCTGGACCCTGCTCGGCCTGCTGATCTACCTGGGCTACGGCATCCGCAACAGCAAGCTGGCCAAGTCGCCCTGATCCGCCTACGGGCCGGCCTCGCGCCGGCCCGTCCGTTTTCCCTGCGCGCCCCTTGCGGCGCGCTTCGACAAGACCACCACACATGTTCAAGCAACTGTGGGCCACCAAGCACCCGCATGCCGCCCATGAAGACGCCAACGGCCTGAGCCTGCGCCGCCACCTCGGCCCCTGGGGCCTGACCGCCCTCGGTATCGGCGCGGTGATCGGCGGCGGCATCTTCGTCATCACCGGCCAGGCCGCCGCCAATCATGCCGGCCCGGCCATCATGCTGTCGTTCGTGCTGGCCGCCATCTGCTGCGCCTTCTGCGCGCTGGCCTATGCCGAGTTCGCCTCGATGGTGCCGGTCTCCGGCAGCGCCTACACCTATACCTACGCCACGTTCGGCGAGCTCTCGGCCTGGTTCATCGGCTGGATGCTGGTGCTCGAATACGGCGTCTCCGCCTCGGCGGTCGCGGTCAGCTGGACCGGCTACTTCCTCAGCCTGCTCAGCCAGTTCGACATCCATCTACCTTCGGCACTGGTCAGCGCCCCGCTGGACGCACAGCTGCGCCCGACCGGCGCGATCGCCAACCTGCCGGCCGCCGCCCTGGTACTGCTGCTGACCTGGCTGTGCTACGTCGGCATCAGCAAGTCCTCGGCGATGAACATGGCGATGGTCGTGCTCAAGACCGGCCTGATCGTGCTGGTCATCGTGGTCGGCTGGAAGTACGTGGACACCAGCAACTGGACCCCGTTCATCCCGGCCAACGAAGGCCCCGGCAAGTACGGCATGGAAGGCGTGCTGCGCGGTGCGGCGATGGTGTTCTTCGCCTACATCGGCTTCGAGGCGGTGTCGGTGGCGGCGCAGGAATCGAAGAATCCGCAGCGCGACATGCCGTTCGGCATGATGCTGTCGCTGGTGATCTGCACGGTGCTGTACATCGCGATGGCCGCGGTGATGACCGGCCTGGTGCCCTACCAGCTGCTGGGCACCGACGAGCCGGTGGTGACTGCGGTGGCGGCGCATCCGCAGCTGGGCTGGCTGCGCTGGGTGGTCGAGGTCGGCGCACTGGTCGGCTTGTCCTCGGTGGTGCTGGTGATGATCATCGGCCAGCCGCGCATCTTCATGATCATGGGTCGCGACGGCCTGCTGCCGCCGGTGTTCACCAAGATCCACCCGAAGTACCGCACACCGCACATCAACACCGTGATCACCGGCATCGGCATCGCGCTGCTGGCGGCGCTGTTCCCGCTGGACATCCTGGGCGAGCTGACCTCGATGGGCACGCTGATCGCGTTCGCGGCGGTATGTGCTGGCGTGCTGATCCTGCGCCGCACCCAGCCGGACCTGCCGCGCCCGTTCCGCATGCCGATGGCGTGGCTGATCTGCACCTTGGGCGTGCTGAGTTGCCTGGCGCTGTTGTCGGCGATGACGATGCACAACTGGATGCTGATGGGTGTGTGGACGTTCGTCGGCTTCGTGATCTATTTCTGCTATGGGTTCCGGCACAGCCGCCTGCGGGGGAAGTAAGGGGTTTTGCATTGCAGGGCCTGCGGCCCTGCACCCGCCTTTGAAGCCGGAGCAACGGCAACAGCTGGGTTGAGGGTTTGGCGGGGCGGGTTGGGTTCGCGGGGGACGCCGTTAACCCGTCCCTGGGGGCTTGGCCGCGGCTTGCTCGCGTGCGCTGTCCTGCGCACACGGCAAGACCGGGGTTGGGCCTCCTGCCCAACCCGCCCGAGGCATGCCTCGGGCCCATGCCGCGGACACCCCCGCGAACCCAACCCGCCCCACCTCCGACAGTCTCCAGGCACGTCCAGTAGATCCACGCCATGCGTGGATGAAGCGTTCCCGGAAACGAATGTATCGGGACGAATCTGCCGTAGAGCGGAGCCATGCTCCGCTCCGAGCAAGCGCAGCGCCGCGACCCGCTTTCCGCTTTTCCTTCTTCACTCCGTGGCTGGCCGCACGCCGGAACCTGTCAGAGGCGGGGCGGGTGGGCCGTGCAGGGGCGTTGGCGCCATGGATGGCGCCATCGAGCTTACAGGGACGTACTTGCAGCGTCCCCTGGACGGCCCACCCGCCCCGCCACCTCCATGAACCGCTTTCCGTGACCAACCAACCACCGCCCAGCCACGAGGGGCTCAGCCGTTGGCCGAATCCAGTAAAATCACCCGCATGAACGCCCCCACCTTCCCGTACGACACCGCGCGCCTGAGCGAACTGGCCCAGCTGCTGATCGACAACGTCCGCGAACTGGCCCAGGCCGGCTGGACCCCGGCCACCAGCAGCAACTTCTCCCACCGCCTGGACGACCGCCACGCGGCGATCACCGTCTCCGGCAAGGACAAGGGCCGACTGATCGAGGACGACATCATGGTGGTGGACTTCGACGGCCTGGCCGTCGGTCGCCCGCTGCGCCCGTCCGCCGAAACTTTGCTGCACACCCAGCTGTACCGCCGCTTCCCGGAAATCGGATGTGTGCTGCACACGCATTCACCGGTGCAGACCATCGCCTCGCGCCTGTACGCGCAGCAGGGCCACATCCGGGTCGAAGGCTACGAGCTGCTGAAGGCCTTCGCCGGCAACAGCACCCATGAAATGGCCATCGACATACCGGTGTTCGCCAACACCCAGGACATGAACGTGCTTTCGAAGCAGGTCGATGACCTGCTCGACACGCAAACCCTGTGGGGCTATCTGATCGACGGCCATGGCCTGTATGCCTGGGGCCGTGACATGGCCGAAGCCCGCCGTCACATGGAAGCCTTCGAATTCCTGCTGCATTGCGAGCTGGAACTGCGCAAGCTGCGCGGCTGAGCCTGGGCGCAGGTGCAGATGCCGATCCGGAATCTGCACCCCACCCCCACCCTGCTACCCTGTCTTCCCCCCGAGACGTTCAAGCTGCCGCCATGAGCCGACTGCGCATCTACGACGACACCCACCCCGAATCGCCGCTGCTGGACAGCCAGGACGGCGCGATCATCGCTGCCGAACTGCAGAAGATCGGCGTCACCTTCGAACGCTGGCAGGCCACCGCGCCGGTCGCGCCGGGCGCCAGCCAGGATGAAGTGTTCGCTGCCTACCGCGCCGACATCGACCGCCTGGTCGCCGAACGCGGCTTCAAGAGCGTGGACGTGGCCTCGATCGCGCCGGACAATCCGAACCGTGCCGAGCTGCGGAAGAAGTTCCTCGACGAACACTTCCACAAGGAAGACGAGGTGCGCTTCTTCGTCGCAGGCTCCGGCCTGTTCACCCTGCACGTGGCCGACAAGGTCTACGAGATCGAATGCGTGAAGGACGACCTGATCGCCGTGCCCGATGGCACCACCCACTGGTTCGACATGGGCGATGAGCCCAGCTTCGTGGCGATCCGCTTCTTCACCGAGCCGGATGGCTGGGTCGGTCACTTCACCGGCACCGACATCGCGCAGAAATTCCCCCGTTACGTACCTACCCAGGCGTCCTGAGCCATGCAGCCCCGCGTCATCCTGACCGATATCGAAGGCACCACCAGCAGCATCTCGTTCGTCAAGAACGTGCTGTTCCCCTATGCCCGCGAGGCATTGCCCGCGTTCGTCGCCGAACATGGCCAGCAGCCGGAAGTACGCCGCTGGCTGGATGCGGTGGCCACCGAGATCGGCGGCGCCTGCCAGGACAGCCTGGTGGCCGAGACGCTGCAGGGCTGGATCGACCAGGACCGCAAGCACACCGCACTGAAGGCGCTGCAGGGCCTGATCTGGGACGAAGGCTACCGTCGCGGCGACTACACCGCGCACTTCTACCCGGAAGTGGCGCCGGTGCTGAAGGGCTGGCATGCCTCGGGCCTGCCGCTGTACGTGTACTCCTCCGGCTCGGTGCCGGCGCAGAAGCTGTTCTTCGGCTTCAGCGACGCCGGTGACCTCAGCCCGCTGGTGTCCGGCTGGTTCGACACCGAAGTGGGTGGCAAGCGCGAGGCCGACAGCTACCGCCGTATCGTGCAGGCCATCGGCGTGCCGGCTGGCGAGATCCTGTTCCTGTCGGATGTGGTGGAAGAACTGGACGCCGCTCGCGAAGCAGGCCTGCAGACCCGTCTGATCGACCGTCTGGATGATTACCCGCTGCCGCGTACCGGGCAGGCCGCCAACGGCCACGATCGGGTCGAGAACTTCCAGCAGATCCAGCTGTAAAAAGGTGTGCGGACCAACGGTCCGCACCCACCCCAACGGCGCGGACCTGCCCGGCTCCGCGTCTGGTGAATGCCAACCTTGGTTGGCATGTTCGGGGTGTGCCAACCAAGGTTGGCACCTACCAAAACAGGATGTGCCGCCCTCAACGATCGAAGTGTGCGGACCAACGGTCCGCACCTGCCCGGCTCCGCGTCTGGTAGATGCCGACCTTGGTTGGCATGTTCGGGGTGTGCCAACCAAGGTTGGCACCTACCAATGCGGGATGTGCCGCCCTCAACGATCGTTGAGGGTCTTTACCTTCAACGCTTCGCGCAGCGTTGCGAGATCCACCGGTCCACGCACGGCGATATCGCGGATTTCGCCGGGCAGCAGGTCCAGCAGGTTGTCTTCGACCTGCACATCCAGCGCGCCGAAATCGATCCACGCCGCACGCGCATAAGCTGCGCTTTCCAGGCGCAGACGATAGTGGTCGCCTTCGATGGACAGCGTGGCCTTCAGCTTTTGACGCGGCAACACCTGGTCCTTGGCCTCGACGAAACCGACCACCTGCCGCGCACTGACCTTGCCATCCTGCAGCAGCTCGAACACCGCCACGGTGCGCTTCGGGTCGGCACCGGCCAGCAGCTCGGCATCGCGGAAATCACCGATCGAGGTGACACCCTCTGCCTTCAACGTCACCGCTTGCTCGCGACGGCGCAGCACCTTGCCGTCCACGTCCAGCACCTGCAACCGCCAGCGTGCATCCAGCGCGGCACCGTCGTTGAGCAGCCGCACCCGTGTGCTGCCTTCGTCGCGCAGCGCGGCCACCGTCACCGGCGCAAAGAAGCGCCGGGCCGCGAAGTGCAACGCCTTCCAGCGACCGAAGTAGTCCACGCTGGACCATGAAGCACCCGGCCAGACGTCGTTGAGCTGCCAGTACAGCGAACCCATCGTGTACGGCCGCGAGGCACGATGATGCAGCGCGGCCAGCGCGATGCCATCGGCCTGAATCACCTGGCTGAGGTAAACGAAGTCCTCGAAGTCCTTCGGCGTGCCGTAACCCAGCTCGATGTAGTGCAGCAGGCGGCTGTTGCCCTCGCCGGCCATGAACTTCTGGTGCGCACGGATCACCGGGCTGTCGATACGCTGCTCGGCACGGGTGGCGATCTGGTCCACCGTCGCCACGGATGGCCACGCCTGCAGCCCGTACTCTGACATGAAGCGCGGCGTCTCGCGCATGTAGGCCTGCACCGGCAGCGCCGGATTGCCCCAGACCTGCCAGTAATGCTTGTCGCCGCGGGTGGAGTCGTTGGCTTTCTCGTCCAGATCGTTACTGGGCGAACTGGACCAGTACGGCACGCCCAACCCCTCCTCGCCCACCACCTGGCGCAGGTCGTTGCCGAACAGGTCGACATAGCCCTGCCACACCTTCGCCGCAAACGCCGGATCGGCCGCCTTCAGGTCGCGGCCGTGGCCCCAGTCCTTCCAGGCGGTCTCTTCCTCGTTGTTGCCACACCACAGCACGATGCTGGGGTGATGGCGCAGGCGGCGCACGTTGTCGCGCGCCTCGGCCACCACGCTGGCACGGAAGGCCGGATCGTAGCCCGGCTGCATGCCACCACCGAACATGAAGTCCTGCCAGACCAGCAGGCCCAACTCGTCGGCAATGTCGAAGAACGCATCGTCCTCGTAATAGCCGCCGCCCCAGTTGCGCAGCATGTTCATGTTGGCGTCGCGTGCGGCGGTCAGCACCTGGCGCAGGCGTGCGGCATCGACGCGTGCCGGGAAGGCATCGAACGGAATGACGTTGGCGCCCTTGGCGAAGATCTCCACGCCATTGATGACGAAGGCGAAGCCCTGCCCGCCCTTGCCGTCTTCCTCGCGGCGTAGTTCAACCGTGCGCAGACCGACGCGCTGCTCGCGCGCCAGCGCTGCATCGGCGCCATCATCCAGACGGGCCTGCACGGTATAGCGGTCCTGCGCGCCATGGCCCACCGGCCACCAGCGCTGTGGCTTGGCCAGCTCGACCGGCAGTTCGACGGCGTTCTGGCCGGGCTTCAGCAGCACCGTGCGCTGCACCTGGGCCACGCTGCGGCCCTGCGGATCGCGCACGTCCACGTTCACCACGGCCGAGCCGGCCGCCGCGCCCTGCTCCACCTGCAGCAGCACCGCCAGCTTTGCCTGATTGGCATCCAACGCATCGGTGCGCACGGCCAGATCGGTCAGACGGTGAGCATCCCAGGCCTGCAGGTCGACCCCGCGCCAGACGCCGGCGGTGACATAGCGCGGGCCCCAGTCCCAACCGAAGTGGTAGGCCGGTTTGCGCGCGAAGTTGCCGACCATCGCGTCTTTGGGCTCATCCCCATAGGGCGAAGGATAGTTGCTGGCGATCTTGTGCGGCATCGCCTGCACGCCCGGCAGCAGGGTGCGGATGGGCGAGCGGAACACGATCTGCAGTTCGTTGCCGTTCGCGCGCAGACGCCCTTCCACCCGCGCACGCCAGGTACGGTGCGCATTGTCTGCGCGCAGCAGCGGCTTGCCGTTGAGGCTGACCTCGGCATAGGTATCCAGCCCATCGAAGCGCAGTTCGGCATTGGGCTTGGCCAGCGTCGCCGCATCCACGTCGAAGCGGGCGCGGTATTCCCAGGCCGCCAGGCCGATCCACTGCAGCTCGGCCTCGGGCGCACCGACATACGGGTCGCGGATCAGTGCATGCGCCAGCAGGTCGGTGTGCACGCTGCCCGGCACCTTCGCCGCACGCCATTGCTGCAGGCCCGGATGGGCCGCGCCCTGGGAATCGCCAGGCAGCATGCGGAATTCCCATTGCGCCTGCAAAGGCGCTGCAGTTGCCGGGAAGGCAGAGGCCGCGATCAGCAGCAGGAGCAAACGGACAACGAGGGAAATGCGATGCACCTGATGCTCCTGTTTTGTGTTGAAGGCCTAAGCGGGTGTCCACTGCTTGCGGTCGGCTTCGCGCGCATGGCGATGCGTTCATCATCCCGGCGCCTTAACCGCGGCGCGGCGCGGCGTGGCCCGGCGCTACCGAATTCGGATTGCCAGGCATGGCCTGGCACTACTGCATTCGAACGATCTTCAGCGCACGACGTTCAACACTTCGTAGCACGCACCCATGGTGTGGTAATCCACCTTGCCGGCCGGGCTCTTCTCGTCGCTGTACTTGCGGTTGTCGGCATCGAGGATGCGGAACCAGGCGCCGTACTGGTGATCGACGAAGTGTTCCCACGAATACGCCCAGATGCGTTCGTACCACTGCCAGTAGCGGTCATCGCCGGTACGCTTGGCCATCAGTGCTGCAGTGGCCAGCGTTTCGGCCTGCACCCAGAAGTACTTGTCGTCGTCGCAGACGAAGCTGTCACCACCGATCGGCGCATCGTCCATGCCCGGCTGCCGGCGCGATTCCGGCGCAAAGCCGTAATACAGGCCGCCTCGCGCGTCGTCCCAGCTGCGCGCGACGGCCACATCGAACAGGTGCTGCGCGGTCGGCACCAGCCAGTCCGCCCGCACGTGGCGATCCAGGATCAGCAACAGTTTGGCCCATTCGGTCTGATGGCCCGGCTGGAAGCCCCACGGGCGGAACAGGTGCTTGGGGTCGTCCAGGTTGTAGTCCCAGTCGATTTCCCAGCTGGAATCGTAATGCTCCCAGACCAGGCCACCGGCCTTGGCGGCCTGGCGACGGGTCATGTTGTCAGCCAGCTGCAACGCGCGCTCGACATAGCGCTGCTCGCCACTGGCCTCGAACGCGGCCAGCATCGCCTCGCACATGTGCATGTTGGCGTTCTGGCCGCGGTAGCCGGTGAAGTTCCACTGGCCATCGGCTTCGTCCTTGTACAGGCCGTGCTGCGGCTCCCAGAAGCGCGCTTCCAGCAGCTGCCAGGTCTCGTCCATCCACTCGCGGGCCGGCTCGACACCGGCCTTCAGCGCGCAGCTGTAGGCCAGCAGCACGAAGGCCACGCCGTAGCAGTGGTTCATGTCGTCCTCGACCCTGCCGTCGCGCAGGGTCCAGGCATAGCCGCCGGTGGCCGGGTTGCGGTGCACCTCGCGCAGGTAGCGCACGCCGTGCTCGACCGCATCGCGATACTCGGCGTTGCCGAACTCGCGGTAGGCCATCGCATAGTTGAAGACGAAGCGGGTGCTGCTGACCAGGTGGCGGTGGCTGGCATCGTAGATGCTGCCGTCATCACGGAAGTAGTGGAAGAAACCGCCATTCGGATCGATGCAGCGCGGGTGGTAGAACGCCATCGTATCGGCGATATGCGCGCGCAGGAACGCGGGCGAACGGAAATCGGGCGAGGTGCTCATGCAGTAATGTCCTGTGCCTGCAGCAGCTGCTGCACTTCATCAAGCGAGGGCATCGCAGCGAACGCGCCCTTGCGGGTAACCGCCAGCGCGCCCACCGCGGCGCCGAAGCGCAGCGTGGCGGTGATCGCTTCCGGGTCCTGGCAGAACGCAGCGAAACCTGCACCGGCCCCGCCCCGCTCCAGCAGGGCGACCAGCACGCCACCGACGAAGGCATCGCCGGCTGCGGTGGTGTCGACTGCGGCCACGCGGAAGCTGGTCAACGTGCCGTGGTTGTCGCGGGTGTACCAGTGAAGCGTGGCCGCACCGTCGGTGACGATGACCCAGCGTGCCTGCGCGGCCAACAGGCGACGCAGCACCTGCGCTTCGCCGTCATCGCCGAGTGGCGCTGCCAGATAGTCCAGCTCTTCGCGTGACAGCTTGACCAGGTCGGCGCGCTCCAGCGCCTGCCACAGCCACGGCGTCGGATCCTCGTTGGACGGCCACAAGGCCGGACGCAGGTTGAGATCGAGGCTGACCACTGCACCGGCAGCGCGGGCGCGATCCATGCCGGCGAAGGTCGCCTCGGCGATGGCCGGCTCGGTCAGGCTGTTGGAGCAGACATGGAAGCACTGTGCGCGATCCAGGCACGCTGCCTGGAAGTCGCTGTCACGGAACAGCAGATCAGCCGCCGGTGGGCGGTAGAAGCTGAAGCTGCGTTCGCCATTGGCATCGAGTGCGACGAAGGCCAATGCGGTCTTGGCCGCGTCGGTACGCACGATGTAATCGGTGCCGACGCCATGCTCGACCAGGCTGTCAGCCAGGAAGTCGCCGAACATGTCCCGGCCCAGCATGCCAACGAACTGGGTCTTCGCGCCCAGCCGCGCGGCAGCCACCGCGACGTTGGCCGGTGCACCACCGGCGTACTGCAGGAACGCGCGCGGGGTGTCGGCCGAGGCCGGTGGCTGCGCTAGTAGATCGATCAAAATTTCGCCGAAGCAGACAATGGCACCCATTCCGGACTCAGCCTCCCTGCGTTGCGGAAGCCGGCGTACGCGCGCCGACCAGTCCGTAGAAAATGATGTAGCCGTAGCACAGCAACGGCAGGATGAAGCTGGCCTGCACACCGATGTGGTCGGCCAGCATGCCCTGCAGGTACGGCACCACGGCGCCGCCGACGATGGCCATGATCAGCAGGCTGGAACCCTTGTTGGTCAGCGGGCCCAGGCGCTCGATGCTGAGCGCGAAGATGGTCGGGAACATGATCGAGTTGAACAGGCCGATTGCTACCACCGAATACAGCGCGATGCTGCCGGAGGTCAGCATGGTCGTGGCCAGCAGCGCCACGTTGACCAGCGCGAAGATTGCCAGCAGGCGGCTGGGCGAGAAGCGCGCCAGCAGCGCCGAACCGGCGAAGCGGCCGATCATCGCCATCGTCCAATAGGCCGACACGTAATGGGTGGCCTGCTGCTCGCTGAAGCCGCCGATGCTCGGCATCGACAGGTAGTTGACCAGGAAGCTGCCGATCGACACTTCCGCGCCGACGTAGAAGAAGATGCCCAGTACGCCCAGCAGCAGGTGGCGCTTGCGCAGCGCGTCCAGGTAGCTGTGCTGATGGCCCTGGTCGGCCTGTTCGGTGGCATCGCTCAGCGCCGGCAGGCGGAACAGGAACACGAACAGCGCCAGCAGCACCAGCGCCACTGCCAGGCCCACGTACGGGCCCTGCACGGCCTGCGCCTCGGCGGCGCGGTAGGCCAACTGTTCTGCAGCCGGCAGCGCGTTCAGTTCATCAGCACTCTTGACCGTGTTGGACAGGATCAGCATGCCGCCGAAGATCGGTGCGATGGCCGTACCCAGCGAGTTCAGTGCCTGCGCCAGGGTCAGACGGCTGGAACTGGTCTGTTCCGGACCCAGCAGCGCCACATAGGGGTTGGCAGCCACCTGCAGCACGGTGATGCCGGTGGCCAGCACGAACAACGCCCCCAGGAACGCGCCGTACTCGCGCAGCTCGGCCGCCGGCCAGAAGCCCAGTGCACCGATGCCGGCGATCACCAGACCAGCGACGATGCCCTTCTTGTAACCCAGCGCGGCAACCAGGCGACCTGCCGGCAGCGACATCAGGAAATAGGTACCGAAGAAGGTGAACTGCACCAGCATCGCCTTGGCGTAGTTCAGCTCGAACACCGCCTTCAGGTGCGGGATCAGGATGTCATTGAGGCAGGTCAGGAAGCCCCACATGAAGAAGATCGTGGTGACCACGGCCAGCGCCTTGCCGTTGGTGACGGCGGGTGCGTTGCCCGAAGAACCCGATGGACGGGGCGTTGCGGAGATCGGCATGCGGTACGCGCCTCGATGCGCAGAAGGTCGTTGTTGCGTGGAAGGGGTATGTTGAAGGAATCAGTTCGGTCGTGCGGCACTGCTTTCGCGGATGCGCAGCTGCACCGGCGCGACCGTGCGCCGTGGCGGCGCATCCGGTTCGTCCAGTCGTTGCAGCAGCAGCGCGGCAGCTTGCCGGCCACGCTCGCGCGGGTCGGCGGTGAGCGTGGTCAACGGCGGCACCGCGACCGACGCCTCGGAAATATCATCGAAACCGGTAACGGCAAAGTCACCGCCCGGACGGATGCCACGCGAATTCAAGCCCAGCATCAGGCCCAGCGCGACGGTGTCGTTGTAGCAGACCGCCGCACTGGGGCGATGGCCATCGGCAAACAACTCATCGGTGCGCGCGGCAGCTTCCAGGCGGTTCGGCGCCGACTCGATCATCCAGCCCGGTGGCAGCGCAAGACCCGCTTCGGCCAGTGCCTGCTGGAAACCCGCGCGGCGCTGGTGGCAGGAGCTGGATGCTGCATGGCCACCGAAGAAAGCGATCTGGCGATGGCCGCGCTCGATCAGGTGGCGCGTGGCCAGATAGGCGCCATGCTGGTTGTCCAGGGTCAGGAAGTCCCAATCGGCACCGTCCAGCTCGCGATTGAACAGCAGCACGTTGGCATTGGCACCCAGCGCCTGTCGCAGCTGCGCGGTATCGCTGCCTTCGGCGGGTGACAGGATCAGGCCGGCCGGGGTGTGCTCCATCAGCGTGGACAGCACCGCCTGCTGGCGCTCCGGCGATTCGCCAGTGCTGCCAAGCAACGTCACGTAGCCGCGTCCGCCCAGCGCCTCGTCCACACCGGAGGCGAATTCGGCGAAGAACGGGTTGGACAGATCGTTGATCACCAGCGCGATGCTCGACGAGGTACGTCGGCGCAGGTTGGCCGCGGCGCGGTTGTAGACGTAACGCTGGCGGCGCAGTTCGGCCTCGACCTTGGCGCGGGTATCGACGTTGACCAGCGGGCTGCCACGCAGCACCAGCGACACGGTTGCCCGTGACACGCCGATGGCACGCGCGATGTCGGTCACCGTCACCGCCTTGCCGGCGCGCTTGCTGGGACTGCTGCCGTTGTCGTTCATCGTCTTCCCGGACTCCCGCTGGAGGCTCAAGCCTAATGGATCAGGGCCGTGTCGTGCCGTGCCGTTCGCTGGGTCACCGCGAACGGCACAGTCCGTCTCAGCGCAGCTGGCTGCCCGGTGCCGCGCACCAGGACACCGGCAGGTCCTTCACGGCCGTGCCCCAGCCCTGCTCCGGCGCGTTCGTGTCGAGCGCAAAGTGCAGGCGCGGGCCCTGCTGCAGCTGGCTCCAGTCCAGCCACACCGGCGCATACGCCTGGCCATCGACCTTGACGCCCTGCACGTACTGCAGGCGGCGACCATCGGCACCGGGTGCGTCGATGCGCAGGGTGCGGCCATTGCCCATGTCCACTTCCACCTTGCTGAAGCGCGGGGTGTGCAACAGGAACTGGCCGCTGCCCGGCACCGCCGGGTACACGCCGATGGCACTGAACAGGTACCAGGCCGACATGGTGCCGAGGTCATCGTTGCCGGTCACGCCGTTCGGGGCATTGGTGAACAGCTGCTGCGCGGCACGCACCACGGCGGCGGTCTTCCACGGCTGGCCGATCAGCGTGTACAGCCACGGCGAATGCAGGTCCGGCTCGTTGTTCGGGTTGTAGCGGAACTGGTTGTAGTAGCTGTACGGCCCGACCACCCATTCCTTGCGGGCAGCGTTGAGCGGGTCGGCCTGCAGCGCGTCCATCGCGAAGAAGGCATCGAGGCGGCGGCCGGCCTGTTCGCGGCCGTCCATCGCTTCGACCAGGCCCGGCACGTCCTGCTGTGCCAGCCACTGGTACTGCCACGCCGTGCCTTCATGGAAACCATGGTGCGAGCGCGGGCTGTAGTGGCCATCGGCCGGGGTGTACCACTGGCCATCCTCGGTACGCGGGCGCGGGAAACCGGTGAAGCCGGTCTCGGCATCGCGCACCTGCGGGTCCCACACCTTGCGCCAGTTGCGACCGCGCTCACGCAGCGTCGCCGCGTCCTGCGCATGGCCCAGGCCATCGGCCATCTGCGAAAGCGCACAGTCGGCCAGCGCGTATTCCAAGGTGGCCGAACCGCCGTGGTGCGGATCGACGTCCATACCCTTGGACGGGAATGCACGGTCGTAGACCACGTAGCCCTTGTCCAGGTACGTCGGGTTGCCGGAGCGGCCGGCCATGCGCGAGTTCAGCGGCGGCGTGCCGAAGGCATTGCGGCGCAGCGCGTCCCATGCCTGCGATTCACGGCCCTTGAGCGCACCGAAGCGCCACAGGTCGACCATGAACGGGGTGACCGGATCGCCGGTCATGATGTTGGTCTCGAAGTTGGCATAGCCCCAGCGCGGCAACCAGCCACCCTGCTCGTCGATCGCCAGCAGGGTACGGCCGATGTCGCGCGCCACGTCCGGACGGGTCAGCGCCAGCCACTGGTTCTGCGCACGGTAGGTATCCCACAGCGAGAAGTACTCGTAGTAGGTCCAGCCATCGGTGCGATGGATGCCATCGTCGTAGCCACGGTAACGGCCGTCGGCATCGTTGCCGGTCATCGGCTGCAGCAGCGCGTGGTAGACCGCGCTGTAGAACACGGTGCGATCGTCAGCGTTGCCGCCCTGCACACGCACCCGGCCCAGCTGCTCACGCCACGACTGCTGGGACAACGCACGCATGCGGTCAAAACCGAGCAGCGCCCCACCCTGCATGCCCTCCGCGCGCAGGTTGGTACGCGCGCCTTCGGCATCCACGTGCGAGATCGCACTAACCGCCGTCACCGACTGGCCCTTGCCCAGGTCGAAGCTGAGCCAGGCACCATTCGGCTTCTGTTCGCCCTCCATGCTGTGGCGCGCGCCCGGCAGGCCACCGCCCTCGCCCCAGGTGCCATGCGCCTTGAACGGGCGGTCGAACTCGATGCGGAACCAGGTGGTGTACTGATGGCCGCCGCAGAAGCTCTTGGTGACCAGCTTGCCTTCCACCACGCGATCACCGACCACATCGACCACGCTGCCGATCACCGAATGGCGCTCGTTGGCCTGGCCGACGTTGACCAGCACGTGGCCGTCTCCGCTGCGCTGGCTGAAGGTATAGCGCTCGGCCGCGGCGCGGGTGCGGGCAGTGGCTTCGGCGTCGATGCCGCCGTAGCTGGTCAGCCGCACCTTGTAATAGCCCGCCTGGCCGATCTCGCCGTCATGGGTGTACGCCGCGGCATAGGCCTTGTGGTCGAACTGCTTTGCGTTGCCGGTATCGAAATCGCCGCCCGGACCGATCGACCCGGTAACCGGCAGCACCGACACCTGGCCGCCCTGTTCCCAGCAACCCGCGCCGGAGATGAAGGAGTGGCCGAAACCGCGGATCTTCTCGTCGTCATAGCGCCAGCCCGAATAATGGCTGCCGATCGGGCTGACCTGGATCAGGCCGAACGGCGCCGACGCGCCCGGGAACGTGTTGCCGTCGTCCTTGCTGCCGATGAAGGTGTTGACCTCGCGTTCCAGCGCCGCCGGCGCGGCCTGCAGCAGCATCGGCACTGCCGACAATGCGAGCAGGCATGCCAGGCGCGTCAGCGGGCGCGAAGACGATGGGACGGCGGGAGCGGACGGCACTGGACGCATGTCGGGTTCCTGTAGTCGATGACGCAGAGACAGACGGCCCGGGCCTTCCGGCACCGTTCCGCTGAGCTCTGCCTGGACCGGCAGAAGGCTCCCCCTGGAATGACGCCCGACCCACGTGACCGTGGATTTAGATCGATTCAAGTAGAGCATGCAGCTTCAGCCGAATGCATTCTGCGGCGCAGCATGAGAGGGGGGTGTTCGGCAGGGCTGCGCCCTGCACCTGCTACGAGCTGGAGCAGCAGCAACAGCAACAGCAGAAGCCGGTTTCCTGTGGGGAGCCGGGGTGGGTCCGGTTGCGGGGGGCGCTGCAAGTACGTCCATGTAAGCTCGGTCGCCGCATCCATGCGGCTCACGCCCCCGCAACCGGACCCACCCCGCCTTCGACAGATTTCCGCGATCTGTGGATCCACGCTATGCGTGGATGAATCTCTGTCAGATAACGAAATCAAGTGGGGTCAGATCCGTTTTCCGTTGGAAAACGGATCTGACCCACAACCCCATGTCGTTCCCAGGACCCATCCAGCCGTCACCGGGAAACTGTCAAAGGTGGGGCGGTGTGGGCTGGCAGGACCGTTGGCGCCATGGATGGCGCCATCGAGCCCCCAGGGAAGGGTTTACGGCGTGTCCTGCCAGCCCACACCGCCCCGCCCAACTCACAGACAACCCAGAGCCACTTTGGCTTTGGCTTTGGCTTTGGCCTTGGCCTTGGCCTTGGTTGCTGCCGGCCAGCGGCCGGCACTACCGCAGGTGCAGGGCGCAGCCCTGCCGCCCCCCCCTGCGCACGAAAACGTTTTCACTTGATTCAGCAAACCGTCACCCCTTCGCCACGCCAGTAACATATTGCGTAGCAGCATGCGCCCACGGGCGACCCATGCTAAAAATCGCCCGCCCATCGCTTAGATCGATCCAAGAACGACATTGCGATGGCCGGGAGTTGGGGGAGCAGCAACAGGACGTACCAGGCCACGCGCACGGTGCTACTGCCACTGCATGGCGATAGCGACAATGTCACTTCAAATTAGATCGATTCAAGTGCCACGTCACCGGATCAATCCAGGAGAGAGGGAGAGATGGGAATGAAGCATTCAACACGCACGCACGGTCACGACGCACTGTCGCTGGCCATCGCGCTGGCCCTGGCCGTCGCCCTCGTGCCGGCAGGCGCCGCCGCACAGCAGGCTGCCTCCACCGCCGCGCAGGACGCCACCACCCTGGACAGCGTCCAGGTCACCGGCTATCGCTACGCCATCGAGAAGAGCCTCGAAAAGAAGCGCGACGCCAACGCTGTGGTCGAAGTGATCACCGCAGAAGACGTCGGCAAGTTCCCTGACAAGAACGTCGCCGACGCGCTGCAGCGCGTGCCCGGCGTGGTCATCACCCGCAGTGGCGGCGAAGGCAAGACTGTCAGCGTGCGTGGCCTTGCGCCGGACCTGACCCTGACCCAGTTGAACGGCAACTACGTGGCCACGTCGGAAACCAACGACGAAGCAACCCGCTCGTTCAACTACACCTTGCTTCCGTCGAACATGCTGTCCAGCGCGGAGTTGTTCAAGTCGCCGGAAGCACGCATCGATGAAGGCGGCATCGGCGGCACGGTCATCCTGCACACCCGTCGTCCGCTGGACATGGAATCCAACTCGGGCTTCGTCACGCTCGAGGGCACCTCCTCCGATACCCACCACGATATCGACCCACAGGCATCGGCCCTGTATTCGTGGCACAGCAAGGATGAACGCTTCGGTGTGCTGGTCGGCGTGACGCAGCAGAAGCGCACCACCCGCACCATGGAAGCCAGCACCGAGGACTACCAGTGGTACGGCGCCGGCAAGGCGCGCGATGCCTATGGCAATGTGCAGCAGCAGGATGGCATCCACTACTGGTGGGGCAAGTCCGGTTTCAACAACCAGACGGGCGGCAACTACAGCGATTTCTTCATGCCGACGTCGGTCAACTTCGCGGTGAAGGAAGAAAAGCGCGAGCGCAAGGGCGGCCAGCTGACCTTCCAGTTCAAGCCGGTCGACAACGTCACGATGACCGCCAACTACTTCCGCTTCGAGCTGCAGGGTGATTACACCCAGAACATGCTGAAGATTCCGGAATGGAGCATGGCGCGCTACAACCAGGACGGCAACTGGGCTGGTGGTCGCCTGCTCAATGGCCTGGACTTCGATCCCAGCGGCAACACCGTCACCGGTGCCCAGTTCGAGAAGCTTCCGGGCAAGGCCTACATCTGCAGCGAAGACCAGGCCAAGGCCGCTGGCCTCAAGCCTGGCGGCTGGGGCCCGGACGACTGCACGGTTCCGACGCCGCAGTTGACCGGCGGCTACAGCAAGGAGAAGGCGCTCTCGCAGACCGCCGACCTGACCATCGACTGGGATATCAGCCCGCTGTGGAAAGCCTCGTTCACTGGCGGTCGCACCTGGTCCGAGGGTGGCCCGTCGATGAACTTCCGCATGTCGGCCAAGCCGCGCCGCAAGGTCGGCAACGACTACCTGTCCGGCAACCAGTACAGCGCGTGGGACCTGACCGGTACGCCGTCGGCCAACTTCTCGCCCGACCTGCAGCAGCAGCTGATGAACGGCATCGCCGAAGTCGACACCGGCTCGACCGATTCGTCGTGGAAGCGCACCGAGGTCAAGCAGAACTATTTCCAGGCCGACGTGACCAAGCTGTTTGAATCGGGCTGGCTGGATTCGATCCAGTTCGGTGCCAAGTACCGCGATGGCAAGGTCCACCGCAACACCGGCAACACCTACTGGACCTGCCAGGGCCGCGATCCGGCCGACTACAAGGACGGCCGCTACCAGGTAGGTTGCGACCCGACTGCCGGCGACGCGCAGCCCGGCTTCTTCCTGTCCAATCCGATCAGCAACATTGCCGGTGGCTTCAATGCCAACGTGTTCCCGGGCATCAACTACCCGGCGTACATCGACTACTTGAACAAGACCTACGGTGGTTCGCACAACCGTACCGAAGAAGACTTCGTCTACAACGTCAACGAGAAGATCTACTCGGGCTACTTCCAGGCCAACTTCCGCACCGAGCGCCTGCGCGGCAACGTCGGCGTGCGCGTGGTGCGCACCAAGCAGTTCGCACAGTCTTCCGACTCGATCGAGAAGTTCAACGACTACTTCCTGGACAACGCCTCCGGCGCACCGATGGCGTGCACCGATCCGGCCGCTGCGGCCTATCCGGGCTATGGCTGCGAGAGTGGCTTCAAGCGACTGCCGTACGATCTGGCACAGAGCAAGTCCCATGAACTGATCGGCGTCGACCGCACGTATACCGACATCCTGCCGAGCTTCAACATCGCCTGGGACATCACTGACACTCTGGTGCTGCGCGGCGCCGCGTCAAAGGTCATTGCCCGTCCGGGCTACACCGATATCGCCACCCCGGGCGCTCTGAGCTTCTACAGCGCCGAGTACGTCGACGATCGTCGCGTGGCCGGCGGTGCGCCGAACCCGGGTTGGGCCGGCGAAGGCAGCAACAAGCAGCTGCAGCCATTCAAGGCCACGCAGTACGACCTGGGCCTGGAATGGTACTTCCAGCCGGGCGCCGTGGCCGGTGTCGGCCTGTTCCGCAAGGACGTCAGCAACTTCACCGTGCCGGTCGTGCGCGACACGCAGATGACTGTCGGCGGCGAAGTAGTAACCGTGCAGAACTACAAGACCAAGGCCAATGGCCAGGATGGTGTTTCGCAGGGCGTGGAACTGTATGGCCAGTACACCTTCGATTTCGGCTTCGGCGTGCAGGCCAACTACACCTACAACGACACCAACCTGGCATCGATCGTGATTGACGGGCAGAACATCGGCTCGTCGCCACTGGTCGGCAGTGCCAAGAACCAGGCCAATGTAACCGTGTTCTACGAGAACGAAAAGTTCCTTGCGCGCGCCTCGTTCAACCGTCGCGGCGAAGTGGTAGGCGGCCTGCAGAACGGCATGACCGTCTACACCGAACCATATGACCAGCTGGATCTGAACGTGGCCTACAACCTGACCCCGGACTGGACCCTGACCGCCTCGGTGATCAATGCCACCAAGTCCGAGCAGCGCGTGCACCTGGGCAATGACACCAAGGCGCGCCTGATCTCCAACACCTATGCAGGCCGCCAGCTGTACTTCGGCGCCACCTGGAAGTTCTAAGGCGCCACCGGGTTGCCCGGGCCCGCCCGGCGCAACCCACACCCTGCTCCGGCGGGGACGTTCCTCCACGGCAGTCACGCTGGTACAGGTGGCTGCCGTTTTTTGTCGGCGCCTCGCCTGTCGTTCAGCCCAGTGCTTGACCCTGCCATCGTTGGAAGGTGCACACTGGCTCCACCCCAAGAGCACCGAAGGAACTACAGATGGAATTCCATGTTGAAGGCATGACCTGCGGCGGCTGCGCCCGTAGCGTGACCAAGGCGATTGAAGGCGTGGACCCGCAGGCCAGCGTGCAGGCAGATCCCGCCAGCCGTCGCGTGCAGGTGCAGACCTCGGCCAGCGAAGCGCAGATCGTGGCAGCGCTGAACGACGCCGGTTTCCCGCCGCGTACGGCCTGATCCCCTGCCCTGTTCCACACTGCAAAGCCCGCCGGCTGCTACAACAACCGGCGGGCTTTTTCATGCATGCAGTATCGAGTCAATGCTTGTGCGTACGCCGCCGCACCGCGCCGGTCTTGGCGGTGTCGACCGCTACCGGGGTCTCATCCTCTTCACCCAGCCGCTGCAGGATCGGGCACTCCGGGCGCTCGTCGCCCGCGCAGCAACTGATCAACGACTTCAGCGTATCAGCCATCTGCCGCATGCTTTCGATGCGCTGCTCCAGGTCGACGATGTGCTGTTCCGCCAGCTGCTTGACGTCGGCGCTGTGCCGCGACGTGTCGTTCCACAGGCCGAGCAGATCGGTGATCTCGGCGACCTGGAAACCGAGATCGCGCGCGCGACGGATGAAACGCAGGCGGTGGATGTCCGCCTGCGAATACGCCCGGTAGCCCGACTCGGTGCGATCGGCCGCGGGAATCAGGCCGATCTGTTCGTAGTAACGGATCATTTTCGCTGAAACGCTGGAAGCTTTGGCGGCTTCGCCGATGTTCATGCGGGTTTCCTTCAATGGGTTGCAGCGGGGACATCGGCCATCGGCGCCTGGAAGCGGCGCAGGCGCAGCGCGTTGCCCAGCACGAACATGCTGGACAATGCCATCGCACCGGCCGCGAACACCGGCGACAGCAGTACACCCCATACCGGGTACAGCACGCCGGCCGCTACCGGGATCAACGCCGTGTTGTAAGCGAAGGCCCAGAACAGGTTCTGCCGGATGTTGCCCAGTGTTGCCTTGGACAGCGCAATGGCATTCGGCACGCCCTGCAGGTTGCCCGACATCAGCACCACGTCGGCCGACTCGACTGCGACATCGGTACCGGTACCGATGGCCAGGCCAACGTCAGCCTCGGCCAGTGCCGGCGCATCATTGATGCCGTCACCGACGAAGGCGACGTGGCCATGCGTGGCCTTCAAGCGGCGCACCGCCTCGACCTTGCCTTCCGGCAGCACTTCGGCCACCACTTCATCGATGCCCAGCTGGCGTGCGATCGCCTGCGCGGTACCGGCGTTGTCACCGGTGATCATCGCCACCTTCAGGCCAAGCTGATGCAGCGCCGCGATCGCAGCCGGCGTGCTCGGCTTGATCGGATCGGATACCGCGATGATCGCGGCCAGGCGACCGTCGATGGCGGCATACAGCGGCGACTTGCCCTGCGCGCCGAGTTCGGCTGCCAGCGCGGCGAACGCGCTGATATCCACGCCCAGATCGCGCATGAAACGGTCCGCGCCAACCTCCACCCGCGCGCCATCTACACTGGCACGCACACCCATGCCGGTGACAGATTCGAAATCGATCATCGCCGGCAGTGCCAGTCCCTGCTCAGTCGCCGCATCGACAATGGCGCGGGCGATCGGATGTTCCGAACGTGACTCCACCGTGGCCACCGCAGCCAGCACCGTGGTGCGATCGAAGCCATCGGCAATCTCCAGATCGGTCAGGCGCGGGCGGCCTTCGGTCAGCGTGCCGGTCTTGTCCACCGCCACCACCTGCGCGTCCTTCAGCAACTGCAGTGCTTCACCCTTGCGGAACAGCACGCCCATCTCGGCGCCACGGCCGGTACCGACCATGATCGAAGTTGGCGTGGCCAGGCCCATCGCACACGGGCAGGCAATGATCAGCACCGCCACCGCGTTGACCAGCGCGAAACTCAAGGCTGGCGACGGGCCAAAGATCAGCCAGACCAGGAACGTGGCCAGCGCCGCCAGCATCACCGCTGGCACGAACCACAGCGTCACCTTGTCGACCACCGCCTGGATCGGCAGCTTCGAGCCCTGCGCCTGTTCAACCATGCGGATGATCTGCGCCAGCATGGTCTGCGCGCCCACCGCCGTGGCACGCACCGTCAGTGCGCCCTTCTGGTTGACGGTACCGCCGACCACGCTGCTGCCCGGCTGCTTCTCGACCGGGATCGGCTCGCCACTGATCATCGATTCGTCGATGTAGCTGCGGCCTTCGATGACCTCGCCGTCGACCGGCACGCGCTCGCCCGGGCGTACTTCCACCACGTCGCCGCTCAGCACTTCATTGACCGGAATATCGATGCTGCGGCCGTCACGGATCACATGCGCGACCTTGGCCTGCAGGTTGACCAGGCGCTTGATCGCCTCGGAGGTACGGCCCTTGGCGCGCGCTTCAAGGAAACGGCCGAGCAGGATCAGTGCGACGATTACCGCTGCCGCTTCGTAGTAGACGTTCACCGTGCCCGGCGGCAGCAGCCGCGGTGCAAAGGTCGCTACCACCGAATAACCGAACGCGGCGGCGGTGCCCACCGCCACCAGTGAATTCATGTCCGGCGCAAGCCGCAGCAGCGCCGGGAAACCCTTCTGGTAGAAACGGCGGCCGGGAATGGCCAGCACCAGCAGGGTCAGTGCGAACTGCAGATACCAGCTGGTCTGCATGCCGATGTTGGCCATCACCCATTCGTGCATGCCGGGAATCAGGTGCGAGCCCATTTCCAGCACGAATACCGGCAGCGCCAGCGCGGTCGCCACGATCAGGTCGCGCTTCAGCTCGGCACGCTCGGCATCCTTTTTTTCCGCTGCTTCGTCGTCGGATTGAACGCCTGCTTCGATGGCGCGGGCGGCATAACCGACCTTGTCGATGGCCGCCACCAGCGCATCCACAGCGGCCACGCCGCGCACCGTGGCGCGTTCAGTGGCCAGGTTCACGCTGGCCTGGCTGACGCCCGGCACCGCCAACAGCGCGCGCTCGACACGACCCACGCAGGAGGCACAGGTCATGCCTTCCACCGCCAGTTCGACAGTGGCAGCCGGCACGTCGTAGCCCACCCGCTCCACCGCCTGGATCAGCGCAGCGCGATCAACCGGCCCGGACGCCCGGATGTCCGCGCGCTCGGTGGCCAGGTTCACCGTGACGCTGCCGACGCCCTCGACCTTGGACAGCGCTGCTTCGACCCGGCCCACACAGCTGGCGCAGGTCATGCCCTCGATGGGCAGGCTGATGGTGGAGGGGCTGACGGGGACTGCAGTGGCGCGGGGCGTACTCATGATCGGATTCCCGGATTTCCTTCTGGATGCGGACAGGCTAAACCTTGCCATCGTGGGAAGGTCAAATCCAGCCACCCCCGGGTTCATGGAGGAATTCATCCACGCATGGCGTGGAGCCACCAACGCCCGGTAGCGCCGGGCCATGCCCGGCGGCACAAGGCCCGGCGCCACCGATGTCGTGCTCAGAAGGTGAACACGTACTCCAGCGCAAACTCGCGACCCACCGCACCGAGCAGGCGGGTCGGGGCGAAGTCGTAATCCAGCTTGTACGGGTCCTTGTGGTTCCAGCTGGCCGAATTGAACACGTTGTTGACG
Source organism: Stenotrophomonas sp. ATs4 (assembly GCF_051861585.1). NCBI lineage: Bacteria > Pseudomonadati > Pseudomonadota > Gammaproteobacteria > Lysobacterales > Lysobacteraceae > Stenotrophomonas > Stenotrophomonas sp. ATs4. The sequence goes on along the minus strand of NZ_JBLYPK010000006.1, from coordinate 116,063 downwards.
TAGACGTTGACCTTGGCGCGTTCGGTCACCTGGTAGCCCATGTTGAAGTTCCAGGTGATGAACGGCCCGACCCGCCCGTAGTAGCGCGTGGTCTGCTGGCCGGCGTTCGGGTTCGGATTCGGCGAACCATCCGGACGTGTTGCCGGTTCCAGGCAGTTCAGCGACGGGCTGTCGCTGGGCACGTAGCCATCAGCGAACGGCAGGCAGCCACCGGGGTTGTTCAGGCGATCGGTGCCCCAGTGGTAACGCACGCCCGGCACCGAACCGATGCGATCGGCATAGACATTGGCATTCCAGTTGCCGCGCTGCCAGGCCAGGCTCGCACGCAGCTTGCTGCGCAGGTCGCGGTCGCGGCGCTCCGGATTCGGATCGTTGGCGTAACGCTGTTCCTTGGTCGATAGTTGGTTGGTGTAGTTCAGGCCCAGCTGGAAGCTGCCCCACTGCGCGGTTTCCAAGCGGTAGCGCGCGGTCAGGTCGATACCGCGCACTTCTCGGCTGGCCAGATTGAACGGGCCGCGTTCGATCGACACCAGTCGGCCGCTGCTGTCACGGTTCACGCGGGCCAGGATGCCGGCGCAGTAATCGCCACCGGCCGGATTGGCCCACGGCGTACCGTCCATGTTCTTGCCGGTCAGGCAGCCCGCCTCGCTGGCCAACACCTCGTCGGCACCGACGTCGACGATCATGTCCTCCAGCTTGATCGCCCAGTAGTCGGCGCTGACCGACAGATTGGGCATCACATCCCAGACGAAACCGACCGTCCACGAGTCACCGGTCTCCGAGCGCAGCAAGGGCGTGCCGCGCCGGTTCACGTCGAAGGTGTACCAGACGTCGGTGTTGCCCACCCCGCAGTTGTTGACCAGGTAGGCGCCGCTCTGGATGCAGCGCAGGCGGTCATAGGTCTGCACTTCGGAGCTGCTCGGCTGGCCCAGCAGGTAGTGCATGTCCGGTGCATGGAAACTGGTGGCGTAGGAGCCACGTACCAGCAGCGATTCCACCGGGCGCCATTCAAGGCCGACATTCCAGGTGGTTTCCTTCTGGCTGCCGATGTCCAGCGCTTCGCCACTGTTGTCCGCCTTGTAGTTGCCATAGCGGTCATAGCGTGCGGCCGCAGTGGCGGTCACGCTTTCCAGCAGCGGAATCTTGAACTCGACGCCGGCCGAATAGCGGGTGCGCTCGCCGCCACCGCGGTCGACGTTCTGCAGGTCGAAGTCGATGCCAGCGCGCGGGTCGGGGCTGAGGTGATAGCCCTGCTGCGCGACTTCGGCCACGGCGGCGAACGAGATCGGACCGGCCCAGCCCTGGAACAGTTCGCCGGTGATGTCGGCCGAGGCCTGGTTGACGTAGGACGACGCGCGATTCTTCGCCACCGTGCCCATCTGCCAGTACTGGTCCGGCGTCAGCGGATTCCACCAGCGCGATTCGTTCAGTGCGTAGATCGACTCACCGTTGGCGGTGGTGCCCAGCTTCGGGCCGAGGAAGTAGTCATACGATTTCTGCTTGTGCACCACGTTCTGTCGTTCTTCCACGCGGTAGTAGGAACGACCCACCGTTGCGCTCCAATCGAAGCGATCGGCGAGGCGTCCGCGCAGGCCCGCACTCCAGTCCCAGGACAGTTCACGGTTGGTGTTGCGCAGCGTATCCAGGCCGCCGACTTCGTTCGGGGTGAACTGGCGCACGCCAAGGATCGGGCGGTTGCGGTTGGCATCCCAGTAGTAGCCCTTGTCGTCGTCGATCAGCGACACGCTGGGTGGATTGGTGCCCCAGATCGCTTCGGAGCGGTACACCGCCAGGTTGGTCCACGCCTGCAGGTCATTGCTGAAATCGAAGGTGGCATACAGGTTGCCGGACACGTTCTCGGCACCGCCGGTGAGCAGCCAGTTGGTGTAGTCGGCGCTCATGCCGCACAGGCGGCCGGTGTTGGTGATGGTGTTGGCGGCGTAGTTGTAGACCAATCGATCGGCAGTGTAGTACTCGCCGTCGAACTTCTCGCAGGTGCCAGTGGGCGGCCCCAGGCGCTGGCCGGTGGTCGGATCGATCAGCGCCAGGCCAGCGGTTGGACGGAAGCCGACCTTGCGTTGTTCCATGTTCCAGGACGGATACGGTGCATCATCGGCATCGTCCATCTGCGGGCGATCACGCCCGAACAGCGGATCGCGCTTGGTGTACTGCAGCGCGTAGGTCACGCTCCAGTTGTCACCGGTCCTGCCGCCGGCCCAGGACAGATCCCAGGTATCGCGGCCGCCTTCGGTGGAGGTGCCGCCGCGCACGCGCACCTCGTCGCCGTCGTAGTTGGTCTTGAGGATGACGTTGACCACGCCGGCGATTGCATCCGAACCATAGATGGCCGAGGCGCCACCGGTCAGCACTTCGATGCGCTCCACCGCAGCGGCCGGAATGTTGCCGTAGTTGGAGAAGTTGGTTTCACCGCCATACGGCAGCGGGTAATCCGCCACGCGACGGCCGTTGACCAACAACAGCGAGCGGTTCGGGCCCATCCCGCGCAGGTTCAGGCCGCTGGCATTGGGTGTATGCGAGCCCCATTGCGAGGCGGCTTCGACGGTGCCGGTCGCTTCGGTGAGGGTCTTCAGTGCGTCGTACACGCTTACGAAGCCTTCCTTCTGGATCTGCGCGGCGGTGATCACGTTGACCGGTGCCGGGCCTTCGACGCCGGCGCGCTTGATGCGCGAGCCGGTGACGGTGACCGCATCGAGATCCTTGGTGGACGAACTGGCGGCCTCCTGCGCGCTGGCAGCCAGGGGCAACAGGGCCAGGACCAGGGCCTGGGACAGCAGGTGACGACGCTTGCGAACGGACTGAGCCATGGGTGGTTGCTCTTCGAAAGTGTGGACGCACGGACGGGTGGTGGCGCTGCACTACGACGGATCCAGGCGCCTGGATCGGTTGAAGCCCGATGCGGCACCTCCCCTGTGGATCGATCCAAACTAAAGCACAGCTGAACCACGTCGGGCATGTGGCGCCGCAGCAACGCCCGACGCAATGCCGTTATCGGTCGCCGGTGACTATGACAATCAAAGAGTTGCGAGACATCGCTGAGAGAGCGGCGCACGCGTCAATGACACGATCGCGACAGCGGCGCGCGGAACTGCTTTGTCCGCTCTCAACGATGACCCTCACTCGATTGAGTCGGGACGAAGTGACCATTGCGGAGAGCGTAGTGGCTCGATGCATTGCCTCCGGGTCCGATTCCCCACCACTCGATGCTGAACCCGTCGTCCTGCCAGATGACCGAGGAAAAGTCGGACTCACTGTGGGGTCGCCCTGAGTTCTGGCTGGCCAGAGACAGAGTCTCAAGACAGCTGCTGATCAATACCCTGCCGCGCTCGATGGGCTTCGGCCGGGTTAATTCGTAAACGAACAAATGGATCTCGCGCCCCGCGCCACAGCGTCCCATCGGGTTGGAGGCCTTTGAATCGAACACCTGATAGAGCGCGCGAAAGCACTTCTCGCCGATCCGATGTACCCGCGTGTCGACGAACGCGCCTGTAGCAGCGGGTGCCAGCGTCATGCCACCCAGCACAGCGTCGATGCTGCCTCCCTCGGGACCTGTCGCCTTCCAGATCAACATTGGTGGCTGTCCCTTCTCTGCAGCTATTGCGGCAGCTGGTGGCAAGCAGAGAAGTAGCAAGAGCAGTCGAGACATGCGGAAGGAGGATCATTGCCACGGGGAGTTGGACCCCACTGTTAATAATCCTGGCTTGATCGTCCACCCGGAAACACAGATGCCCCTGCGTTCCGCTGTTTGGCAGACGGACTGGCGATCCACGCACGTCAGAAGCGTCACTTTTCGGCAACAGGTACGCGTTCCGCAGCGGAGTCAGAGCCCTTCTGCGAAGGGATCCGACCCCGGGGCCATACCCGACGGATTCGATCAGCCGTCCAACGCCTGACGCAGGCCGGCCACGGTCGCGGTGGCGGTCTGGCTCCAGTCTGGATCCAGTCCGCGCAGCGCCGGGTTCTGGAACTGCATGGCCGAGCGGCGCAGGCCCTTGGCCGAGGCGTGCAGTTCGGTACAGCCGCTCCGTCGTGCGACGGCGGCGATATTGGCCGGGCCCAGCCCCGCGCCGGCCATCACACTGATGCGCCCCGCCGCCTGCGTGACCAGACCTGCCAGCACATCCGCGCCGGCCTCGGCGCTGACCTGGCCGCCCGAGGTCAGCACGCGCTGGCAGCCCAGCCCGATCACCTGCTCCAGCGCGGCTGGCAGGTCACGGGCGGCGTCGAAGGCGCGATGGAACGTCACCTTGAGTGGGCCAGCGGCCTGCACCAGTTCACGGCACAGCGCCACGTCGATGCCGCCCTGCACATCCAGCGCACCGATCACCACGCCATCGCAGCCGAGGGCGCGGCACTGCGCGATGTCACGCAGCATCAGTTCGGTTTCCAGCGCGTCGTAGTGGAAGTCGCCCGGGCGTGGCCGCACCAGCACGAACAGCGGAATCGACAGGCGTTCGCGGGCGATCGCGATGCTGGCGAACGACGGCGTGGTACCGCCCTCGGCCAGGTTGTCGAACAATTCGATGCGATCAGCGCCGCCGGCCTGGGCGGCCAGCGCCGACGCCAGCGAGTTGCTGGCGATTTCCAGAGTCAGCCGCGTGCTCACGCCTGGGTGCTCGTGTAGATCGACGGCGAGTCGCGCAGGTCATCCTGGCGCTGCCCATCGCACACGGCGTAGACGAAGCCGCGATGCAGCGCATAGGCGCCTACCTCGCCCTGCTTGTTCATGGCCAGGAAGCACACTTGCAGGGTCTTGCTCGCTTCGGGGCGCTTGCGCACCACGCGGTCGATGGCTTCACGGCAGGCCTGTGCCGGTGAACGCCCTTGGCGCATCAGTTCGACCACCAGGAACGAGGCGGCGTTGCGGATCATCTCTTCACCCACGCCCGAGGCAGTGGCCGCGCCCACTTCGTTGTCGACATACAGGCCGGCACCGATGATCGGGCTGTCGCCGACACGGCCGTGCAGCTTCCAGGCCATACCGCTGGTGGTGCAGGCACCGGCCAGATGGCCCTTGGCATCCAGCGCCAGCATGCCGATGGTGTCGTGGTTGTCACTGTTGCCGGGCATGCCACGGCGCTCGGCATTGATCTGCGGTTGGTACTTCTCGGTCTTCAGCCACTCGCGCCAGGCCGCTTCGGCCTGCGGCGTCAGCAGGTGCTTGCGCTCGAAGCCCTGCTGCACCGCGAACTGCTGCGCGCCCTCGCCCACCAGCAGCACGTGCGGGCTGTTCTCCATCACTTTGCGGGCCACCGACACCGGATACAGGATGTCGACCAGCGCGGCCACTGCGCCACAACGACCATCGCCATCCATGATGCTCGCGTCCAGGCTCAGCACGCCGTCGCGATCCGGATTACCGCAATGGCCGACGGTAGGGTTGCACAGCTCGCTCTCGGCCCAGCGTGCACCGGCTTCGACTGCATCCAGTGCGCTGCCACCCTGCGCCAGCACCTTCCACGCGGCCTGGTTGGCCGGCACGCCGAAGTCCCAGGTCGAAACCACTTTGGCCCCACCCTGCGTGCGCGCCTGCACGCCTGGCAATGCCGCCATGCCTGCGGCCAGAGCACCGGCCTGCAGGAACTGCCTGCGATCCACCATCTTCCCCTCCCAGTCTGCAATGCACGGCCGGCCCGATGCCGGCCCTGCCGATCAGTCGTGCGTGGGCTGCCGCGCGGCGTGCCAGACCGCTGCACCGAGCACCCCCAGCTGGCCGTGCTCCACGCGCCATACCGGTACCTGGCGCAGCACCTCGGTCAGCACGCCCTTGTTGAGGAAGCGCTCACGGAAGCGGCCATCGGCCAGGAAATCCTGCACATGCGCGGAAATACCGCCTGCCAGGTACACCGAGCGCGCGCCGACGGCGATCGCCGCGTCGCCCGCCAGGCTGCCCAGCCAGGCACAGAACACCTGCAGCGTCTCCACCGCCAGCGCGTCCTCACCGCTGCGCGCGGCACCGATCAGTGCTTCGGTGCTGGTCCACACCGGGGTGGCACCGCGCAGCTCGCACAGGCACGGGTACAGGTTCATCAGGCCACTACCGGACAGCACGCGCTCGTTGTCCACGTGCGCCCAGCGCTGCAGCAGCTTGCCCAGCACCTGCAGTTCCAGCGCGTTGCCAGCGCCGAGCGCGGCATGGCCGATCTCGCTGGCCAGCACCGGGCGCTCGCCATCGGCAAAGCGCAGTGCCGCGCCCAGGCCGGTACCAGCCCCCAGTACCAGCGCCGGGAACGTCTGCGTTGGATCAGCATCGCCGTTCAACGGCACCAGCGTATCGGCCTGCAGGTACGGGATGGCCAGTGCCACCGCCTCGAAATCGTTGATCAGCTGCAGCTCGCGCAGCCCGGACTGCGCGCGGGTGGCCGACAGCGAGACCGTCCACGGCAGATTGGAATTGATCAGCACGTCGCCATCGAGCAGGCCGGCGATGGCCACCACCGCGGTCTGTACCGGTTGGCCGAGGCCTGCGCTGAAATCGGCCAGGATCGCCGCCAGGCTGGGATGCTCGGCGCAGGCATAGGTGCGGTGGCTGCCCAGCAACGGCGCCTGGCCTGGCTGGGTTTCGGCCAGAGCGAGGCGGGCAAAGGTGCCGCCGACATCGGCGACGACCAGACTGCGCGGAAGACCGCCGCGGGCGGAGTCGGAGGAAACCGGGGACGCTGCTGCGATGGTCACGCTGGCCTGCTTGGATCGATTGAATCGCCCCGATTCTCAGGCATCGGGGCGGCTTTGCCTAGCGCGCCGATGGTTCAGGTTGGCCTACATGCCTTCCTGTTCGGCCACCTGCACACCGTCCACCAGCACGCGCAGACGCTGCGGGCGGAAGCCGGCGAACAGCAGCGGCCGCGTGCGCTCGACCAGCACTTCGTGGCCGGCGATGTGGCGCAGCCACGACTGTACCAGCGAGAACGAGAAGTGGGTGCCCGGATGCAGCGGGTGCTGCACCCAGACCGTCTCGGTGGCGCTCTGCAACTGCATCGCACCGGTGAACCAGTGGCGGCTGAGGGTCACCGGCGTGGTGCCGGCCATGAAGCGGATATCCATGCGGGGTCCTTTCGCTGGTGCCCTGATGCGGATGTCAGGGTTGGGCAGTCTGCAGGCTGTAGCTGGTGGTGGCGGTGAACACCGCTCCGTCGGGCTGGGTGGAGCGGACCTCGACTTTGTGGCTGCCCACGGCCAGATCGGTCGGCAGCGCGCCACGCCACAGGTGCGGCGATGCGGTGGCCTCCGGCGAGCGGTCGTAGCCACGCAGGCTGCTGGCCAGGTCGTCGGCCACGTTCTCCACCATCAGCCGCGGATCGGGCTGGCCGACCTGCTTCATCGCCTGCCAGGCACCGCCATCGACGCGGTACTCGACCACGCTGGCGTCCTCGCCCATGTAGACGTTGGCATAGATGCCCCACGCCGGGTAGGCGCCCTGGCGCAACACCTTGGGCGCATGCAGGCCGATCTGCTCGCTGGCCGGTTTTCCGGCCACGCGGTACTGCAGCTTGTAGCTGCCATTGCCGGCCACGTCGAGCAACGCATAGCCCTTCGGTGTGCCATCGCTCATGGTGCTGTCCGGCACGCCAGCGGCGTCCTTCACCCCCGACCAGAACGCACCGCAGTTGGCGCCCACGTTGTACTCGTGCAGCGGCTTTTCGCCGTTCCAGCCATCGGCCTTGCCGTGGTAGACGTGCTGCTGGGTGTGGCTGTGGCCGCTGAGCACCAGCACGTTGCGGAAGTCCTTCAGCAGGTCGAACAGGCGCTGGCGATCGGCATGGCGGAAGGTCTCGCGACCCGGCGCGGCGTCGAACAGCGGGATGTGCATGCCCAGCACCAGCAGGCGATCCTTGTGCAGGCCCTTCAGGTAGCTGGCGAGGAAGGCGAACTGGTCTTCGCGCAGGCCGCCGACGTACTTCGGCTTGGCCTTGGGGTCGTACACCACATCGTCGAGGAACACGAAGCTGGCACCGCCCTCTTCCACCGCGTAGGTGTCCGGGCCGTAGATGTTGCGCCAGCTGTCCAGCGAATGGTCATCGCTGGCCGCGTCGAAATCGAGGTCATGGTTGCCCGGCACGTGGAACCACGGCACGCCAAGCTCGGTGGTGACCTTGTTGATCGCCGGGTACAGGGTCAGGTCGTCGTTGACGATGTCACCCAGGGTGGTGCCCATGCGTGCCTTGGTCTGGCCGACCAGCGGTGCCACGATCGACTGCTGGTAATAGCCGATGTCCTTCAGGCTGGCGGTCTGCGAATCGGTGAACACCAGCATCTGGAAACCACGCCGGCTGTCATGGCGGTCCGACTGCAGGGCGAAATCCCAGTTGCGGGTGACATCGCTGGTCGCGGCGATGCCGCCGTACTTCAGCGCCGGCGAGCCATTCGGGCGGTAGTGGCGCCAGAACGACGGCAGGCCGTCAGCCGCCTTCGGGAATGTATAGGCGTCCGGCTTGATCACGAACACGGTCTGGCCATCACGCACCGGCAGACTGTAGCCGCCGTCTGCAGCCGTCTTGACGATGGTCTCGCCGTTGGAGACCTGGACCCCGGCCAGGCCCGGATCGGTCGCGCCGCGACCCGGCCGGCCGTCGCGTTCCAGATACACCTTGCCGGTGACCACAGCGTCTGCGGCCCAGGCCGGCGAGGTCAGCAACAGGCAGCACAGCCAGGCGGCAGGCAGTTTCATGGACGGTCCGGGTAAAGAAAGACCGCCTATTGTAGATTCCGTTGATGACATCGCGCACGCGATGGCGCATTGCCGGTAGTGCCGGCCGCTGGCCGGCAGCCTCATGATCGTCGGGCATCCGGGGCTTGCCGGCCAGCGGCCGGCACTACCGCGCCATCAACGATGACGTTGTTCCAGCACCGCGCGCGCATCATCCAGCGACAAGCCGCGCGCGCGCAGCAGCACCAGCAGGTGGTACAGCAGGTCCGAGGCTTCGCCCAGCAGCGCCTCATCATCCTGCGCCACCGCCGCCAGGGCAGTCTCCACGCCCTCCTCGCCCACCTTCTGCGCGATGCGACGAATGCCACCCTCGAACAGGCTCGTGGTGTAGCTGCCCGGCGGGCGTTGCGCCTCACGCATCGCCACCAGCTGGCCCAGCCCGCCCAGGAAGTCCTTCGGCGCCTGGTCGAAACAGCTCTCGGCACCGGTGTGGCAGGTCGGTCCGGCCGGGCGCGCCATCACCAGCAGCGTGTCGGCATCGCAGTCGACACTGATCGACTGCACCACCAGCACGTTGCCGGACTGCTCGCCCTTGGTCCACAACCGCTGCTTGCTGCGGCTGAAGAAGGTCATGTGGCCGATGGCCAGCGTGGCCGCCAGCGATTCGGCACTGACATAGCCCAGCATCAGCACCTGCAGGGTGTCGGCATCCTGCACCACCGCTGGCAGCAGGCCGTCGCCCTTGCCCCAGTCCAGCGCCTGCAGCGCGTCCAATGACGGCTTCACTTCAATAGACATCCCGCACCTCGATCTGCTGCCCGCGCAGGTAGCGCTTCAATTCTGGAATGGCGATGGCGCCGCTGTGGAACACACTGGCCGCCAGCGCACCGTCAACATCAGCCTGGTCGAAGGCCTCGGCGAAGTGTTCCATCGCCCCAGCACCGCCGGAGGCGATCAACGGCACCTGGCAGAGCGCCCGCGCCTGCTGCAGCTGTGCAATATCGTAGCCACGGCGCACGCCATCGCTGTCCATGCAGTTCAACACGATCTCGCCAGCGCCGCGCCGCTGCGCCTCGACAATCCAGTCCAGGGTGCGCAGCGGCACCGCCTGGGTCTTGTCCGGATCACCGCTGAAGCGGCGCACCCGCCACTGGCCATCAGCCTCGCGTACCGAGTCGACACCGACCACCACGCATTGCACGCCGAATTCGTCGGCCAGTTCAGTGATCAGTTCGGGGCGGCCCAGCGCGGGCGAATTGATCGACACCTTGTCGGCACCGGCGAACAACACGCGACGCGCGGTTTCCACGCTGTCGATGCCACCGGCCACGCAGAACGGAATGTCGATCAACCGCGCGATGCGCTCGATCCAAGCCACGTCCACCGAGCGTGCCTCGGGACTGGCGCCGATGTCATAGAACACCAGTTCGTCGGCCCCCTGGTCACGGTAGCGTTGTGCCAACTCGGCGATGTCGCCCATGTCGACATGGTCGCGGAAGCGCACGCCCTTGACCACGCGGCCATCGCGCACGTCCAGGCAGGGAATGATGCGACGGCTCAACATGCCAGCGCCTCCGCCAGATCCATGCGCTGCTCCAGCAGAGCCTTGCCAAGGATGGCACCGCCGCAGCCGGCGGCACGCGCCTGGGCCACATCGGCCACGTCACGGATGCCACCGGAGGCCTGCACGGCCACACCCGGCAGCAATGCCGACAGGTGTTGGTAAAGGCCGATGTTGGGTCCGGCCAGCATGCCGTCACGGGCAATGTCGGTGCACAGCAGGTGGCGCATGCCGGCGCGTGCGTAGCGCTGGGCCAGGTCATCCAGGGTCACCCCGGCGTTCTCGGTCCAGCCGTGCACCGGCAGCTGCCACTGTCCCTGTGCGTCCTGACGGGCATCGAGGGCAATGGTGATGCGCTCGGCACCGAACTCTTCCAGCCAGCCGACCACTTCATCGGGGCGACGCACCGCCAGCGAGCCGACCACCACGCGGCCCGCGCCGGCATCGAGAATGCGCGCCACATCGTCGCGGCCACGCACGCCGCCGCCGGTCTGCACCTGCAGCGATGTCTGCGCGCGGATCGACGACAGCAGCGGTGCCAGGGTGTAGCCACCGGCGCGCGCGGCGTCCAGGTCGACCAGATGCATCCACTGCGCGCCCTGCGCGGCAAAAACCTGCGCACGCTGCAACGGATCGTCGCCATAGGAGGTTTCCTGCGCGTAGTCGCCCTGGCGCAGCCGCACCACGCGGCCATCACGGATATCCAGCGCGGGGTAGACGATGAAACTCATGCAGCAGTGCCCTCAAGGAAGTTGCGCAGCATCAACGAACCGGTATCGCCGGAGCGTTCGGGATGGAACTGCGCACCGAAATAGCGCCCCTGCTCCACCACCGCGGTGAACAGGCCACCGTGGTCACATGCGGCCACCGTGTGCGCATTGAGGGGCGCCGCATAGCTGTGCACGAAGTAGGCGCTGGCGCGCTCCGGCACACCCTGCAGCAGCAGCGATTCGCGCAATGGCAGCAGGCGGTTCCAGCCCATGTGCGGCACGCGGATGCCACAGGCCGGCACCAGTTTGCGCACCACGCCGGGAATGAGCCCCAGCGCTTCCACGCCCGCCTCCTCGGAGCGCTCGAACAGCAGCTGCATGCCCAGGCAGATGCCCATCAACGGCACCTCCAGTCGCTGCAACGGTTCCACCAACCCCTGCGCGTGCAGGCGCTGCATGCCGGGACCGGCGGCGCCGACGCCGGGCAGGATCACCCGCTGCGCACCGGTCAGACCGTCTGCATCGCGCACCAGCCGCACCGTCGCGCCCAGGCGCTCCAATGCATAGCGCACCGAGCCCAGATTGGCACCGCCGGCATCGATCAGCGCGATCTCGCTCACAGCGCCCCCTTGGTGGTAGGCAGTGCGGTGCCCTGGCGGGCCAGCGCCGGACGCAGCGCGCGCGCCAGCGCCTTGAAGCAGGCTTCCACCTTGTGGTGATCGTTGTCGCCGCGTACCTGCAGATTGAGGTTCAGGCCGCTGGCGTCGCACAGCGAGCGGAAGAAATGCGGTACCAGCTCGGTCGGCATATCGCCCACCCGCTCACGCTTGAACTCACCCTCGAACACGAAATACGGGCGGCCACTGAAGTCAAGCGCAGCGCTGGCCAGCGTCTCGTCCATCGGCAGGGTGAAGCCGTAGCGGCCGATGCCACGTTTGTCGCCCAGCGCCTCGCGCAGCGCCTGGCCCAATGCAAGACCGGTGTCTTCGATGGTGTGGTGTTCGTCGATGTGCAGGTCACCCTCGGCCTGGATGTCCAGCGCGAAGCCGCCATGCTTGCCGATCTGTTCCAGCATGTGGTCGAAGAACGGCAGGCCGGTGGAGATGTGCGCATCGCCCGCGCGATCCAGGTCCAGTTCAACGCGGATCTTCGTTTCCTTGGTATTGCGCTGGACCACCGCGGTGCGCGGCGCGTCGGCCAGCGCATGGGCAATGCCCGGCCAGTCCCACTCGCCACCGAACTGCTCGGTGCGCAGCTGGAAACCACGGATGTTGAGGTTGTCGGCGAACTGCAGGTCGGTGATGCGATCACCCACCATGCCCGAGCGCGCCCAGTCGATGCTGCGGTCCTGCAGGTAGGCGGTCATCAGGCCGATGCCCGGCTTGCGGGTCGGCGCATTATCCTGCGGCCAACTGCAATCGATCAGCACGTCACGGAAGGTGATGCCCTGGCTCTCGAAGATCTGCAGCATCAGCTCGTTGGGACCCTCGAAGCTGGCACGCGGGTAGCCGTCGCTGCCCAGTCCATCCTGGTTGGTGACGATGACGAACTGGTAGCCGGCATCACGCAGCTTCAGCAGCGCCGGGATCACCTGCGGCACGAAGCGCAATTTCTCGTAAGCATCGATCTGGAAGTCGGCCGGCTCCTCGATGAGGGTACCGTCGCGGTCGATGAACAGGATCGGGGTCATGCTGCGGCCCTCCGCGCCGACAGGGCCGCAAGCACGCGGTCATTCTCATCGGGGCTGCCGATGCTGATGCGCAGCGCATCGCCCAGCTGCGGTGCGGCGCGCTGGTCACGCACGACCACGCCCGCAGCCAGCAGCGTATCGAACGCAGCCTGGGCATCAGCGAAGCGGACCAGCAGGTAGTTGCCGGCCGAGGCATACACCCGGCGCACGTCAGGCAGGCCGACCAGTGCGGCGCGCAGGCGTTCACGCTCGGCGATGACCGTGGCTACGCGCTCAGCGGTGCGTGCCAGCGCGGCCGGCTGCAGTGCCTGCACGGCCAGTTCCGCGCACGGCGTCGGCACCGGGTACGGCGCCTGGCAGCGGCGCAATACGGCAATCAACTCTGGTGCGGCGATCAGGGTGCCGATGCGCGCGGCAGCGAGCGCGTGTGCCTTCGACAGCGTGCGCAGCACCGCCAGGTTTGCGTGAGCGGCCAGCAACGTGGTCGCCGAGGCGCGCTGCGCGTACTCGACATACGCCTCGTCCACCACCACCAGCGCCTGGCCTCGCAAGGCAACCGCCACACGTTCAATGTCGGACAGGTCGATATCGCTGCCGGCCGGGTTCGACGGCGCACACAGGAAGACCAGCTTTGCACGCTGCGCCTTGGCAGCTCCGATGACCGCGTCCAGATCGGTACGCAGGCCCTCTTCGGTGTCCACCAGCGGAACGTCGATCAGCGGCGCGCCCTGCAGGCGTGCACAGACCGCGTACATGCCGAACACTGGCGAAGTGACCAGCACGCCATCGCGGCCCGGCACGCACAGGGCACGCACCAGCAGATCAATCGCCTCGTCGCTGCCGCGGCCGACCAGCAGCTGCGGCGGCGTCACGCCGTACAGCGCCGCCAGGCCCTCGCGCAATGCCAACGGCTGCGGCTCCGGATAACGACGGCTGCTGCCCGCAACGTCAGCCGGATTGGCCCACGCCGATTCGTTGGCATTCAACCAGACCTCGCCCTGCACCGCTGCGCTGCGCGCCGAACTGTAGCCAGCGAAGGCCTGCAGATCCGGGCGCACCAGTGCCAGCACGTCATCAATGGCGGCGCTCATGCGGCGGCCTCCATGCGCAGGGCAACCGCACGCTCGTGCGCATCCAGGCCTTCGGCGCTGGCGATGATGCGCGCGCAGCCGCCGATCGCTGCCAGGCCGGCGGCGCTGGCGCTCTGCACGCTGATCAGGTTCTGGAAGCTGGCAACGCTCACGCCACTGTAGGCACGCGCGGCACCGGCGGTGGGCAGCACGTGGTTGGTGCCGCTGCAGTAGTCACCCAGCGCTTCAGGCGTGTAATCACCCAGGAACACCGAGCCAGCCGCCTGCACCCTGTCCAGCCACGCACGCGGTTCGCGCAGCGCCAGGATCAGGTGCTCGGGCGCATAGCGGTTACTGATCGCGAAGGCTTCGTCCAGCGAATCGACCTGGATCAGCCGCGAAGCCGACAGCGCCTGGCGTGCGATCTGCTGGCGCGGCAGCAAGGCCACCTGGCGCTCTACTTCGGATTCAACGGCCGCCAGCATCGCGGCATCGTCGGTCAGCAGCAACACCTGCGAATCGGGGCCGTGCTCGGCCTGCGACAGCAGGTCGGCGGCGACGAACGCCGGATTGGCGCCGGCATCGGCAATCACCAGCACTTCAGAGGGACCGGCCGGCATGTCGATGGCGGCGGCACCGTCCTGTGCCACCTGCTGCTTGGCTTCGGTAACGAAACTGTTGCCCGGCCCGAACAGCTTGTCGCAGGCCGGAATGCTAGCGGTGCCATAGGCCATTGCGGCGATGGCCTGAGCGCCGCCCAGCTTGAACACGCGCTGCACGCCGGTCAGCCGCGCGGCCACCAGCACCGCCGGATCGGCCGTGCCATCGGCGCGCGGCGGTGTGCACAGGACCACCTGCGGGCAGCCAGCCAGCTGTGCCGGCACACCCAGCATCAACGCGGTGGACGGCAGCGGCGCGCTGCCGGCCGGCACATACAGACCCACCCGACCGATCGGACGCAGCATACGTTCGCAGACTACGCCCGGCGCGGTTTCCACCGCATAGCCCGTGCCCATGCCAGCGGCGTGGAAGCGCGCGATGCGCTCAGCGGCGTCCACCATCGCCTGGCGCAGTTCGGCGGGCACGGCGGCTTCGGCGGAGGCGAATTCGGCATCGCTTACTTCAAAGGACGGAAGCTCGACACCATCGAAGCGCGCGGTGATCGCGCGCAGTGCGTCGTCACCCTGCGCGCGCACCTGTGCGATCAGCGCGGCGACGGCATCGCGGGTCTGCTGCGCCACGGTCTGCACCGGGCGGGTCAATGCCGCGCTGCGCGCGGCCTCATCAAGTCGGGACCAGATCAGACGGTTCATGCCAGCGACCGCTCCACGCTCAACACCATCAGGCTCTGCGCACCGGCACGTTCGAGTTCTTCCATGCGCTGCCAGCTCAACGGGCCGGGACACATGGTCTGCAGGCGCAGCGCGCCACCATCGGCTGGCAGCCGTACCAACGGCTCGGCATCGGCCAGCAGCTGCGCCAGCGCGTCGACGCGATCCTCGCTGGCGCGGAACATCAGCAGCTTGCGGTCCTGGCGCTGCACCACGCCATCGAGGCGACGCAGCAGCATCGCGCGCAGCGACGCGCGGGCGTCATCCGGTACGCGCGCCGCACCGGCCAGCACCGCCTCGCTGTCGAGCAGGTTGTGCACTGGGGTCAACTGGTTGGCACGCAGGGTGGCACCGCTGGAGACCAGATCGCAGATCAGGTCGGCGGTACCCAGTCGCGGGGCGATTTCCACCGAACCGGACAGCTCGACCACCTGTGCGTCCACGCCCTGCTCGGCCAGCCACTGCTTGAG
Source organism: Stenotrophomonas sp. ATs4 (assembly GCF_051861585.1). NCBI lineage: Bacteria > Pseudomonadati > Pseudomonadota > Gammaproteobacteria > Lysobacterales > Lysobacteraceae > Stenotrophomonas > Stenotrophomonas sp. ATs4. The sequence goes on along the minus strand of NZ_JBLYPK010000006.1, from coordinate 100,566 downwards.
GATGGCCGGGTAGCTGGTGGCGATGCGGGTGCCGGCCAGCTGTGCCGGACCCTGCCACTGCCACTCCTCGGGCACCGCCAGCATCAGCCGGCACTGGCCGAAACCCAGCCCGCGCAGCGCCTGGTAGGCATCCGGCAGGCCGGTCTGGCGACGCGCTGCGGCCTGCTCATCCAGTTCATTGCGGCCGACGATGCCGAGGTCGCAGACGCCGTCGGCGATCAGGCCGGGAATGTCGTCGTCGCGCACCAGCAGCAGGTCCACCGGCAGCGATTCGCCGTAGCAGAACAGCTTGTCGCGACTCTCGCGCCAGCTCAGGCCACAGGCGCTGAGCAGGTTGCGGGCGGGCTCGGCCAGCCGGCCACTCTTCTGGATGGCGATACGCAGCCGGTCTCGTGCCGGCGCTGCCTGGGTTGCACTCATGGGGGAGGTCTCGAAGTTCGGAACGGGGCGCGGATCAGCGCGAAGCAAGGCGGTCGATGGCGGCGGCATAACCTCGATGGCCATGCTCGAGCGTGCGTGCCACCCGTCCAGTGGTGGTCACGCTGACCCCGGTGCGCTCGTGGATCTCGCGGTACGGCACGCCCTGCTGCAGCAGCGGCACCACCTTCCAGCGGTCGGCCATGGCTTCCAGCTCGGCGGGGGTGCACAGGTCACGCAGGAAGGCCTCCACCTGCTCGGGCTCGCGCAGGGCGGCAAAGGCCTGGGCCAGGGCTTGCAAGTCGGCCTTAGGGTCTTTCGCGGCGATGTCGGGACGGGTTTTCACAGGCAAGGCTCTTGCATCAATGTAATAGCGTGTTAGTACATTAACGCATTCTTGCGCAGTGCGTCAATCCGGTGGCTCATAGGGTCAGATCCGGTTTCCTTTTGAAAACGGATCTGACCGCTGGACCGGATGCCGGAAACGCAGAACGCCCACCAAAGGGCGGGCGTTCTGCTTTCAAATCAATACTCTGGCCATACTCAGGGTTGGCAGCGAACCTCCGCCTGCAGCGCCCCGCGCCGAAGGCATTCGCCGAACAGGCTGCCCTGCCGGCTTGGCAGGGAGTGGATGTTCTCCAACGTCCCTACTCCCGCCGGGCACTTCCGCGCCGCCAGGGTTCGCAGGTCACCCTCCAGCTGCGCGCGGTCGATCACGTGGCAGCGGTCAACCTGCAGCCTGTACTGCGCCGGACCGATCCGCGCACTGTGTAGTGCAGGATCACTCTGGCAGCCCGCCAGCAGGAGCACGCTCAGCGCCCCTGCGGCGGCCCGCGTCACGCCATCGCCTTGGACTGCTCCAGCTCCACCTGCAGGGTGCTGGCCAGTTCGTCGCGCGACACTTCGAACTGCTGCTCACGCACCAGGTCCTTCACCGCCACCACGCCACGCGCCAGCTCGTCCTCACCTGCCAGCACCACAAAGCGGATGCCAGCCTTGGCCGCGTACTGGAACTGCTTGCCGATCTTCTTCGGCTCCATCTGCACTTCGGTGTTGATGCCACCGCTGCGCAGGCGGCGCGCGATGTCCAGCGACTGCGGCATGCCCTGCTCGTCCATCAGCGCCACCAGCGCCTGCACGCTGCTGGCCTCGATGCCATCGATCAGACCCGCCTCGCGCAGCTGCCAGAACAGGCGCGACAACCCGATGGAAATGCCAACGCCCGGCAGCTTCGACTTGCTGTAGTGGCTGGCCAGGTCTTCATAGCGGCCGCCCGAGCAGATCGAACCGATCTGCGGGTGATCGGTCAGCGTGGTCTCGTAGACGGTTCCGGTGTAGTAGTCCAGGCCGCGCGCGATGGAGAAGTTCAGGCAGTACGCGGTTTCCGGCACGCCCAGCGCCTGCACCAGCTGCAGCACTTCGCGCAGTTCGGCCACGCCGGCACGCAGGGTCTCCGACGATTCCGCCGCCGCTTCCAGTGCGTCCAACTGCGCCAGCGCATCATCGTGGCCCTTCGAACGCACGGCGACGAAGGCCAGGATCTTCTCGACCTGTTCGACCGGAATCCCGAAGCCCTCGCCCACCAGCGTGTCGCGCACGTAATCAGCGCCGCGCTTGTCCAGCTTGTCCACTTCGCGCAGCACCGCCAGCTGGCGTTCGCCTTCGGCCACGCCCAGGCTCTCGAAGTAACCGCGCAGCAGATTGCGGTTGTTCAGCTGGATGCTGAAATCGCCGATGCGCAGCTCCGAGAACACCGCGTGGATGACCGCCAGCACTTCGGCGTCGTAACGCACGCTCAGGCTGTCCTTGCCGATCACATCGATGTCGCACTGGTAGAACTCGCGGAAACGACCGCGCTGCGCACGCTCGCCGCGGTACACCCGCTGCATCTGGTAGCGACGGAACGGGAAGGTCAGTTCATGCTCGTGTTCGGCTACGTAGCGCGCCAGAGGCACGGTCAGGTCGAAGCGCAGCGCCATTTCCGGCAGCGAGCGGTCGCCCGATTCGGCCGCATTGGCCAGCGCGCCGGTGGACTGCACGAAATACACCTGGCGCTCAGTCTCGCCACCGGATTTGGTCAGCAGCACATCGGACAGCTCGAACACCGGCGTCTCCACCGGCAGGAACCCGAAGCGCTCGTAATTGCGGCGGATCACGTCCAGCATGCGCTGGAATGCAATCTGCTCGCGCGGCAGCAGTTCAAGGGTGCCGGGCGGGGTACGGGGCTTGATCACGGGCGGAACTCCTGCTGGAACGGGACGTGGGAGGGGGCGACATTCTAGCGCCCCCGCCTCGGGCAGGGTCGAACGGCCGCTTGAAGTATCATAAGGCCCTCCCCGACCGCGATACGCCCCCCGCAACATGTCACGGCCTTCCGGCGCTCCGCCCGCCACCAATGACTCCGCCTCGCCGTCCTGCGTCACGCAGGACTGCCTGCACTGCTCGGTTCGCCACCTGGCGGTGTGCTCGGCGCTGTCGCCCGATGAAGTACAGGCACTGGAACAGGTCACTGTTTCGCAGCCGGTGACGATGGGCAGCACCCTGGCCCGCACCGGCGAGGAACGCCAGCATGTCTATACATTGACCGGCGGCGCACTGCGCCTGGTGCGCACCCTGGCCGATGGGCGCCGCCAGATCAACGGTTTCGTGCTGCCCGGTGACTACCTGGGCCTGAGCGGCAGCGATCACCATCGTTACGACATCGAGGCCATTGCCGACAGCCGCGTGTGCCGCGTTGCGCTGCCGCAGATGAAGGCGCTGCGCAGCCGTTTCCCGCATCTGGAGCGCAAGCTGCTGCAGCGTGCCTGCCAGGAACTGGATGCCGCCCAGGACGCCGCGCTGGCGCTGGCACGCCTGCAACCGGCCGAGAAGCTGGCCGATTTCCTGCTGCGCCTGGCTGCACGCGAGGCCAAGCTGGGGGGCGACGGCCTGCGCGTGTCGCTGCCGATGGGCCGGGGCGATATCGCCGACCATCTGGGCCTGACCATGGAAACGGTCAGCCGCACCTTCACCAAACTGCGCCAGCAGGAGCTGATCGCCCTGCCCCACCTGAACGTGGTGGAGATCCTCGACGAAGATGGGCTGCGCGAACTGGCCGGTGAAGGGTTGATCTGACCGCATCGCGGTTCATGGGGTTGCCGGCCAGCGGCCGGCACTACCAGATGGACGCAGCACGGGTAGTGCCGGCCGCTGGCCGGCAACCCCAGACACCTTAGATCAGCGCATCAACACCTCACGCAGCGCCGCGTAGTCGGCCGCCAACGGTTCGGCATGTGCCGGTCGCTGCAGCAGCGCTTCCAATGCAGGCGGCACCGCCACCGGACCACCGATCAACGGCTCGACTACCGCCTCGAACTTGGCCGGATGCGCCGTTGCCACCACCGCCCAATCACCCTTGGCACCGCCATTGCGCAGATCCTGCAGCACCTTTGCTGCGGTGGCCGTGTGCGGGCAGAACAGCTCGCCACTGCTGGCATGCTCAGCCGCAATCGTCGCGCGGATGGTCACGTCATCCACCGCGAACGCGCGGAACGCAGCGCGCAGCTCGGCGTCTTCTCCGTGGTAAAGCCAACGCAGGCGCTCGAAGTTGCTTGGTGCCCCTACGTCCATTGCATTTGCAACGGTGGCCACGCTGGCCTGCGGCTGGTAGTCGCCACCACTGAAGTACGCCGGCAGTACCGCGTTGGCGTTGGTGGCCAGCACGATCTGCCCGATCGGCACGCCCAGCGCGCGCGCCAGTACTGCGGCCATCGCGTTGCCAAGATTGCCGGTCGGCACCACCAGGTTGAGCCGGCGACGATGCGCCGCGTAATGGGTCAGCGCCGCATGTGCGTAGTAACTCATCTGCGGCAACAGGCGGCCCAGGCTGATGCTGTTGGCCGAGCTCAGTGGCACGTTGGCCTGTAGTTCGCGATCGGCCAGTGCCTGCTTGACCATGGCCTGGCAGTCATCGAACGAACCGGCCACGCGCAGCGCACGGATGTTGTCACCGAAGCAGCCAAGCTGATGCGCCTGACGCGGGGACACGCGGCCATCCGGATACAGCACCACCACGCGCACGCCCGGCTGGCGATGGAACGCCGCCGCCACCGCAGCACCCGTATCGCCAGAGGTGGCGACGACAATCGTCAGATCGCGATCCCTGCCGGCCTGCAGCCGCGACAGAATGCCGGCCAGGAAGCGCGCACCAATGTCCTTGAACGCCGCGGTCGGACCATGGAACAGCTCCAGCACGTGGTCGCCATCGCCGAGGGAGCGCAGCGGGACCGGGAAGTCGAAGGCCTCGCGGCAGATGGATGGCAGCGCGTCTTCCAGCGAATCACCCGCAAAGAACGGCGCCAGCAGATCAGCAGCGGTATCGGCCAGGGTCGTGCCAGCATGCAGTTCACGCGGGGCAGGCAGAAGCTCGGGCACATACAGCCCGCCATCGGGTGCCAATCCCGCGGCGATTGCCGCACTGAGGCCAACGGCAGGCGACTGCCCACGGGTCGAAACGAAATGCATGGGTTCGGTATCCAGTAGAGGGGAAGGATTCAGCACAGCCGCGCTCCCGGCGCATCCAGCGGCGACACCCAGGCATCGCTGTCAAAGCCGGCAGCGGCGAATGCCGCCCGCACCGGTGCAGCGGCGGCACGGGCCTGGTCGGCATCTTCGAACCAAGCGAACACACTGGGGCCGGCACCCGAGATGCCCGCGCCCATCGCATGGGCTGACAGCGCTGCATCGCGTGCCGCCTCGAAGCCGGCAATGAGACCAGCGCGGCGTGGCTCGACCAGCACATCGCGCAGGCCCGCGCGCACCAGCGAAGCATCGCTGCGATGGCAGCCACTCAGGACCAGCGCCAGGTTGGCACTCTGTGCCACGAACTCCCCCAGCGCATAGCTGCCCTGCAGCGCCTGCCGCGCCCTGCGCGTTTCCAGTACCGCATGCGGATGCACCAGCAGGCTGTGCCAGCTGGCCGGCACCGGAATCGGCAGCAGGCGATCGGCGGTGCACAACGCCAGGCCACCCAGCAGCAGCGGGCCGACGTTGTCGCCGTGACGGCCACCACTGGCCACCGCCTCGCCATCCAGCGCATGCGGGTAGAGCGCCTCGCGCGGTAGCGGTGCCTCCAGCAGCGCATTGGCGGCGACCAGCGCGGCAACACTCGACGCCGCCGAACCGCCCATGCCGGAGCCGAACGGAATGCCCTTGTCGATCTCGACCGCGAAACCGAAGTCCAGGCCCAGGCCTTCGCGCAGCGACATCAGTGCAGCACCGGCAGTGTTTGCGGCGGCCTCCAGCGGCAGCGCGACGGCACTGCCACGGATCGCCTCGATGCGCACCACCGGCTCATCGATGCGATGCACGCTGACGGTGTCGCCAATACCGGCGATGGCATGCCCCAGGATGTCGAAGCCTACCGCCACGTTGGCTACTGAGGCGGGTGCGAACGCACGTGCGATCACAGCCGCGCCCCTTCACCGGCAGCCACCCGCAGCAGATCGGCGAACACCCCGGCCGCCGTGACTTCCGGGCCCGCGCCCGGACCCTGCACCACCAGCGGGTTGTCGCAGTAGCGGCGCGTACGGAACTGCACCACGTTGTCGGTCAATCGCAGGTTGGCGAAGGCATGATCGGCTGGCAGCTCCTGCAGGCCGACCGAGGCACCGTCCGCCCCCAGCTGCGCCACGTAACGCAGCACCGCGCCACGCGCCCGTGCGTCCTGCAGACGCTGCAGCAGGCTGGCGTCGGACTCCCCAAGGCGCGCCATGAAATCATCCACGCTGCCCTCGCGCAGCAGCGCCGGCACCAGGCTTTCCACCTGCACCTGTTCCAGGCTGAGCGGATGACCGGCTTCGCGGGCCAGGATCACCAGCTTGCGCGCGACATCGACGCCAGACAGATCGTCACGCGGGTCCGGCTCGGTATAGCCCATCGAACGCGCCTGTGCGACCAGTGCCGAGAACGGCTGGCTGCCGTCGTAGCGGTTGAACAGCCAGGCCAGCGTACCGGAGAAGATGCCATCGATGGCCAGCACCTCGTCGCCGGTATCGACCAGGTCGCGCAGCGTGGTGATCACCGGCAGGCCAGCGCCCACCGTGGCCTCGTAGCGGAAGCGCGCGCCGCTGGCAGCGGCGGCGGCGCGGATACGTTGATAGCGTGCCAGCGGACCGGCACCGGCCTGTTTGTTCGGGGTGACCACATGGATACCGGCGGCCAGCCAGCCCTCATAACGTTCGGCCACCTCGGCACTGCCGCTGCAATCGATCACCACCGCGTGCGGCAGGTGCGCGGCCAGCAGGTGCTCGGTGAAACGATCCAGATCGCTGGCTTCGCCCGCATCCTGCAATGCCTCCCGCCAGTCAGCGTGCAGGCCATCTCCTTCCAGGCGCATGCGCGAACGCGAGGCCAGTGCGCGCAGACGCAGATCCACATTGGCCTTGGCCAGCAGCTGCGGGCGCGCGGCCAGCAGTTGGTCCAGCAGTGCGGCACCGACGTTGCCCGGCCCGATCACCCCGACCGCAAACGTCTGCGGCGACAGCCAGAAGCCCGCATGTGCAGCCCGCAGCGCACGGGTGGCATCGGCACTGTCCACCGCCACCGAAATGTTGCGTTCGGACGATCCCTGCGCGATCGCCAGGATGTTCACCTGCGCACGACCCAATGCCTCGAACAGGCGCGCGGCAACGCCCGGCTGGCCGGCCATGCCATCACCAACCGCGGCCAGCACGCTGACGCCCTCACTGACCTGCACGCGCTGCACATGCCCCACCGAGAGTTCATGTGCGAACGCCTGCAACAGCGCCTCTCGGCCGCGCGCGGCTTCGGCGGCACGCACCACGCAGCAGATCGAATGCTCGGAGGATCCCTGAGAAATCATCACCACCGAAACCTGCGCCTGACGCAATGCCGCGAATACACGCTCGGCAGTACCGGGCACGCCGATCAGGCCGGTGCCCTCCAGATTCAGCAGGGCCAGCCCGGGGCTCAGGGTCAGGCCCTTCACCGGCCCGCGCGGCGAGCGCTGGGCACTGATGCGCGTACCAGGATGCGTCGGCTGGAACGTGTTGCGGATGAAGATCGGCAAGCCAAGGCGGATCGCCGGCGACATCGTCTGCGGGTGGACTACCTTGGCGCCGAAGTAAGCCAGTTCGCAGGCCTCGTCGTAGCTCAGCGATTCCAGCTGCACCGCCTCGGGTACCAGCCGCGGGTCGGCCGACAGCACGCCGTCGACGTCGGTCCAGATGTGCAGTTCGTCAGCGTTGAACAGTGCGGCGAAGATCGCGCCCGAGTAGTCGCTGCCATTGCGGCCGAGCGTGGTGATGCGATCGTGGCGGTCACGGGCAACGAAGCCGGTGGCGACCAGGCGCGACTGCGGATGCTGCAGGCGCCATTTGGCAAGGCGGTCGGCACTGGCTTCCCAGTCCACATCCACACCCAGCTCGCCGTGCCCCACCACCAGCACCTCGCGCGCGTCGAGCACCGCGCAGTCTTCGCCCAATGCACGCAGGTGGGTACCGAGCAGCTGCGCGGAAAACACTTCGCCCAGGCCCTGCACGCGGTCCAGCACCTCGCGGGGCAGTTCGCCGATCACCGCCAATGCTGCCAGTACCTCGGCCAGCTGGTCGAAGCGCGCATCGATCCACTCCACGGTCTCGCCCACCTGCTCACCCAACAGGGCCACGGCAGCGCCACGATGGCGGGCGCGCAGCGCATGCCAGGCCTCGCGCCAGCCTTCATCGCCCTTGGCCGCCAGCTGGGCCAGCTCGATCAGCGCGTCGGTGACGCCCTTCATCGCAGAAACGACAGTGACCTGCAGCGATTCGGGGCGCGCCAGCAGCAGGCCCGCAACATGGCGGTAGCGTTCGGCATCGGCCACCGAGGTGCCACCGAACTTGTGCACGACAGTTGATGGCGCAGCCAGATCGGCCGGGGCAACGGGATGGGCGGGGGCGTGGGAAGACATGCAGACCTCGGTAGGAGGCCCCGTCGCATGCAGGTGTCGAGTTTCCCCGCCACCTGTATGGTGCGGGGCCGTGGTTTTCGGGAGTTACACGAAGACGACGGGCCGCACCAGGGCAGTGGTGACGGTGGTGGTGGTAATGGTGGTGGTGACGACCGGCGCAGTCGAACGGCCCGCGGTGGCGGGGGCGATCAGGCTGGCGTGGGCGGCATCAGGAACCATGACGCACAGAAAACACCGGGCGCCGGGTCGTTGTCAAGTGCTGCGCTGCAAAAATCCCCTGCGCCGATCATCGGTCAACGTGCTGGCATTTGGTTGCATATGTGACAAAGTCGGCATCGGTGCGCTTGACGACGTCATTCAGCCCGCATGTTCGGCGATCGCCCGTGGTGTGCGATGGGCGTGCGCGCACAGCATCACGCCAGCTACCAGGAACACGATGGCCAGTGCTTCCAGCAAGGTCGGCCAGCGCCCCTGCCAGGCGAATGCATAGAGCAGCGCGAACAGCGTCTCGAACACGATCATCTGCCCGGTCAGCGTCAACGGCAACAGACGGCTGGCGCGGTTCCAGAACGCGTTGCCGAGGATCGAGGCCACCACGGCAACGCCCGCACTGATCGCCCAGAACCCGCTCCACTGCGCCGCGGTGTGGCCACCGGTGTGACCGATGAAGGCCATCGGCACCAGCAGCAGGGCCAGCCCACCGGTGGTGACACCGGTCAGCAGCGACCAGTCATGGCTGGACAGATCGGAACGGCGCGCCAGCCAGCGGCTGTTGCCGATCGAGTACAGCGCCCACGAGAACAGCGCACCGAACGCGCACAACAGGCCGATCAGGCGCTGCCGCCACGGGGTGGCCAGGTGCTCGGACATCAGCGATTCCCACCCGACCAGGGCGACACCCAGCACGCACAGGCCCAACGCCGGCAGCAGCTGCTTCAACGGCACCGCACCCTGCTCGCGCACGCCGACCAGGGTCACCAGCACCGGGATCAGCCCCACGATCAGGGAGGCGGCCGCGCCACCGGCCCACTGCACAGCGGTCGCCAGCAGCAGGAAGTACACCAGGTTCCCGGCCAGGCTCAACCACAAGAGACCGATCCACTCGGCGCGGCCAAGCCGCGGGGCCAGCCGCTTCCATCGCGGCAGCAGCAGGACGATGGCGATCAGCCCATAAACCAGGTAACGGCCGGCGGACAGTTGCAGAGCATTGAAGGACTGCAGCACAGCGGGCGCGAGGAAGACCACGCCCCACAGCGCGCCAGCAGCAACGCCATTGGCGATGCCCAGGGCCATCGGGTTGTTGCGCATTTGGGATTCTTCGGGGGGAGAAGAGGCCGCGCAGTGTAAGCGCTGGCCGGTGGGGCGTTCTTGACCGAGGCTACTGGCCCATCGCGTTCGTAGAGTCGAGCCATGCTCGACTGCTTCTGCACCCGCCATCCCGCGAACGGCAGCCAAGCATGGCCGACGTTACAGTCCGGCGCCCCGGCGCCACGCAGCGGGGGTCTGACCACATTCGCGGCGCAGCGCGCGGGTCAGTGCGCTCTGCTCGGAATAGCCTGCGGCCAGCGCGATATCGATGATCGGTGCGGCGCTGGTGCGCAGCTGGTGCTTGGCCCAGCGCAATCGGCACGCACTGAGCCAAGCCTGCGGGCTGAGCCCGAACTCGCGCTGGAACAAGGCATGCAGACGACTCTCGCTGACGCCCACGAACGCCGACATGCGCGCCACCGGCCACGATTGCCCCGGGTCGGCCTGCACCGCCGCACACAGCCCCTGCATGCGCGCACCGCTACCAGCAGGTGCGAACGCCTGCAACAACCGGGGAAGCAGGGCGGGCATCGGCTGCCCTGCCTGCACGTCGGTCAGGCATCGGCGCAACGCCAGCGGCAGATGCAGCCAGCGCTGGTGGCACAGGTGTTCCTGGGTCGCGTCGTCGAGCACGCCAGGCGGGCAATCAACGATCACGAAACCGTTCGGGCCGTCGGCCATCTGGTCATGCGCTTCGCCGGCCGCTACGAAAGCACCCTGCAGCAGATCCAGGCGACCGCCGCGGCCTTCCATCTCGAACTGCAGTTCACCTTGCAGTGGCAGCACCCACTGCGCGTAGTCATGACGGTCCAGGCCGGTGGCCTGTCCGTAGTGCCGCAGGTGGAAGATCGCGCCCATCGGGGCAGTGTGCGCGTGTAACACCGGCCGTGCAAACCGCAGCTATAGTCGAGCCGTCATCCAATGCAGGGAGTGCGGGTCATGACCCATCAATACGTGTTCGTGGTGCTGGCGACCGGCCTCGGCCTGGTACTTGCCGCGGGCGCCTGCGCACAGGAACGCACGCCGCCGGCCCCGCACTGCATGGATGCAGTCGGCGTCCAGGAAGTGGAGCAGGCATCAGCACGCACGATCGCATTGCGCGCCGCCTCCGGCCAAGCCTATCGCATCGATTTCAGCGAAGACTGCCCCGGCGTCCGCGACGCCACCACGCTGAAACTGGAAGCGCCGGATGGCTGGGCCTGCGGTCGCCCCAGCGAGCGTGTCGTGGTTGATGGCCGCAGCTGTGCCGTCAGCGCGGTGACCCCCGTGCAGGACCGCGACTACGCCAGCGTCGCCCGCGACAGCGACCGACTGCACACAGCCACCCTGCCCGCCGTGACCATCCGCGAGCGCAAGGACATCCGCCGCAGCTTCGGCGGCTCGCCGTCCTACTGCTTCGCCACCCGCAATGTCCGGGCCTGGTCATCCGACCCGCAGGGCATGCTGGTGGAGACCAACCCGCACCGCAATGGTGGCCACCGCTACTACCGGGTCGAGCTCGGCAGCCACTGCCGCCAGCTCGACCGCGCGCCGCAACTGAGCTTCCACTCGGGCCTGCAGAATGGCCTGATCTGCGGCAATCCCGGCGATCGGATCATGACTGCCGAGTTCGAGACAGACGATCTGCGCGGTGAAAGCATCGCCCCACTGCCGCAGTACACCCGCGGCAGCTGCGCGATCCAGGCGGTCTACCCGGCCTCCAGCAAGGCATCGAACTAACCGTCGACGCCGAGGAAGGTGAACGGTGCGCTGGGCACGAACTGGCCCAGTGCATTGCCGGCAAAGGTGTTGCGCTGGTCCTTGCCGAGGTCGAGCTTGAGCACCTTGCCGCCGAAATCGACCTTGTTCAGATCAACCCAGAAAGTGTTCGGGGTCAATGCCGATTCGAAGAAGTACAGCCTCCGCTTGTGGTCGGCCACGGTGCGCCAGCGCGTGGATGAAATATTCGGCTCGCCCGGCGTGGTGATGCCGTACGGCACCGAGGTGTTGCGGATCACGCTGAACACACTGGCCAGCGCAACCACCGGATCCTCGGCCTTGGGAATGGCGTTGATGTAGAACGAGGCGCGCGCGAAACGGTCGGCCGAGCGGTTGGTGCCCGGCAGCATCACCGTGCCGCCGATCTGCTGCCAGTAGCTGTTGAGGGCCAGCTGCTGCTCGAAGATCGGCGAGTTGGTCATCACCTGGTAGCGGCGATCATGGTGAATCACCTGGCGACCGCCGATGTACTCGACGATGGCACTGTCACCGCTGGCATCGGACAGTGACAGGTGCAGCGTCGCCTGGCGGTCTTCGCCGGGCACCTTGTCGGTAATGATCGAGTACGGCTCACGCTTCAGCGCCGCCACCGCCTCTTCCACCGTCGCGAAATTGTCGAGCACGTACTGCGCCCACAGCGAAATCGCCAGGCCTGGCTTGTTGCCGCGCTGCTGCGGATACTCCGATTCCACCAGCCACAGCAGGTTGGCCACCAGGCCCTTTTCGTTCATGCCATCGGTGGTCGATACGTCGTAGCCGGTGGCCACCACACTGCCGTAGCGTGCGGTCCATGCCAGCGACTTCGGCCCGGCCTGGCCAGTACGAGCGATGCCGCGCGGCAGGACGTAGAGGTTGGTCGCCACATCGACCTTCCAGTCCATCGAACGTGCGGTGATCACATCACCGTTGTCACCCAGGTACACCGCACGCGTGCAAGCCAGCGCGGGTGCCGTCGCTGCGATCAGTGCGACCGCAAGCATTGCGCTTCCCTTCCACTTCATCCGTGCCATATCAGTACGCTCCTTTCCCCGTGGTCCATGGATCTGACCCGATCCATCGTGACACAGCGGTGAAACCTCAGCGCACGAAGCGGTCATGCAGCCAGAAGCCCAGCAGCATCGCAGGTACGAACCACAGCGCTTCGCGCGATGCCACCGCCAGGCCCGCAATCGCCGGACCGGGACAATAGCCTGCCCAGCCCCAGCCAATGCCGAACAGTGCGGCGCCCAGCAACAGGCGCGCATCCACATCGCGCACGGTGGGCAGCTGGAAGCGGGCTGCATACAAGGGGCGCGCGCGATGCAGCACCCAGCGTTGCCCTATCGCGCTGACCAGCAACGCAGAGGCCAGCACCCACATCAGGGTCGGATCGAAGCCACCGGTCACATCGAGGAAGCCGAGCACACGACGCGCATCGGTCATTCCAGAAAGCGCCAACCCCGCACCGAACAAGGCACCCGCCGCAACGGCGGCCCACACTGCGCGGCTCATGCCAGGCCTCCGCCGTGGCGGATCAGGAACGTGGTCAGCATCGCGCAGGCCATGAACACCAGCACCGCCAGCAGCGAACGCATGGAGCCACGCGCCATGCCGCAGACGCCGTGGCCACTGGTACAACCGCTGCCCAACCGGGTGCCGAATCCGACCAGCAGGCCAGCGCCAATCAGTTGCCAGGCAGGCAACGCATCACGCAGCAGCACTTGCGGTGAAGCTTCCGGTACCGATTGCCACCACAAGACCCCTCCCGCCGCAGCAAGCAGCCCGAGCAGGAACGCCCAGCGCCAGCGGCGTTCGCCTCCCTGTGCGCGCAGGCAACCCGCTGTGATTCCACTGATGCCGGCCACGCGTCCGAGGGTGGCCAGCAACAGCACTGCCGACGCCCCGATCAACCCTCCCCCAGCCAACGCCGCCCATGGCAGGTTCATGCCCCGCTCCTGTCGATCGCGCTCATCAATTTGCCTTTTTATTTAGCTTTCTCTAAATTAGCTTCTTCTAAACAAAAAGGCCAACCATGGCCCGCATCGAGCTCGACAGCGCGGCCATGGCCGAGCACGCTACGCAGGCCGCCGCCCTGCTCAAGCGCCTGGCCCATCCTGCGCGGTTGCGCGTGTTGTGCCGCCTAATGGAAGGTGAAGCGCCGGTGCCGGAACTGCAGGCACTGACCGGATTGAGCGCATCGGCGCTGTCGCAGCATCTGGCCGTGCTGCGCGAACTGGATATCGTGGCAACCCGGCGCCAGGCGCAGGCGATCCACTACCGCGTGGTCGAAGGGCCGGCGCTGGGCGTGCTGAAGGCATTGCATGCCGCCTACTGTGGCGGTGATCCGCGCTGAACCCGCAGCGCGGGATCAACCGGCGTGCAGCACCGGCTGCACCACCTGGTCAAGCAGGTCCACCGGCGTCGGTAGCGAGCGGTCGCCCTGCAGCGCGCGGGTGAACCCCGACCAGTCGCTGGAAGACAACTGGCGCAGCAGTGCGGCGTCCACCGGCAACGCGCGCATCGACCAGTAGGGGAACTGACGCTGACCCAGGCGGCCACGCGCCAGTTCGACGATGTCGATATGGCTGCCGGCCTGCAGGATGCGCTCGTAGACCGAGTCGATGCCATCCGGCGGCCCTTCAATGTACTGCAGGAAGCGCTGGCCATCATGCAGCAGCACACCTGTCACCCCGGCCAGCTTGTTGAAGCGTGCCGCATCCTCGACCAGTACACGCAGGCGTTCGACGGAAAGATCCGGCAGCGCCTGGCTGACGTAGGCGATGGCGCGCAGTGGCATGGTGCTTCCTTGGCAACGTGAGCGGCCACGGTAGCAGTTGCGGACGACTCCGTCTCAGTACTTCACCACGTTTGCTGAAGAATTCAGCTTCCGGCGGCAACCGGTCCGTCACTACGCCTGGGCAGCCACGCCTCGAACACCACCTGTCCCGCGTCGTTGCGGGCATCGATGCGGCCGCCGTGGGCTCGCACGAACTGATCGACGATGTACAGGCCCAGGCCAAGACCGTTGCTCTGGTGGAAGCTGGCCTTGAACGGCTCGAACAGGCGCGGCAGCAGCGCCGCATCGATCTGCCCGGCGTTGCGCACCCGCAACAGCACGCTGCGCGGGTCACGGCCATCCACCTCGACGTGCGCCTCGTTGCCGTGGGTCAGCGCATTGCCGATCAGGTTCGCTGCAACCTGCCCCAGTCGATCCAGGTCCCCTTGCAGCTGCGTGTCACCGTGTGCATCGAGGCGGATCCGGCCTGCCCCCTGCGCGCTCCCCACCTCCGCCACCACCGCACGGGTGACCTCGGCCAGATCGCAGGCATGGGCCTGCAGGCGCAGGCCACCGCTGCGGATCCGCGAGAAGTCCAGCAACTGCTCCACCATCCGCGCCATCCGCAGCGTACTGGCCTCCAGGTACTGCAGCGTCTGCTGCGCGCCAGCGTTGTCCTCGGGAAGCTCCAGCGCCAGCTTGTCGGCACACAGCAGGATCGCCGACAGCGGCGTGCGCAGATCGTGCGTCAGCACCGCGGCCATCGTTTCGTTGAGCTTGAGCGCGCGCTCCAGCGCCTCGTTGCGCGCCTTCAGCAACTGCCGCTGCTGGTAAAGCTCGATGAAGACATTGACCTTGCTCAGGATCACCTGCGGTGCCACCGGCTTGTGCAGGAAATCCACCGCGCCGGATTCGTAGCCCTTGAACGCGCGCAGCGGGTCATCCGGCGAGGCGGTCAGGAAAATGATCGGCACCGTACGGCTGCGATGCGAACCGCGCATCAGTTCGGCCAGTGTGAAACCGTCGATCTCCGGCATGTGCACGTCCAGCAGCGCCAACGCGACCTCGTGCTCCAGCAACAGCTCCAGCGCCTGGGCGCCAGAACCGGCCAGCAACAGGTTGACGCCCTCGCGCTGCAGCAGCGCCTGCATGGCCACCAGGTTCTGCGGCACGTCATCGACGATCAGCAGGTTGACCGGGGACTGCGACTGCGCAGGGTCCGGTGGCAGCAGGTTCATGCAAACAACTCCTTCAGGCGACGGCACATCAATTCAAGGGGCAGCACGGCATCGGCGCCGGCATGCTGCAGGGCGGAGGCCGGCATCATCGATGCCTCGGCCTCCTCGGGACATTGCAACCAGGCGCGGCCACCGGCAGCGCGCACTGCGGCCACGCCTTCGCTGCCATCGCTGCTGGCGCCGGTCAGCAGCAGCGCCAGCACCTGGTCACCGAATACCGCAGCGGCAGATTCGAACAACGGGTCGATGGCCGGACGCGAAAACAGGACCGGGGCATCCACCGACAGCGCGACCGAGTGCGCATCCTCTACCAGCAGGTGGTAGTCCGGTGGCGCGAACGTCACCGTTCCGGGCTGCAGCGGCTGCTTGTCCTCCGCCTCACGCACCGGCAGCGCGCAGTACGGCGCCAGCACCTCGGCGATGCGACTGGATCGGTCACGCGGAAGGTGCAGTACCGCCAGCACCGGCGC
Source organism: Stenotrophomonas sp. ATs4 (assembly GCF_051861585.1). Classification (NCBI taxonomy): domain Bacteria; kingdom Pseudomonadati; phylum Pseudomonadota; class Gammaproteobacteria; order Lysobacterales; family Lysobacteraceae; genus Stenotrophomonas; species Stenotrophomonas sp. ATs4. The sequence continues at coordinate 84,672 of NZ_JBLYPK010000006.1, read as the reverse complement.
CGGCAGCCTGGCGGGAAGCGCGCCCAGCACGGCCTGCAGCGCCGCGACGCCCCCTGCGGAGGCACCGACCACCAATACCGCTGGGCGAGCCTGCATCGCCATCAGGCGACCTTCCGGTACAGGCGATGCTCGCGCGAACAGACCTCGAAGTCATCGTGGTGGCGCCCGAACTGCAGCGACTCCTTGCTGCCCAGGCCAAGGAACCCCTTGTGCACCAGTGCTTCATGGAACAGGCCCACGGCACGGTCCTGCAGGTCGCGGTTGAAATAGATCAGCACGTTGCGGCACGACACCAGGTGCACTTCGGAGAACACGGTATCGGTGGCCAGGCTGTGGTCGGCAAACACCACGTTGCGGCGCAACTGACGGTCGAACACCGCGCCGTCGTAGGCCGTGGCGTAGTAATCCGAAAGCGAAGCGGTACCGCCGGCCGCAAGATAATTGCGACTGAACTGCGCCATCCGGTCAATGCCGTAGGCACCGGCCTCCGCCGTGGCGAGCGCGGCCGGATTGATGTCGGTGGCATAGACGATGCTGCGCTCGAGCAGACCTTCCTCATGCAGCAGGATCGCCAGCGACCACACTTCCTCTCCGGTGCTGCAACCGGCCACCCACAGCTTCACCGAGGGATAGGTGCGCAGCACCGGCACCACCTGCTCGCGCAGTTCACGGAAATACGCCGGGTCACGGAACATCTCCGAAACCTGCACGGTGAAGAACTGCATGGCCTGGGCGAACAGCTCCGGCTCGTGCAGCAGGCGATGCTGCAGGTCCGACAGGCGCTCACATTCGTAGCGCTGCATGGCCTGGCCGATGCGTCGCCGCAGCGAGGACACCGCGTAGCTGCGGAAGTCGTAGTGGTAGCGCTGGTACAGCGCCTCCAGCAACACCTTCAGCTCAAGATCGAACAGCGCCTGCTCGTTCATTGCCGCGAGCACCAGACCCTGCACAGGGAAACCAGCTTGTCGACGTCGATCGGCTTGGAGATGTAGTCGTTGGCACCGGCCTGCAGGCAGCGCTCACGGTCATCCGGCATCGCCTTGGCGGTCAGCGCGATGATCGGCAGGTCCTGCAGGTGGCGCTGCGCGCGGATCTCGCGCATCGCCGCCAGGCCATCTTTCTCCGGCATCATGATGTCCATCAGCACCAGGTCGACCTCACGCTCGGCCAGGCGATCAACCGCCTCCTGGCCATTGCGCGCGATTTCCAGGGTCACACCCAGCGGCTCGAGCACGCTGGACAGCGCAAAGATGTTGCGCACGTCGTCCTCGGCCAGCAGCACGGTACGGCCGTCGAGCACGGTGTCGCGGCGGCGTGCCTCGCGCAGCAGGCGCTGCTGATCGCTCGGCAGGCTGGCCTCGACGCTGTGCAGGAACAGGGTCACTTCGTCCAACAGGCGCTCCGGCGAACGCGCACCCTTGATGATGATGCTCTTCGAATAGCGACGCAGGCGCTGCTCTTCTTCGCGGTTGAGCGCACGGCCGGTGTAGACGATCACCGGCGGGAAGCCGACATCATCATTACCGGCCATGTGTTCGAGCAGGTCGTAGCCACTGCCATCGGGCAACGACAGGTCCATCACCATGCAGTCGAAGGTAACCATGCTCAGCTGCTCCAGCGCGCCAGCCAGGGTGCCGACAGCGATGATCTGAAGTTGCTCGCGGCCCAGCAGCAGTTCCAGGTTGTGGCGCAGCTCGCTGTCGTCCTCCACGATCAGCAGGCGGCGCACATCACGCTGGCTGGTCTGTTCCAGCTGCTCGATTGCCGCTGCGAGACGCTCACGCGTGGTCGGCTTGATCGCGAAGCCGATCGCGCCCAACTCACGCGCCACCTGGCTGCGGTCCATCGCTGAAACCACATGCACCGGAATGTGCCGCGTGTCCGGGTTGCGCTTCAGCCGCTCCAGCACACTCAGGCCAGACACATCGGGCAGGCCGATATCGAGCAGGATGCCGTTCGGGCGCAGCTCGGCAGCCAGCGCCAGAGCCTCTTCAGCCGTGCTGGCCACCACGCAGTCGAAGTCCAGTTCGTGGGCCAGCACCACCAATGCCTCAGCGAAGGTGGCATCGTCCTCCACCGCGAGGATCAGCCGGCCGGCGCGTTGCCGGCGGCCACGGTCATCAGCCACGCTGGCGGGTGCCAGGGGCGCAGGCGGCGCAGCCACAGGCGTCGCCACAACGCGCGCGGGTGCCGGTGCCACCATGGGCGGCGACACAGCATCCGCAGCTGCCACCTGGGGAGCCTCAGATGCCGGTGCGCCCTGCAGCGGCAGCTCAAGGATGAAGCAGCTGCCACGTCCGGGTTCGCTGTCAACCTGGATGTCACCCCCCATGCGCATCGCCAAATCGCGTGAAATGGACAGGCCCAGGCCGGTGCCGCCGTAGCGGCGACGTGTACTGCCATCGGCCTGGCGGAACGCCTCGAAGATGACCTGCAGCTGCTCACGGGCGATGCCGATGCCGGTATCGCAGACTTCGAAGCGAATGCGTCCATTGCCGCCCGCACGCACATGCAGGCTGACCTTGCCGTGTTCGGTGAACTTCAACGCGTTGGCCAGCAGGTTCTTCAGGATCTGCTGCAGGCGCTGGTTATCGGCCACCAGCTGGCTGGGTGCCAGCGTATCGGCCTCGAGCTGCAGGGCCAGGCCCTTCTGCCGCGCCATTGGCTCGAAGGTCTCGCGCAGGCGCTGCAGTACGCTGTCCACCACCACTACTTCATCGGCCAGCTCGACATGGCCGGCCTCGATGCGCGACAGATCCAGGATGTCGTTGATCAGCGCCAGCAGGTCGTTGTTGGACGACAGGATCGCGCGCGCATACTTCACCTGCTCCTCGGTCAGCGTGCCGTCCTTGTTGTCGGCCAGCAGCTTGGCCAGGATCAGCGAACTGTTCAGCGGCGTGCGCAGCTCGTGCGACATGTTGGCCAGGAATTCGGACTTGTAGCGCGAGGTGGCCGCCAGCTCGTTGCTGTTGCGGATCAGCTGGCCCTGGGCAACCAGCAGCGCCTGCTTCTGCGCCTCCAGCTCATGGGTGCGCTCTTCCAGCTGGACGTTGCTCTGCTCCAGCTCGGCCTGCTGCTCTTCCAGATGGCTCTGCGACTGCAGCAGGCTGCGACTCTGCTCTTCCAGTTCCTCGTTGGCCACGCGCAGTTCTTCCTGCTGGGCCTGCAGTTCCTCGCCCTGGCGCTGCGACTCTTCCAGCAGGACCACCAGCTGCGCCCGCAGCAACGACGCACGAAGAGCCATGCCGATGGTGTCGGCGCAACGCTCCAGCAGTTCGTCGTCAAGGCCATGCTGATCACCGACCCGGGCCCGGCCCAGTTCGATGACCCCCACCACTCCGCCATCGCTGTTGATCGGTGCCAGGATCCGTTCGCGCACCGGCAACCTGCCCAGGCTGGTCTGCAGCTCAAGCACTGCGGCCTCGTCGCCGTGCAGGTGGCGGATGCGTTCATCGCGCGCGACCTGCCCGGCCAGCCCTTCCTGCAACGACAGGGAGGCGGGCGTGCCGGATGGCAGGGCCATGCCACCGGTCAACTGCAGCCGTCCGCCCTCCAGCCGATAGACCGCACCCACGTCGGCGCGCAGCTGCTCCGCCAGGCGGGTTACCGCTGCGTCGGCGATCTGCTCCGGCCCGAGGTCGCCGCGCAGGCTCATCGCCACCGCGTTCTCGGCCTCCTGCAGCCACAACGCGCGCATCGCCTGGCGCCGGGCCTGGATGGCACGGGAAACGATCAGCGCGATCATCAGGAATGCGCCACCGCCGATGCTGCGATTGACGAACGAGAACGCCGAGTTGGAGCTGGCCGGGGCGACGTTGTAGCCGACGATCAACAAGATGCAGGCGAGCACCGCCACGATGAACGGTGCCCGCGCGCTGCGCTGGAACACCGTCACGCCCACGGCAAGGAAGTAAGCCAGCCATACCGCATAACCCAGCGGCACCACCAGCTCCAGCGCGATGGTCGCGGCCAGCAGCGCAGCGGATGTCATCCAGATCCAGCGGTCACGCGCAGTCGCACCAGGACGCATGCAGGTCAGTTCCAGAAGGCAGGGGGTGGGAGATGGTACTCCGTGTCGTATTCAGCCGCACAGGACCATTGGCACGCGCCGCGCCTGCACGCATCCTTCACACTGCACTGCCTAGCTTCACGTCCCTCTCAGGGGTAATGCTCATTTCTACGTGGACGCAGCTGCTTCTACGACGTCCGTGCTGACGGACCCTTCCCGCCAACTGCGACTGCTGATCGACAGTGTGCGCGACCATGCGCTGTATCTGCTTGATCCCGCTGGCATCGTCTGCAGCTGGAACCCGGGCGCAGAGCGCATCAAGGGCTATTCAGCCGACGAAGTGGTCGGGACGCACTTTGACCGTTTCTATCTGGCCGCCGATCGCGACGCCGGTGAACCCCTGCGCCTGCTCCGCCTCGCAGCGCAACAGGGCCATGTTTCCAGTGAAGGCTGGCGGGTGCGCCGCGATGGATCCTCTTTCCGTGCCAGCGTGGTCATCGAGCCGGTCGTAGAAGCCGGCGAACTCCTCGGCTTCGTCAAGATCACCCGCGACATCACCGAGCAGTGGCAGGCGCAGCGGCTGCTGCGTGATGCCCAACGTGCACTTCGCAATACCCAACAGTTCGAGACCGTTGGCCGTCTCAGCCGCGGGCTGTCGCACGAATTCAACAACCTGCTGACCACCATCGGCAACGCGCTGGACCTGCTGTCGCTGCGGGTGAGTGGTGACGACGCGCGCGCAGCCGAACTGCTGGATGCCGCACAGTCGGCCACCGACCGCGGCGCCCTGCTGACCCGCCAGCTGCTGGCCTTCAGCACCGGGCAGACCCTGATCCGTGAGCCAGTGGACATCAACGCACTGGTGCGGCAGTGGCTGCCCGACCTGCAGCGCGCCTGCCCCCCCTCGGTTGCGCTCGAAGTCCGCTTCACGCCGGATCTGCCACCGGTGAGCACCGATGCGATGCAGTTGCAGACCGCATTGGCCAACCTGGTGGCCAATGCCGTGGAGGCCACCGTCGACGGCGGCCGCATCCTGGTCGGCACCGCGCTGGAGCATCGCCTCGATCCGGACGCGGACACCACGATGCAACGTGGCTACGTCACCCTCAGCGTCTGCGACGAGGGCCACGGCATGGCGGCGGACATCGCCGAACGGGCGACCGAGCCATTCTTCACTACCAAGGACATCGGCAAGGGCAGCGGGCTGGGCCTGAGCCAGGTGTTCGGATTCACTACCCAGAGCGGCGGCTTCGTCGACGTGTCCACCACGCCCGGTGTCGGCACCACGGTCAGCCTGCTGCTCCCCGCAACGGAGGAACCTGCCCATGACCGATGACCCGATCCGCGTACTGATGGTGGAGGACCAGACCGATCTTCGCGAAATGATCGGCCTGGCCCTGCGCGATTTCGGCATCGACGTGGCGACGACTGCGGATGCACACGAAGCGGCCGCGCTGTTGAAGGGTGAAGCGCGCTTCGACGTGGTGTTCAGCGATATCAGCATGCCCAACGGCATGTCCGGCATTGAACTCAGCGAACACGTCGCGCGCGATCAACCGCAGGCGCGGATGATCCTGTCATCCGGCTATGCCCGCTCGCAGCTGCCGCCGCTGCCGGAACAGGTGGAGTTCCTGCCCAAGCCCTATCGCCTGCGCCAACTGGTAGAGCTGCTGAAGCAGGTGTAAGGCAGTCGCAGCAAGGGGTCCGCCAGCAGGCTCACCCCTTCATCGCGCCGTGCTGGAACGAGGCCAGCAGGGTGGATGAGGCCATCGCCGGCGCCAGCCGACCGCGCGCGAGCGACCAGGTGATGCCGTAGAAACAGGTCCAGTAGAAATCGGCCAACCACACCGCACTGAACTCGACGTTGAACACGCCGGCTTTCTGTCCTCGCAGGAAAAACGCCTCGAAACGCTCGCCGATCGGCGCCCAGCGCTCAGGCAGCAGATGCAGATCCCCTTGCCGCTGCTGCTCTTCCATCATCCGCGCGAACAGCAGCGTCACCAGCTCCCAGTCCGCCAGCAGTGTCACGGTGACCTGCTCCAGCACGTGCCGAGCGGCGCTCTCGTCGTCGAACCACACCGCCGCCGCTTCCAGGCGTTCGAAACCGGCAGCGAACAGGGCTTCATCGATCGCCTCACGGTTCGGCGCGAACCGGTACAGGGTCGCGCGGCTGATGCCCGCTCCCCGCGCCAACTCACTGAGCGTGCAACGCGGATGGCTGACCAGTGTGGCCGCCAGAGCGTGGTGCAGATCGCGGCGAGTGCGTGCTGCGGCAGGTCGCATGGAAAAGCCTGATTCGGGATGCACTCACGCTAGCATGAATCATTAATTAATAAACTGAATCAAAAATGATTCACTCGAAACACGAATGCGCTACAAGGGAGGTGCGTCCGGTGCACCCGGGTCGGTGCATTGCAGGGAACGCGCCACAGGCATCGAAGGAGAAAGGCCATGCTGCATCCGCTACGCGATATCGCCGTACTGTTCGATGCCAGCGACACCGGGCAGCGCGTACTGAAAATCGCCTCTCACCTGGCGCAGGCACAGCAGGCGCACCTGGTCGCGGTCTCCACCGCCCAGCACCCCACCGACATCGCCAGTGGTTTCGCCCGTGGCGCCGGCATTGCTGCCGCGCTCGACCATGAAGCGCGAGCCGACGCCGCCTGTACCGCGCAGTTGATGCAGAACCTGCGCGTGCTGTCCGAACCGCTGCGGATCAGCACCGAACTTCGGATCGTCTCGGACTATCTGGGTGGCGCCGACCTGGCCCTGCAATCGCTCTACTGCGATCTGATCATCGCCGGCTACCCGCACACGCCCGGCGCGCCCAGCGGCTGGCATCCACTGGGTACGCTGCGTCAGACCGGCGTGCCGATGCTGCTGGTTCCGCCACACTGGCGCGGCGAACAGGTCGGCCGACGCATCGTGGTGGCCTGGAACGCCAGCAAACAGGCGCGACGGGCGGTCGCGGATGCACTGCCGCTGCTCGCCCGCGCGCAGGCCGTGCACCTGCTGATGGTCGACACACCCAAGACCGAAGGCTCGCCCGGGACCGACATGGCCCAGCATCTGGCCCGGCACGGCGTCGACGTGGAAATACAGGCGATCAGTTCGAGCCAGGGCGGCATCGCCGCAACCATCCGCCAGCATGTGCTTGATGCCGAGGCCGACCTGCTGGTGCTGGGCCCCTACAGCCGCAGCAGGGTGGTAGAACGCGTCCTCGGCGGGGTCACCGAGGACCTGCTGGCCGAAGTGCCGGCGCCGCTGTTCGTATCGCACTAGTGCCTCCCTGCCCCGCACGACGGTAACCGGTCAGCGACTGACCGGTATGCCGCCGGAAGTACCGGCACAGATACGACGCATCCTCGAACTGCAGACGCTCGGCAATGCGTCCAATCGGCAACTCGCTATATGTCAGCAGCGCCTTGATCTCCAGCACCACCTGGCGATCGATCAGTGCCTTCGGGGTTTCATCGAAACATTCGCGGGTCAGCTGCGAAAGATAGAACGGGGTGATGCACAGCGCTTCCGCATAGGACTGCACGTCGCGCTGGCGCGTGCTGCGCTGGCCCACCAGCTCCCAGAAGTTCCAGGCCAGCCGCTCGCGCCGGCCGACCTGCGCGGGCGCGCGCTTCTGTTTCGGCAGCAACGTAGCCATCTTCAGGAAAAAGGTCTGCAGCAGGCTGCGCAGCATCACATGTCGATAGCGCCCGCCGTTGTGCTGTGCATCCATCAACTGTTGCAACCAGCCCTGCAGCAGCGGCACGTCCAGGGGTGACACCACGCAATGCGGCTGCTCGTGCAGGAACTGGAACAATGCATTTGGCAGCACATAGGCCACTTCCGATGCCAGCACCTTCGGCATCAGGCAGACCACCACGGCGAACCCGCGTGAGCGCTGCCGCAGCAGCGCCAGCGTGTCCTCTGCCAGCACCAGCACGTCATGCCGCTGCACCGCCACCTCGCGGAAGTTCAGGGCAAAGCGCGCGCGACCGGACACGCATACCAGCACCGCCAGGTAGGCGTGCCCGAACGACAGCGGAACACCCTGCCCTTCGGCCAGCGTGCTGACCTCCAGGCGCAGGGATTCGTCCTGATCCAGAAGCTGGGGTACGCGATCCATGGGCCGATCCGGCTGTATTCCAGGCCCCAGCATACCCAGCCACGCCCATGAGTTGTGAAAAGTACCGAAACCATCAAGGTCCCGCCCTGGGCCAGCCGCGCCTGGCGACCTAGCCTGTGCGTTCTCTTTGTCTCCTTGGAATCGACATGCAGCTGCACACCGAACGCTTGATCCTGCGCCCCTGGCACGACACCGACGCCGCAGATCTATACGAGTACGCCCGCGACCCGCGGGTGGGGCCGATCGCCGGTTGGCCGATCCACACCAGCATCGAGGAAAGTACCGAAATCATCCGCACCGTCTTCAACCAGCCGGAAGTCTACGCACTGCAGAACCGCGAAGACGGCCGCGCCATCGGCTGTGTCGGCATCCTGATCGGCGCTGACAGCAACTTCGAGATCAGCGACCGCGAAGGCGAGATCGCCTACTGGATCGGCGTACCGTACTGGGGCCGGGGCCTGGTCCCCGAAGCGGTGCGCGAAGTGATGCGGCATGCGTTCATGCGGCTGGAGCTGGAAGCGCTGTGGTGCGGCTACTTCGCCGACAACCTGCAATCACTCACGGCACAGAGCAAATGCGGTTTCCAGCATCACCATACCGAAGTGAACAAGTTCAACAGCTTCCTTGGCGACTACCGCACCGAGCACATCAGCCGCATCACCCGCGTGCAATGGTGTGCCCTGCAGGCGGTCACACCGGCCTGAGCAGGATTCAGCCCGACGTGCGCCGCATGAACAGAAGTTCTGGCGTCGAAGACGCTTCGACCTGCTGGAAGCCGAGATCGCGGTATAGGGCCACGGCGGCCGTGTTGTCGCGATAGACGCGCAGGGTGAGGTGCCGCACAGCGTCTTCGTGCAGGGCCTGTGCACTCAAGGCCTGCATGAGCAGCCGGCCAAGGCCGCGCCCGCGTGCCCGCGGGGAGACAATGATGCGGCCGAGGTGTGCGGTACCGGCGCCGGTCGTCCAGTACTGGCCGAAGCCTACGCAGAGGCCTGGCCCTTCCAGCAGCACCCACCCGGGGCGCTTCGCAAGTTCGAGCACCTGTGCGAACCGTTCCGGCGGGAGTGGAAATGGCACGCCGGGGCCCGCCCAGCGCTGGGTGGCCTCGGTTGATTCGGGCCAGCTGGCGACGGTGGCGTAGTGCGAAGGCTGGACGGGGCGAAGATGCAGGTTCATGGCGTTGATGGTGCGTGATTCGTGCCAAGTGCTCACGCTGCACGGCGGCACTTGAGATTTGTCATAGGACAATAAACAATTCCTGGCGTCCAGCCGCCGCGCCCGAATGCCCACGTACCCACCTCTCGAGATGACCATGTTCCAAGGCCTCAGCGCATTCCCACTTACGCCCCTCACAGAATCGGGCATCGACCTTCGATCGTTTGCCGGATTGGTCGAGCGCCTGGCGGGTTCCGGCGTTGACTCGATGGGCGTCCTGGGTTCCACCGGCAGCTACGCCTATCTGGAGAAGCCCGAGCGCAAGCGCGTGCTGCGCGAAGCACTGGCCCACGCCGGAGACGTACCCGTGATCGCCGGCATCGGTGCACTGCGTACCCGCGATGTACTGGAACTGGCGCTGGATGCCGAAGATGCGGGTGCTGCAGGCCTGCTGCTCGCCCCCGTGTCCTACCAGCCCCTGAAGGATCATGAGGTGCAAGCGCTGTTCGAAACGGTATGCGCGGCGGTACGCACGCCCATCTGCGTCTATGACAACCCGGGCACCACGCACTTCCGCTTCACCGATGCACTGCATGGCCGGATCGCCGCGCTGCCCAACATCGCCTCGATCAAGATTCCGCGCCTGGCCGATGACACGGCGGAGGCAGTTGCACGTGTCGCGGCACTGCGCGCAAGCATCCCTGCGCATGTGACGCTGGGCATCAGCGGAGATGCCTCTGCGGTGCGAGGGCTGCTGGCAGGGTGCGATGGCTGGTACTCGGTGACCGCGGGGCTGTTCCCCGAGGTTGCGCTGCAGATCATGCGGGCCGCGGGTAACAGCGATGCCGAGGGTGCCACTGCCCTCTCCGCACGACTGGCACCGCTATGGGCGCTGTATGACCGGTTTGGTGGGATTCGCGTCATGGCCTGCGCGGCGGCGCTGCTGGGACTGTGCGGCGAGGACTGCCTGCCACTGCCGTTGCAGGGGCTGCGGGGCGATGAGCGCGAGGAGGTGTCGGCGGTGCTGGGCGGGTTGGGGTTGCTGTAGAAGCCCGGAGAGTGGCTGCCATGCAGGGGCGACGAATGATGACTTCGGTCCGATTCAAAGATGCGACCGGCGGTCGCAGATCCTGCGAACGCAGCAACGATCTGCCTGAGTCGTTCGGACTGGACGCCGACGCGGCGCTGCTCATGCGCGCCTGGAGGGTCCGTCTAAGCCACCTCGGTCCTGGATTGGGCTAAGGCTCACTCACCTGCATATGCGCCAATTACTATCGGGAAGTAGCAAAGCCTGGTTCTTAGAACACCGCAGATCCAAGCAAGCTTCCGTTCGCGTGGGGGCTTTGCCATTTGGTCGGTCATCCGCACCAGGTCCCGGTAGACAGCAATGATCTGGCCGGTGTAACACATGGCAGCTATCTGGCCGCAGTGCCGTTCTGGCTACGTGATGGAAGCCTACCGCGTCAGCCGCGCGGTGAACGCGCCGCGGAATAACAGTGAGGATCTGTTGCTGCAGATCACCTGACATTCGCAATATCAAGACGCGAATCGTTCTCTGTAAGGCCCGCGAAAGCCCGGGGCCATACCTTTCCCCTTCGCAGTACAACACAAGCAGCAGAACGCTATTCGCGCATCAATCTTTGCATGGGGGCAACGTGGCGAGCTTGAGTTGGTTCGACGGAATGGTCCTCGGCTTCTTGCTCGGCGTCGCTGCAAGCGCAATTGCCGCATTCCTCACCCTTCGTGAGAAAAAGCGGGATAGATGACCACAGTGCAAGTCTCCCCAGAGAGGATGACCCGGACGGAGTGGAACATCGGCACCATTCCGCCACACCTGCCGTTGGGGCCACGCAATGCAGGCTTACCGCCTCAGTCTTGAGGTCAACACAGTGCGGAACAACCTCGAGGACCTGCTGCGGGCTCATCTGAAATGAGCGGAGGCTCACACCATCAGCGCAGCGAAATTCCACACAAGGCTGGCTTCTCGCGCCTGTGGGAACAAATGGCGCTTCAAGAAACTCTGCAAGCCTGCCAAATAGCACAAGCCATTGATTTATGGTGACCCCGGCCCGATTCGAACGGGCGACCTTCCCCTTAGGAGGGGGACGCTCTATCCAGCTGAGCTACGGGGCCATTGCAGCGAGGAAGGATACCTCGTCTGGCTGAATGGACCAAGCGCGGGGCGTTCTGCAGGATGCCCAGCATCAGTATTCTGTACACATCTACCCGCTGCACTTACACCTTCACTGCATGATGACTTTCTGGGAGAGCCTGTCTGCACTCGGCGACAGCCGCGCCTTGCTTCCGCTTACCGCTGTACTGGCCTTGTTCCTGTCAGCGTCTCACCGCCACCTACTGTGGCGTTGGGCTGTGGCCATCATGGTGGTCGCCGCGACCACACTGGCCAGCAAAATCGCCTTCATAGGCTGGGGTTTCGGCTTGGAGCATCTGGATTTCACTGGCATCTCCGGGCATGCCGCCATGTCCAGCGTGCTCTATCCCGTGGTCTTCTGGCTGCTGGCAAGCGGCCGCAGCCGACACCTGCGGGCCTGGACCGTCGCCGGCGCGGGGCTTGCGGTCGCGATCGGCTGCTCTCGCCTGCCTTTGCGAGCACACTCTCCGTCCGAGATCATTATAGGACTCAGCCTCGGCCTGGCCGCGTCGGCCTGGGTGCTGCACGGCGTACAGACGCTGGACAACACTCTCGCCGTGCGCGGCCGCGCCGCGTTGCTGGCAATTGCCGCCGCCACCATCACCCCGATATCGCTTGCAGACTTGCACACCCATGACCTCGTGAAGGCCGCTGCGAAGGCAATGTCCGGTCGCGAAAGCGCATTCGAACGCCAAGATCTACACAGTCGTTCATCGCCAATCAGAGACCATCATTAGATACGAAGTTTTCACAAACCTTGACAGCAAGGATTCATCCACCGAACATGGGAAAGGAATTTTCCCTGACGGAGCAGGCCTCCCATGTTCAAGAAGACGATCGCAGTTGTGGCACTGGCGGCCCTGTCCGCCTCCCCGATGATGAGTTTCGCGCAGGAAGCGCAGGCTACGGCCGGCACGGAGGCTACTGCGGCTGAAGTTGCCGGAGCAGAAGCCGCTGGCGTCTCGACCGCTGCCGTGGTCGGCACCACCGTGATTGGCGTGGCCGCCGCTGCCGTTGCCTACAGCATTGGTGGCGACAGCACCAGTGGCAGCAATGACGGTGGCAGTGGCACCGATCCGGGTGGCCCGGGCCCGGGCGGTCCCGGCACTGGCGGCACCGGTGGTACGGGCGGCACCGGCGGCACGGGCGGTACCGGCGGCTGATCAACGCGCTGCGTATCACTCAGGCCCTCGCCGGGCGCGGCCCGGCGGGGGTTTTTTATGCCTGCCAGACTCTCATTCTCATGAACAAGATCACCCCTCGCCTTCTTGCCGCTGCGCTGACCGCACTGGCACTGTCCAGCTGTGCGCTTGCGCCGGGACAGCACCTGCGCCGCAGCGACGTCGCCGTTGATCGCCAGAGCGGCGATGGTCAGCTGGAAATCGTCACCATCACGCCGAAGCTGATCGCGCAGGAAAACGCCGCGCGGACGCAGAACTCACTGCCAGCTGCATTGTTCGACTACCAGCCTGCACCGTACACGGTCGGCGCCGGCGACATTCTCTATGTCACCGTATGGGATCACCCGGAACTGACCGTGCCGGCCGGCCCCCAGCAGCAGGGCGCTCTGGCAGGGCGCCTTGTGCAGAGTGACGGCACGATGTTCTACCCATACATCGGCAAGGTCACAGCCTCCGGCAAGACGCCGATGCAGCTCCGCGAGGAGATCAGCGCCCGCTTGGCCAAGTACGTGGAATCGCCCCAGGTGGACGTATCCGTCCTCACCTATGGCAGCCAACGGGTCTGGGTGACAGGCGCAGCCCAGCGATCCTCGCCGATTGCTCTGAGCACCTCGCCACTGACGCTGGCAGACGCGATCAGCCAATCCGGACTGGACAACCAGCAGGCCGACTTGTCGGGCATCCAGCTCAGCCGCGAAGGCACCACTTACACGATCAATCTGGAAACCTTGGCCCGCGAGTTTGGCGGCCGCCAACTGCTCCTCAAGGATGGCGACTCCATCTTCGTGCCCTACCTGGACCGCAAAGAGATCTTCGTGGTGGGCGAAGTCAATCAACCTGGCGCCTACGCCTTCCGCACAGGCGATGTCTCGTTGAACCAGGCGCTGGGACGCGCGCGCGGTCTACTGCAGCAGACAGCCAACGGCAACGCAGTGTATGTCATCCGCGGAAGCACTGACCTGCAGCAGCTGCCCTCGATGGTCTACCAGTTGGAAGCCCGTTCGCCCACCGCATTCGCCGCCGGGAGCCAGTTCCACGTGCAGCCGGGCGACGTGGTGTTCGTCGGCGCCGCCGGCGTCAGCCGCTGGAATCGTTTCGTGAATCAACTGCTGCCCTTCACCAACATCCTGTACAACGCGGCGCGTACTGGAACCGAAATCAAGGACAACTGACATGGCTCGCATGGAGGCGACCCGCCACTGCCGAGCACATCGTACCCGTGGCGCACTGTTGCCGGTCATCGTCTCCGTCCTGCTGTTCACCGGGTGCACTACCGGTAGCCGCTCCACAGTGGACACCTTCCGGCTGATTACCCATCGACCGGCACAGGCAACTGCAGAAGGCGTCGCCAGCAATCGCTTCCCGCAGATGCAGGTGGACACGCCTGACATCGTGGCGGTAGCAGTGCTGGGCTACATCGATGCGGGCCGGCAGCAGTGGTTCGCAGGTACACATGTGGTGTTCGAGATGGACCAACATGGCCTACTCCTGGGCGGCAGCGGCCAGGGGCAACAATGGCGGGCCCGCATCATCGGTCAATCACCTTTCGATGACCTCAGAACCGTGACCACACCTGTTACGGTGCAGCGCCGCTATGACTGGGTTCCCGCCTACCAGGTCGACGTCGCCGTGACCGGAACACTGAGCAGGGGCGCACTGGAGCAGGTCGACATCCTTGGTTCGCGCCGAACCCTGCAGCGGTTCGACGAACGGCTGCAGGGCAGTGGCATGAGTGGCCGCAATGTCTACTGGGCAGATCCAGCCACCGGCTTCATCTGGAAGAGCCGACAGCATCTGGCGCCCGGTCGCGTCGCAGAACTGACCCAGCTCAAACCCTATCGCGCGGCCAAGGATTGAGCCATGACGTTCAGATTTTTCAGTTCGGCAATCCTCGCCGCGCTGTTTGCCGCCAGCGCCACCCAGGCCGCGCAGATACATATTGAGGGCGCCGCTGAAGCTACCGGGGCGTACGAGCTGAGCGCCGGCGCCCGTCTGGCCGACGGGCTGCTGCTGGCTCGTCCACGCGCTGACGCCTACCTGCTGGGGACAAGCCTCGAACGCCCACAAGCCCTGCAGGCCCAGGTGCGGCTACGCGCCGGGCTGCAGTATGGCGCCGGGCAGCTGGCACAGTCTGCCGATGCACAGGTCGCGACGCTCGCGCAGGCATTGCAGACTTGGCTGGAGACACATCCGGCGACCGGCCGGACGCCCATCACCGGTGCCGCACGACTGATCCAGGTGCAGCCCACGAACAACCCGGTGCTAGCCGCAGGCGATAGGCTGCGGCTCCCTCTGCAGCCACGCACGATCACCGTCATGGGTGCAGTGGGGCAGGAATGCGAGCTGCCCCACATCCCGCAGCGCGATGCACGCGACTATCTGCGCGACTGCCACCCCGGCCCCCTGGCCGACCGCAACGACATCTACGTGATCCAACCCGACGGGCGAATCCAGCAGTTGGGTATCGGCCTGTGGAACCGCGCGGATCTCCAGGCTGTCGCGCCCGGAGGTACGGTCTTCGTACCCTTGCGTGCCTCTCTCATCAAGCGTATCGACCCGCTGTTCAATAGCGATTTCGCCGCGTTCATCGCCACCCAACCCGTCAGTCCGTGATGACCCAGTCCTGCCTGCGCGCGCACCCAATGCGCCCTGCCCGTTTCACACTGAGCGCGCTTGCCTTGTCGCTGTCCTGCGCACTGCACGCCCAGGAGGCACCGCCCCCCACCGCCAACGAATGGGGCGGGATTGGCCTTCTGCAGACACCTACCGCGCGCATGGCGAGCGACGGAGACCTGAGCTTCACGGCGTCGTACAACGCTCCGTACGCCCGCTACAACCTGACCATGCAGCCGTTCCCATGGCTGGAGGCATCATTCCGCTACATTAATGTCAATAACTTGTTGTACGGGCCCAGCGTTGCCGGCGATCAGCATTACAAGGACAAGTCCATCGACTTCAAACTGCGCCTGTGGCAGGAATCACGCCTGCTGCCTGAGCTTGCCTTTGGTGTGCGCGATCTAGGTGGCACCGGATTCTTCTCCAGCGAGTACCTGGTTGCCAACAAGAATTTCGGCCCGATCGATGCGTCGATTGGACTGGCCACCGGCTACATTGGCAACCGCGGTGATTTCTCCAATCCACTCGGCGCCATCGATGATCGCTTCAAGGACCGCCGCTCCATTGCCAACAGTGACATCACGCAATCCGGCAAGTTTGGCCTGAGCAACATGTTCAAGGGCCCAGTCGGCATCTTTGGCGGTATCACCTACCAGATGCCGATGGACGAACTGCTGCTTAAATTCGAATACGACGGCAACGACTACCGCCGCGAACCCCGCAACAATAACCTGCGCCAGCGCACGCCCATCAACGTGGGTCTGGTCTATGTGCCAAACCGCAATGTAGAGCTGACTGCAGCCTGGGAGCGCGGCGACGCGGCGATGTTCTCGCTCACCTTGCGTGGCAACCCGGGCAATGCGCCTGCTGCACCGAAGCCGTTCGACCCGCCACCGCAGCGACTGTTGCCCGAGACGGCCGCCGCCGATCAGCGCGCATCTTTGGCCAGCAAAGACGCGCCTGGTACCGCACCTGGTACCACACCTGCCACCAGCACCGACTGGGCAGCGATCAGCACCGAACTGCAGCGCAATGCCGGCTTCCGTGTCGAACGCATTTCGCGCCGCGGCGACGAACTATATGTCGACGGTTACCAGACCCGCTACCTGCATGCTGCCAAGGGCCTGGGACGCGCCACGCGCATTCTTGCCAACACGACTGGCGATGACTATAACTGGTTCACCCTGCGCACCACTCGCGTGGGCATGCCGATTGCCGATCTGTCGATCAACCGCGAAGCGTTCGCGGGATACCTGGACGGCACCGTCAGCGAAGACGTACTGCGGCGGAGCACGGAACTGCACGCGCCTGACACGCGCGCGCGCGAAACGCTGTACACGCCCACGCGCAACCCGTTCGGCGGCGGCTTCAACATCGGCTACCGGCAGAACCTTGGCGGCCCCGACGGCTTTATTCTGTACCAGATCGCAGCCAACTATACGGGCAGCCTGTTCCTGCGCGACAACATCTGGCTGACCGGTACCGTCAGTGCCGATGTCACCAACAACTACCACAAGTTCAAGTACAACGCCCCAAGCCGCCTGCCGCGCGTGCGTACCGACATCCGCCAGTACCTGACCACCTCTGACATCATGCTGCCCAATCTGCAGGCCAACATCGCGGGGCGGCTGGCACCAGACCTGTATGGCATCGCCTACGCGGGCTACCTGGAGTGGATGTATGCCGGCGTCGGCGGCGAACTGCTGTATCGCCCAAGCGGCGAGCGCTGGGCGGTTGGGGCGAATCTCAACCGGGTCCAGCAGCGCGATTACGACCAGCACTGGGGCCTGCGCGACTACCGCGTCACCACCGGCCATGCCACGCTCTACTACGCGTTCGACGCCCGTGAACGCATCATCGGCTCGCTATCGGTCGGCCAGTACCTGGCCGCCGACAAGGGTGCCACTCTGGACCTGGCCCGCGTATTCGACAACGGCGTGACCATGGGCGCGTATGCGACCAAGACCAATGTCTCGGCGCGCGACTTCGGTGAAGGCAGCTTCGACAAGGGCATCTACTTCAGCATTCCGCTCGATGGATTCCTGCCACGCTCCACGCGTGGCCGTGCGGCCTTCAACTGGAATCCGCTGATCCGCGATGGCGGTGCCATGCTCGGCCGCAAGTACGGCCTGTACGGCATGACCGGTGATCGCGATGAGCGCTTCTTCTACGACAATCTGCGCAACGTCGGGGAATGAGAAAAGCCGGGGGCCTGACGGCTCCCGGCCTTTCGTCTGCAGCGCAACTTCAAGGGGCCTGTGCTATCAGAGGTAGCGCACCCAGCTTTTCACACCCTCATCCATCAGCGTGTAGACGTGCTCGAATGCAGTGCGTTGCTGGCGATACGGGTCGGGAATCTCGCGATCAGACTGCCACTTGCCCAGCAGGAAGGTCTTGCCGGACGCCTCCGGCGCGATCTCGATGATGCGATGGACGTGCTTGCGCTCCATCACCAGCACCAGATCCGAGGCTCCCAGGGTGCTGCGGTCGATCTGCCGAGCACGATGGCTACTACCATCCAGGCCATGCTCGGTCAACAGCGCCTGCGCGGTGGCATCCACACCGTGGTTGACCAGGGCCCCCAGGCCGGCCGAGGACACCGTGATGCCCTTGCCCCTCACAGCCTCGCGCAACATCACTTCAGCCGACGGGCTGCGACAGATGTTGCCGACACACACAACCAGAATATTCTTGAACACGGACAACGGTTTCCATCAGTTCTTCAATACAGGAAATGCAGCGCCCGGCCGCTGCTGCCGCCCGGGCACGTCCACACGAGCGTGCCGGCACATCCAGGCAAAAGCCTTGTCTAGTACGCCGATTTCTGACCCAGTACCTTCAAAGCCGTCAGCACGATGATCCGCACGTCCAGCGTCGGACTCCAACGCCTGATGTAGTCGATGTCGTACTGGACACGCTTCTTCATCGAGCGCAGCTCCGGAGTCTCGCCACGCAAGCCATGCACCTGTGCCCAACCCGTGATACCCGGCTTGACGTAGTGACGGTGCATGTAGCGCTCGATCACTCGCTCATAGTGGTCGTTGTGCTGGATCGCATGCGGTCGCGGCCCCACCACTGACATGTTTCCGCCCAGCACATTGAAGAACTGCGGCAACTCATCCAGGCTGCTGCGGCGCAGGAAAGCCCCGAAACGGGTCACTCGCGGATCACCGCGCGTGGCCTGGGTGATCTGCCCCCCTCCCTCCGCATGCACGCGCATGGAGCGGAACTTGAGCATCCAGAACTCCTTGCCACCCAGTCCGTGACGCTTCTGGCGGAAGAACACCGGCCCGGGCGAACTCAGCTTCACTCCAATAGAGAGTACGACGAACAGCGGCGCCAACAGGACCACCGCCACACCCGCTACGAAGATATCCTCGACCCGCTTGAACAGGCGGAACCGATGATCCGCCAGGCCCTGCCGCACGCCGATCATCGGCACGTCACCCACCTGGTGCACGCTGGGATTAAGCGCCCCCAGGCCTGTTGTATCGGGAATCAGGCGTACCGGCACCGGGAACCGCTCGATCTGCTTGAGCATGTCCTTGATCGCAGCTGCATGCCCCATCGGCATCGAAACCCAGACCTGGTCGAACTCACCCCGATGCTGGTCCATGTACTGCGGGACCTCAGCCAGCATGCCCAGTCTGCGCGGTGCATCACCGCCACGACGGGTGGCGATATCGCCTGCACTGGCGAAGTAGCCAATAACTTCCTTGCCCAGCTCCGGCTTGCCACGCAGCAGGCGGTGCAGCTTCAGGGCTGGCGCACGAAGCCCTACCAGAAGGACCCGCTCGCGATCCATCCCACGAGAGCGCAGGCGATGCAACTGCACCCGCAGCAGCACGCGCAGGACGGCCATAGCACCCAGCCCGGAAACGTACCAGCCCACCAGCCAACGGGACGGGATCGCATCGGCGACGCCCACCAGAACGGCATACAGCGAGAACAGCGCAAAAGTGCATGACCACGCCAGCAGCAGCAGCCAGAGATCAGCCAGAAGGCCACGCATCCGCCAATTGCGATAAACCGGCGCTACAGAGAAGCAGACGATGGCACTGAGGATCACCGCACCGAACACGATGCGCTGGGAAGAATCAGGGGCCCCTGTTCCCGCCATCAGAATGTGGGAGAGCACCGCCATGCCCGGCAGCAGCAACAGATCGCCCAGGCGCAACCCCAACTCGAGTGCAGCCCGGGCTTCGACGCGGCGGCGGCCCGCCCGGGCCCGCTCTGCGGGAAGGTCTTCTACTGATCCATGTAGCAAAGCACTTCTCCAGTATCTGCTCGACCGGACGCCGGAGCGTTCGTCGTCACGTGCATGGACTCCCCAGCCTGCACGGAAATGTCGAGATCTCGTCAATTAATTGTGGAGGAATTGTGAACGAAGTTCGGAGCAAAAGATAGGAATTACAAGTAGGCGACGTGCTCAACGTAATGCCGTATGACAGCCTAAGTCATTGCAACTATTACGAATTTTGAATATTTCGCAATGCATCAATATACGTCGATATGCGTCCAATTGAGCCATCCGCTACCGCAACAGCGTCAGCATGTTGACGGGCTCATACCACGAGCCCCACCCCGCACCGCACCAAAGCCCCACCACCTCCCTCTGCTACCATCGGCGGTTCTGTTCATCGCGTCCCCCACCTGCCCGCGATGGCGCCAAACAACGTAACGAAACACAGGAGTCTGCATGTCTTCCGAGCTGCTCAAGTCCCTTGGCCTGGACGCGATCAACGCTGGCACGTACCTGGGCAACGGGGAGTGGTCGAGCACGACCAGCGGTGAGCTGATCACCCCGGTCAACCCGACCACCGGCGAGCCGATCGCGCAGGTCCGCGCGACCACCGAGGCCGAGTACGAGACCGTCGTCGCCCGCGCCCAGGAAGCTTTCAAGGTCTGGCGCACCACGCCGGCCCCGCGCCGCGGTGAAGCCGTGCGCCTGTGCGGCGAGGCACTGCGCAAGCACAAGGACGCCCTGGGTTCGCTGGTTGCCCTGGAAATGGGCAAGAGCAAGCCGGAAGGCGACGGCGAAGTGCAGGAGATGATCGACATCGCCGATTTCGCCGTGGGCCAGAGCCGCATGCTGTACGGCTACACCATGCATTCCGAGCGCCCCGGCCACCGCATGTACGAGCAGTACCACCCGCTGGGCCTGGTCGGCATCATCTCGGCGTTCAACTTCCCGGTCGCGGTGTGGAGCTGGAATTCGTTCCTGGCCGCCATCTGCGGCGACGTGTGCATCTGGAAGCCGTCCAACAAGACGCCGCTGACCGCCATCGCCTCGATGAAGATCTGCAACGACGCCCTGCGCGAAGCCGGTTTCCCGGACATCTTCTTCCTGATCAACGATGCTGGCACCGCGCTGTCGGAAAAGATGGTGGATGACCGCCGCGTGCCGCTGATCAGCTTCACCGGCTCGACCCAGGTTGGCCGCACCGTGAATGAGAAGGTAGCGCGCCGTCTTGGCCGCTGCCTGCTGGAGCTGGGCGGCAACAACGCCATCATCCTGGACGAAACCGCCGACCTGAAGCTGGCCGTGCCGGGTATCGTGTTCGGCGCCGTCGGCACCGCCGGCCAGCGCTGCACCACCACCCGCCGCCTGATCGTGCACCGCTCGATCTACGCCGACGTGCTGGCCACCCTGGTCAAGGCCTACAAGCAGGTGGAAGGCAAGATCGGCGATCCGACCGATGCCGCCAACCTGATGGGCCCGCTGAACAGCGACGGCGCCGTGCAGCAGTTCCTCGATGCCATCGCCCAGGCCAAGGCGGCCGGCGGCACCATCGAAACCGGCGGCACCCGCATCGACCGTGCAGGCAACTTCGTGCTGCCGGCCATTGTCTCCGGTCTGAAGAACAGCGACGCGGTGGTCCAGCACGAGACCTTCGCGCCGATTCTGTACGTGATGCCGTATGACAACATCGATGAAGCCATCGACATGCAGAACGGCGTGCCGCAGGGCCTGTCGTCGTCCATCTTCACCGCCAACCTGAAGACTGCCGAGAAGTTCCTGTCGGCGGCCGGCAGCGACTGCGGCATCGCCAACATCAACATCGGCACGTCCGGTGCGGAGATCGGCGGCGCCTTCGGTGGCGAAAAGGACACCGGCGGTGGCCGCGAGTCCGGTTCGGATGCGTGGAAGGTCTACATGCGCCGCCAGACCAACACCATCAACTATTCGGATTCGCTGCCGCTGGCCCAGGGCATCAAGTTCGATCTGTGATGGCAAACGATGCGGACACGTCTGCGGGTCAGAGCCCCTCCGGGGATCTGACCCCAGCGGAGGGCCGGATCCCCACAGGGGCTCCGACCCTCGATTTCACCGGCCGCCGCGTGCTCATCGCCGGCGGCAGCAAGGGCATTGGTCGTGAAATGGCGCTGGCGTTTGCCGGTGCCGGTGCGCAGGTCTCGGTCTGCGCCCGCGGCCAGGCCGGCCTGGATGCCCTGCGTGCCGATGCACTGGCGCAGGGCTTCCAACTGAACACGTTTTCCGCCGATCTGGCCGATCCCGGCCAGATCCAGGCCTGGCTGCAGGCGTCCACCGATGCACTCGGCGGCATCGACGTGCTGGTCAACAATGCCACCGGCTACGGCATGGCCGACGACGAAGATGGTTGGGCCGCCAGCCTGCAGATCGACCTGATGGCAGCCGTTCGGGCCTCTCGCCTGGCCCTGCCCTGGCTGCGCGCGTCCAGCGATGCCTGCATCCTCAATCTCTCTTCGATTGCCGCACAGCAGCCGCGCCCCGGTGGTGCGCCCTACGCCGCCGCCAAGGCCGCGCTGTCGCACTACACGACCTCGCAGGCGCTCGCGCTGGCCAAGGACCGGATCCGGGTCAATGCGATCGCACCAGGCTCGATCGCGTTCGACGACGGCCTGTGGGACCGCCGCCGTACCGAAGACCCCGCCCTGTACCACGGCACCCTGGCGAAGATCCCGTTCGGTCGCTTCGGCCACCCCCGCGAGATCGCCGACGCCGCCCTGTTCCTGTGTTCGCCACTGGCGCGCTGGGTCACCGGCAGCGTGCTCAACGTGGATGGCGGCCAGGTGTTGATGGGCTGACACCGCCCACGGTAGCTGCCAACCTTGGTTGGCATGCCTTTCGTCGACCAAGGTCGACGCCTACCAGGGCTGGCACCTCGTTCGTCGACCAAGGTCGACGCCTACCATGGCTGAAATCCCGTTCGTCGACCAAGGTCGACGCCTGCCATCGTATCCGCCGGGCATGGGATTGCCCGGGCAGACGCACTATCATGTGCACACTGCCAAGGAGGACCCCGATGAGCGTGGCACCCCGACAGACAAGCGCCCTGGCCGTGGTCAGCCTGGTCATGGGCATCGCCAGCTGGACCGTCCTGCCCTTCGTGGCCAGCATCGTGGCCATCATTACCGGCCACATGGCCCGCGCCGAGATCCGCCGCCGCCCGCATGAACTGGAAGGCGATGGCCTGGCCGTCACCGGCCTGGTGCTGGGCTGGGTCATGGTCGGCGCCGTACTTGCCGCCATCCTGGTCTTCATCCTGTTCTTCGGTGGCCTGGCGTGGCTGGCGGCGGTGTCGAACTGACGCCATGACCGCCTCCGACAGCACTGAACGCTTCAGCAGCCGCGTCGCCGACTACGTCCGCTACCGGCCCGATTATCCGCCTGCCCTGCTGGACTGGCTGCACGGTCCGATGGGCGTCAGCCACGAGGCTCTGGTGGCCGACATCGGCGCAGGAACCGGCATCTCCAGCCGTCAGTTTCTGGCCAGCGGCCATCCGCTGGTGGCAGTCGAACCGAACGCTGCAATGCGTGGTGCGGCCGAGGAATGGCTGGCGCCACAGTACCCGCAATTCCGCGCCGTCGACGGCCGCGCCGAGGCCACCGGCCTGGCAGACGCCAGCATCGATCTGGTCAGCGTCGCGCAGGCCTTCCACTGGTTCGACACGGTGGCGGTGCGCGCCGAGTGGCTGCGCATCCTGCGTCCCGGCGGCCAGGCCCTGATCTACTGGAATTCGCGCCTGCTCGATGCCAGCCCGTTCCTGATCGGCTACGAGCAGCTTCTGCTGGAGTACGGCACCGACTACACCGCCGTGGCCGAGCGCTACCAGGACGACGCCACCATGCAGGCCTGGTTCGGCCCCGGCCTGCGCGGCATGGTAGAGCTGCCGAACGTACAGCATCTGGACGCCGACGCCCTGCGCGGGCGCCTGCTGTCTTCTTCCTACGCGCCACAGCCAGGCCATCCGCGTCATGCGCCGATGCTGGCTGCGCTGCAGGACCTGTTCGCTGCCCACGCGGTTGACGGTCAGGTCGCTTTTGAATATCGAACCCGAGCCTTCCTCGGCACGCTGGACTGAAACCTACGCATGTATTCGCTTGCCCGCCCCTTCCTGTTCTCGCTCGACGCCGAACGCGCCCACGGCCTTGGCCTGTCCGCCCTGGACCTGGCCTATCGCACCGGCACCACGCCGCTGCTGGCCGCACGCATCGCGCCGATGCCCAGCACGGTGTTCGGGCTGACCTTCCCCAATCCGGTCGGCCTGGCCGCCGGCCTGGACAAGAATGGCGAGCACATCGATGCGCTGTTCGCGCTGGGCTTCGGCTTCGTCGAAATCGGCACCATCACTCCGCGCCCGCAGGCCGGCAATCCGAAGCCGCGCCTGTTCCGGCTGCCGGCGCACAACGCAATCATCAATCGCATGGGCTTCAACAATGCCGGCGTGGATGTGCTGGTACGCAATGTCGAACGCGCACGCAACCGTCGCGGCCTGCTCGGCATCAACATCGGCAAGAACAAGGACACCCCCAACGAACAGGCCGCCGATGATTACATCGCCTGCCTGGACAAGGTGTACCCGCTGGCCGACTACATCACGGTCAATATTTCCTCGCCCAACACTGCCGGCCTTCGTGAGCTGCAGGAAGAAACCGCGCTGCGCCAGCTGGTCAGCCAGCTGCGCGAGCGCCAGGAAAGTCTGGCTGCCCGGCACGGCCGCCGCGTGCCGATGCTGGTGAAGGTGGCACCGGACCTCAACGAACGCGACATCGATGCCGCCGCGCGCGTGCTGGGCGAGCTGCAGGTGGACGGCGTGATCGCCACCAACACCACCGTCGACCACAGCAAGGTGGCCGGCGACCCGCTGGCCAACGAGGCCGGCGGCCTGTCCGGTGCGCCGGTGCTGGAGCAGTCCACGCTGGTGCTGCGCCGCCTGCGCGCGCGCCTGCCCGAATCGGTACCGCTGGTCGGTGTCGGCGGCATCCTGTCCGGTGCCGACGCGGTGGCCAAGATGGCCGCCGGCGCGGCGCTGGTGCAGTGCTACAGCGGCCTGATCTTCCGTGGCCCGGCACTGGTGTCCGAATGCGTGGAGGCAATCCGTCGCCGCCGCGAAGCGCCGAGCCGCGGCGCGGTGGCCCCACTGTGAGCGCGCCCATGGATACCGTCGACGGCAACGCCCCGCTGCGCTGGACGCTCACCCGCAATGCGCCGCTGCAGGCGCTGAACACCTTCCATGTACAGGCCAACGCCGCGCAGCTGCTGGAACTGCACGATGCCGCGCTGCTGCCGGAAGTACTCGCGCTGCCCGACGTAGCCAGCGGCCCGCTGCTGGTACTGGGCAGCGGCAGCAACGTGCTGATTGCCGAGGACCTGCCCGGCACCGTGCTGGTGTTCGGCAACCGTGACATCAGCTTCCTGGAGCACCGCGCCGACCATGCGGTGATCCGCGCCGGCGCCGGCGTGCCCTGGCATGGTCTGGTGATGTGGTCGCTGCAGGAAGGCCTGTCCGGGCTGGAAAACCTGGCGTTGATTCCCGGCACCGCCGGTGCCGCGCCGATCCAGAACATCGGTGCCTACGGCGCGCAGGTCGGTGAGTTCATCCAGGCCGTGGAAGCCTGGGACTGCCAGGAACAGGCGTGGGTGCGGCTGGACAACGAACAGTGTGGCTTCGCCTACCGCGACAGCGTGTTCAAGCAGCAGCCGGATCGCTACCTGATCACCGCCATCGAGCTCAGGCTGCCGCTGCTGCACGACCTGCGCATGGACTACGCCGGCATCCGCGAGGAACTGCAGGCACAGGGCGTGGAGCTGCCGAGCGCGGTGGACGTGGCCAACGCGGTGATCGCGATCCGCCGCCGCAAGCTGCCCGACCCGGACGTGCTCGGCAACGCCGGCAGCTTCTTCAAGAATCCGGTGCTGCCACTGGAACAGGTCGACGTGTTGTTGCAGCACTTCCCCGAACTGCCGGTGTTCCCGTCCGACCAGGACGGCAAGCGCAAGGTCTCGGCGGCGTGGATGATCGAGTCCTGTGGCTGGAAGGGCTTCCGCGAAGGCGATG
Source organism: Stenotrophomonas sp. ATs4 (assembly GCF_051861585.1). Taxonomy (NCBI): domain Bacteria; kingdom Pseudomonadati; phylum Pseudomonadota; class Gammaproteobacteria; order Lysobacterales; family Lysobacteraceae; genus Stenotrophomonas; species Stenotrophomonas sp. ATs4. Next base: position 59,110 of record NZ_JBLYPK010000006.1, on the reverse strand, counting down.
CCGGCGTGGCGCCAAGCCACGCACTGGTACTGGTCAACCACGGCAATGCCACCGGCGCTGAACTGCTGGCGCTGGCACGTCGCATCTCGGCCTCCGTGCTGGAAAAGTTCGGCGTGCCGATCGAACCGGAGCCCCGCCTGCTCGGCGCACAGTGGTGAACAGCCCCGCCCTCTCCCCCAGCGCCACCCCGATGCGGGCGGCGCTGTTGATGCTCGGCAGCACCCTGGCGTTCGGCCTGATGGCGGTGGCGATCCGCTACGCCACGCGCTACGTGCCTACCCAGGAAGTGGCGTTCTTCCGCAATGCCTTTGGCCTGCTCGCGTTGCTGCCGATGCTGCTGCGTCCCGGCCACGCCCCCTTGAAGACCCAGCAGCTGCCACGCTACTTCGTGCGCAGTGCGATCGGGCTGGGTTCGATGCTTTGCGCGTTCTGGGCGCTGGGCCATCTGCCGCTGGCGCAGGCGGTCTCGCTGTCGTACTCCACGCCGCTGTTCGTCACCATCGCCGCCGTGCTGTGGCTGGGCGAGATCGTGCGCGTGCGCCGCTGGGCCGCCGTGGTGGTCGGCTTCATCGGCGTGCTGGTGATCGTCCGCCCCGGTACCGCAGGCTTCACCGCCGGCAGCCTGGTGGCGGTGAGCGCAGCCGTGCTCAGCTCACTGGTGGCCATCCAGATCAAGCAGCTGACCCGCATCGACAGCGCAGACACCGTGGTGCTCTACACCTACGTGTTCTGGGTTCCGCTTTCGTTGATCCCGGCGGTGTTCGTCTGGGTCTGGCCGACCGGCCTGGCCTGGCTGTGGCTGCTGGCCACCGGCGTACTGGGCACCATCGGCCAGTTGCTGTGGACGCGTGCGCTGCGCCTGGGCGAAGTCTCGGCACTGACCCCGATCAGCTTCCTGCAGCTGCCACTGGTGACACTGTGCGGCTGGCTGCTGTTCAACGAAACGGTGGATCGCTGGACGATCATCGGTGCCGGCATCATCCTCGCCGCCAATGCCTATATCGCGCATCGCGAAGCCGTGTTGTCGCGGCGCGCCGCAAGCGCGGCAGCATCTTCTGCGGCCAAGCCCGCCGAGTAGATCCACGCCATGCGTGGATGCTGCCTGCGCACCTGATCAACGATGGCGGCGCGAAGAGCAGCCATGCTCGACTCATCGCGCAGCGCGAGAGTTCATCGTAGAAAATTCCATCCACGCATGGCGTGGATCTACAGCGCGCGATACACCCGCTCCGCCGCGTCAAACACATTGCCGGGCGCGAACTGCTCGCCCAGATAGTGCAGCGACTGCCGGCGCAGCTGCGGCGAACGCTCCTCTCCGTCGCTGCCCAGCAGCACCTGCTGGAACTCGATCAGGTCCTGCAGGATGCGCCAGTGCCGATACCACGCGATCCAGCGCGGATCGCCAAGATCGTTGCCGTAGCTCTCTACAAATCCCTGCGGATGCTCGCGTCCCCAGCGCCCACCAACAGCCGCGCCGATGAACATCAGGTCGCGCTCGCGTGGCGCCAGCGACAGGCCATCCCAATCAATCACGTGCAGGCCGCCGTCGTTGCCCATCAGCAGATTGCCGGCATGCAGGTCGGTATGGCATAGGTGCAGATCCACCGGAACCCCCTGCAATGCTGCGTGCAGTTGCAGTGCCTGCGCATGCAACGCCGTGATGCGCGCGTGCTGCCGGTCCCATACGGAAACGAATGCACGGCCCAGACCATCCTTTGCGGCCGCCAGGCCCTCGCCGGCCAACCATTGCCCGACCGTCTCCAGAGCCGCGGTCTCCAAGCGCAGGCTCGGCAGCGCCTGCTGCAGTTCCGCCGGCAGTTGCGCTTGGTGCAGGCGCCGCAGCACTTCGCCGAGCCGCTGCCACTGCACGCGGCTCAATGCCGCCTCGAATCCGGACTGCCCTTCAATGTAGGGGAACAGGGTGAACTGCAGGCCCCAACGCTGTACCGACGCGCCACCGGTCAGCGCCGGCCACGGCGCGACGATTTCATCGATGCCCAGCGTGCCACGCAGCCAATGCAGGCTGTCCCAGACCGCCGGATCCACCTGGTAGGTGCGGCACTTCAACCACCACTGCCCGTGCCGTGCATCGATGCGATACACACTGGCATTGGCGTCGGCGCCCACCGGACGCGGCACCACGGCGGTGGCCGTGATCCCATAGGATTGTTGAAGGACTTCGCCGAGATGCTGCGCCGAAGCGAATGACATGGATGCAAGCGGAAAGTATTACCTGCCGCCACTATCGCAGATGCGTTCGCCGCGACACAGACATGTCCGTCACAAGATCGTGCGACGCGACCAAAGTACTAGCCGGCGATACGGCGCATCACCGCCTCCAGCGGCCCGCGGGCGAACTGCCACGACCACAGCCATGCCGCCCCCGTCGCCACCATCAGGAACAACAGTGCCCACAGCAGCACCGAGGCGAGCGATGCGCTGCCATCGAGCAGGCCCAGGCTTTCCAGTGTGCCCATGCCCACCAGGATATGGCCCACGTACAGAGTCAGGGTCATGCGCCCGGCCGCGGTGAACGGTTCAAGCCAATCACCCGGATGCACACGCGTGAGCCAGAGGCAGGCGGCAATCACGCTGCAGGCGGCACCCGCTCCAGTGAGCACGTAGGCAGGACCCGGCGGCATCGGCTGCGTTCCCAGCCACGCCTGCCAGGGCGTTCCCTGCGCGAGGTGCTGCACACCGTGGCCGGCGCCGATCAGCAGCAGGCCCAGCACCAGCAGCCCACGCTGCACCCGCGGCTGCGCCAACGGCAAACGTGCCAGCAACATGCCCAGCAGGAAGAAGCACAACCACGGCAGCAACGGATGGAACCCATTGAACAAGAGATTGCGCGCCCCGCCCGGCCATTGCCACAGACCGGCGTATTCCAGCGTCTGCCAGTTCCATCCCTGGTTGTAGTCCCAGTGCAGCAGCGCCCAGAACGAACCGGCCGCCAGAGCGATGATGCTGGCCAGCAGTACCCGCGGCGACGCGCGCAGCCATACCACCGCCAGCGCGAAATACACCGCGTAGTAATGCAGGATGTCGGCCGGGAACAGGGTCAGGTTGAGCAGACCGAGTACCAGCAGGAACGCGGCACGCCGCCAGGTCTGCACGCTGGCTGCCCCCCATTCCTGCCGCTGCGTGGCCAGCACCAGGCCAAGACCGGCCAGGGTGACAAAGGTCGCCGAGGCCTTGCCTTCCAGCAGATGGAAGAAGCCGGCCAGCCAACCTCCGCCCTCTGCGGGAACCGCCATCGCCAACCGGAAGTTGACCAGCACCATGCCGGCCAGCGCCAGGTAGCGTGCCAGATCCAGCCCATGCAATCGCCGGTCGGCAGCGCTCATGCGCGTGCCCCGAGCAGCAGCGCCAGCAGGCCAAGATCCAGCGATGCATCATCGGCACCCTCGGCTTCGCCGAGCCCACGCCGCAGCGCATCGCTCTCGATGGCGTCCAGAAGCACCTGCGCCTGCATTGCCGGCGCCAGCACGGGGCGTCGCCGTTCGCGCTGCGCCACCCGTTGCAGCGCGTCAGCCAGGGCCTGCTGCAGCCGCCTGCGGTTTTCCGCAAACGCCTCGGCCACGGCAGGATTGCGTGCGCTCTCGGCCAGCACCTCGACAGCGAGCATCGCCCATTCCGGCTGCCGGCACAGCGCGTGGAAATCCCGCAGGAAGACCAGCACCTGTGCGCGATCGCCGTCGGCTGACGCCAACTGCTGCATCAGCGGAGCCAGTTCTTCGCTCTCGGCCACCGCCACCGCAAGGATGATCGCTTCCTTGCCCGGGAAGTGGTTGTAGAGATTGCCCAGGCTGACACCGGCCGCCTGCGCGATGTCACGCATGCTGGTCTGGTGGAAGCCCTTCACGAGGAAACACTGCAGGGCGGCCTGCAGGATCTGCGCGATGCGTTGCTCGTTGCGGTCGGTTCGGTTCATGACGCAAATAATGAACGAACGTTCGTCCATTTAGAAGATGGCAACCACGCCACTGCCGGGCTTGGTTCAGCCAGCCTTGACCTCAACTGCGGTTGAGGCCCGATGCTGCGCGGCCTGCCCATGCCAACCCGGAGTTCCTGCATGCCACGGATGATCACCACCCTGCTCGACAGCCGCGTGCTGTGGTTCCTCGCCCGACTGCTGCTGGCCGTGGTGTTCCTGTCCTCGGGCCTGGCCAAGCTGCTGGCGTGGGACAACAGCGTGGCAGAAATGCAGGCGGCCGCGCTGCAACCGCCTGCGCTCTTCAACATCGCCAGTGCTGTGGTGCTGCTGGGTGGATCACTGTGCCTGCTGCTTGATCGCCTGCTCTGGCTGGGCAGCGGCGCACTGGCGGTGTTCATGCTGCTGACCATCGCCATCGTGCATACCTTCTGGACCAAGCACGGCGCAGAACAACAGCTGGCGATGTTCTTCGCACTGGAGCACCTGAGCGTGGTCGGTGGTCTGATCTGCGCGGCCATCGCCAGCCGTGCGCGGACTCAGAAGAACTCGTCGAGCAGCCGATAGAACGCCAACCGGCGCTCGTCAGCCACCGCGCCATAGCGCCGGAAAAGCGGCATGACCCCGCGCGTATCACCGAAGTTGTGGACGAGGCTGCGCGCGGCCAGCGCCAGATCCTGGTAGCGATCGGCCACGCCCAGTCGCCCACAGTCGATGAAACCACTGAAACGACCCTCGGCCACCATCAGGTTCGGCAGGCAGGCGTCGCCATGGCTGACCACCAGGTCTTCATGGTCGGGCTGGGTGGCGCATAGTTCGGCAAAGACCTGCTGCGGCGTCTGGCCCAGGCGCTCATCGTCGAAGTCGTCGGCGTCCACCCGCCCCGCCTCTACCCGTGCCTGCGCGGCCTGCAGGCGCGAGGCCAGTCGCTGGTCGAACGGACAGGCTGGCACCGGCAACGCATGCAGGCCACGCAGCGCGTCGGCCAACAGATCAACCAGTTGCTGCGGCGCGAGTTCCGGCGACGAGGCCAGGTCGCGGCCGGGCAGCGCACTCATCAGCAACCAGCGCCGGCCCGCTTCTTCGGCAGTGGCAATCACCGTCGGCGCCGGTTGTCCCTGTGCCTGCAGCCAGCGCAGGCGCGCGATCTCATCACCCAGCTCACTGAAGGCGTCGATCACTTCCGATTTCAGGAAGGCATCGGCCAGGCCCGGCCGATGCACGCGTGCAACATCCGCACGCGACACGCCGATCGACTGCCGCTCGATGCGCGCATCGGCCAACGCTTCCCGCCACGCCCACGGCAGCGGCATGCCATCAGTGAAGGGATTGGGTGCTTCCATGTTGGGATGTTCCTGTTGCCGGTGACCCCACGGATTCTCGCTCATCCTGCGTGGACCGCGGCCAGCAGCAGCGCGGCAAGGTACATGCCCAGGCCGAACACGCTGTGCGCCACCAGGCTGCGCAGCCGCGCTTTGCCCGGTGCCGGTGTCTTCGAAGCGGCAATGCCGGCGCCCATGCCGGGCTGCAGGATGAAGAACGGCGCGACCACGCTGAGGATGCCGAAGGCCAACGCCGGCCACAGGCTCGGCGCATGCACCCACTCCTTACCCACTGCTGCCAGCAACATGGCGGCAAAGACCACTCCGATCACGTAGTGCGCGGTCCAGCCCAGCGCACGTTCGCCATTGACCGCTGCCGAGCGGCCGATTCCCTCGTGACGGAACCGCCCGCGCGGCAAGTGCCCCAGCCAACGCCCGACCATCGCGAAGTCCAATGAGGGAATGCCGAACATCCGCCGCTGCAGCAGCGCCCACAGATCCAGTACCGCAGTCGCCACCACGCCGATCACCACCGAATCCATCACGAATGTCGCCAGTCCGCCCATCTCGTCAACCTTCAATTATTTGCTTGAATGATAGAGCGATGCTAGCGTGACCTGCATGAACGCTGCAACCGAGCCACCCCCCTCGCCACTGGAGGCCTTGGCCGAGATCGCCCGTACCCTTGGCCACCCGCATCGCTTGGCCCTGCTGGAGCACATCGCCCAGGGCGAGCGCGCGGTGGAGCGCCTGGCCGAACTGACCGGGCTGTCGGTGGCCAATACCTCCCAGCACCTGCAGCAGCTGCGTCGTGCCGGCCTGGTGCAGACCCGCCGCGATGGAAAGCGCATCCTCTACCGCAGTGGCGACGGCCCTCTGGGCAATCTGCTGGCCGCGCTGCGCGACTATGCCGACCACCAGCGCAGCGAGATGCAGGGCGTGATCCACGACAGCCTGCAACGTCGCGATGCGTTGGAAGGCCTCACCGTGGAACAGCTGCTCGAGCAGCGCAGCAGCGTGGTGCTGCTGGATGTGCGGCCGCGCGAGGAATTCGATCTGGGCCACCTGCCCGGCGCGCTGAACATTCCCGTTACGGAACTGCGTGCACGGATGGACGAACTGCCGCGTGCCATCCACATTGTCGCGTACTGCCGCGGTCCCTACTGCGTGCTGTCCAACGATGCGGTGGCGATGCTGCGCGAGGCCGGACTGACCGCGCAGCGGCTCGCTGCCGGTTACCCGGAATGGAAGGCCGCCGGCCTGCAGGTAGACCTGCCCCGGCACTGAGCGAGACACCGGTCATGGATGATGTGTTTGCCCCGTTGATCGATGCGACCTGGCACGGCGTGTTCTGCGGCCAGCGCACGCTGCAGGACGATCCACAGCTGCAGCTGGCGTGCAGCGATGATTTCGATGAGGGCGAGGACGGCATGCTGCTGCAGCCAGTCGCGGGCCCCGCGCGCGCACTGCTGCGCCCTGCCCTGGCCGCTCGCCTGCAATTGCACGCGCAGCCGCACTGGACACTGGCGCAGCTGCAGCAGCGCCTGCAGCAGCTCGGCCAGCGCACCCATGGTGCGGATCGTGTCTTCTACTTCCCTGCCGCAGAACTTGCAGCCCTGGCCGAGCGCTCTGCACCGCCACATGTCCGCCGCCTCGACCCGGCCGACGCAGCCGCGTTCGACGTGTTCCAGGCCAGCGCGAGCGCGGAGGATCTGGATGCCGCGTGGGTCGAACTGGACCACTGGCAGGTGTTCGGCGCCTTCGATGGCGAGCGGCTGCTTGCCGCGGGAAGCATGTACCCGTGGAGCCTGGATTCGGCCCTGGCCGACATGGGCGTGCTGACCCTGCCCGACGCCCGCGGTCGCGGGCACGCGCGCCAGCTGGTACACGCCATGGCCGTGTCCGCGCAGGCGGCCGGGCTGCAGCCTCAATACCGCTGCCAGCTCGACAACACCGCCTCGATCATTACCGCCGAGCGCAGCGGCCTGCGTGCGTTCGCCGATTGGGACACCGTTCTGGCGGCCGACTGAGGCCGCCGTAGTACAACAAGGAAGCAACATGAAATTGATGGTCATCGGCGCCAGCAGGGGCCTCGGTCGCGCGTTCGTGGAAGGCCTGTGCAGTGCGGGCGACACCGTCATCGGCGTTTCGCGCAACCGTCCACGCGATCTTGAATGCCCCGAGGGTGTCACTCTGCAGTGGATCGAAGCCGATCTGTCCCAGCCCACCCTGGCTGCCAATCACATCGCAGCGCAGGCACCGGCCGATCTGGATGTGCTGATCCACAACCTGGGCATCTGGGAAGAGACCGCCTTCAGCGACGAGTACGCCTTCCTCGACGAGAGCGATGCCGCGCTCACCCAACTGGTCGACGTCAACATCACCGCGACCCTGGTGCTGCTGCAGCGCCTGCTGCCGCGAGTGCTCGGCGCGCCACGCCCGCAGCTGGTGCTGACCGGCTCGACCTCGGCACTGCCACGCAGCGGCCGCCCGGAAGTGGCGTTCGGCGCATCCAGGTTCGCGCTCAACGGCATCGCCGATGCACTGCGCGAGGGCTTCCGCGATCGCCGCCTGGCGGTGACCAGCCTGCAGCTGGGCTACCTCAACACCGACGATGCACTGTCGGTGCCGGTTGCAGAGGCCGCAGCGCGCGGTGACGGCGCACTGGTGCCGGTGCATGACGTTGTGGCGATGGTGCGCGCGTTGCTGCAGCTGTCTCCGTCCGGCTTCGTGCGCGAACTGGTGCTGCCAGCCATCGCCGACCCGCGCTACTGACCACCCCTGCGCAGGCCGGGCTCAACCTCTTCGCGCAACAGGTACCAAAGCACGATGGCGGTCAGCACGGTCGCCATCGCCAGGACAAACAGCTGGCCACGGACGGCCTCCATGTAGGCCTGGGCCAGCACTGTTCTGGAAACGCCAGGCAATGCCTCCGCCGTTCCCGCCAGGTCGCCCATGGACAGCCTGTGCACAGCGGCACGGGCCACGACGCCGGCCTCCAGCGCCATGCTTCCGCCGATCCGCGCCGAGAGCATGATGCCGACAAGCGCCAGGGCGATCGCATCGCCGGCCAATCGCATCGCATTGAAGATGCCAGCAGCCATGCCCGCCTGCTCTTTGCCGACCACGCTGACCGCCAGGCCATCCATGATCCCCCAGGGAAGGCCGATGCCGATCCCGATAACCAGCATCGGCATCCAGCGCACCGACGGAAGTTGGAACACCTGCGCCAGCCATGCCAGTCCAAGCGCTCCAATCAGCAGGCCCGCGCAGCACAGTGCCCGCGCCGGAATCCAGCGCAGCAGGTAGCCTGCTATCAGGGGAACAACCAGCAATGGACCGGACAGTGCTGCCATTGCCAGTCCGGCGTCGGTTGGCCGCAGACCTTCGACACCGATGAAGCCGGCCGGTAGTACGACCAGAAGGACGACGTAGGAGAACGCGGGGGCCGCGGCGAGAATCTGCACGCCGACAAAGCGCCGGTTGCGGAACAGCCCGAGGTCCAGCAAGGGCGTTCGATGGGAACGCTCCACGGCAACGAACACGGCCAGCAACACCACCGAGAGCAGCAGCAGTGCAAGCGTCTGCGGGTGCAAGGGACCGCGTTCCGGAAGCAGGATCATGGCGTAGGTGAGTGAACCCAGCGCCAGCATGAAGGTGGCGGCCCCCAGCCAATCCAGTCGCGGCGAACCGGCGTTTCTCGATTCGACGGACGACACGGCAACCAAGGGCACCGTCAGGGCGGCCAGCAACGCAGGCACGAAAAACACCCATTCCCAGCCCAGCGCATCGATCAGCCCGCCTGCCAGCAGAGGACCGCCTGCGGCTCCTGCGCCAAAGGTGGTCCCGATCAGGCTGAACACCCTGGCCCGCGCCGGACCGTCGAACTCCTGCGCCAACGACGCCATCGCACCGGCAAATGCTGCCGACGCCGCCATCCCCTGCAGCAGTCTCAGTACATTGATCCATGCCACATCGGGCATCAAGGGAATCAGACCGGTGACGATCGCAAACAACACGCCTCCCAGAATCCAGATCCGGCGTCGGCCATGCAGATCGGCCAGTCCGCCGGCCACCAGCGTGGTGCAGCCGTAGGTCAACAGGTAGGCGTTGATGATCCAGGACAACTCTGCGGGCGAGCCACCCAGCGCGGCGCGGATGGCAGGAATACCCACCGCGGGGCTGGCAATGCTCAGGGGAATGGTGAGCGCCGTCAGGCAGCCCGCGAACACCAGCCCAAGGCGTGATGAACCGGCCGTCTCAGCAGAGGCAACAGACATGTCGAGGAAGCTCCAGCGTGGCCAAGCGCCACCGCATTGATGCTATCGACGACGCTATTGCGGAAGAATCCACCGGTAGGTCCATGCTTTAATGACATAAACGTCATCAATGGCCACGTCATGGACAGCTTTGCCGGTCTCAGCCTCTTCGTTCTGGTGTCCGAGTCACGCAGCTTCGCCGCCGCAGCGCGACAGCGTGGCATCACCCCTTCGGCGGCAAGCAAGACCATCGCCCGGCTGGAGGAGCGCCTGGGCGCGCGGCTCCTGAACCGTAATACCCGCAGTGTCAGCCTCACGGCCGAAGGCGAGCAGTTCCTTGAACGCTGCCGTCGCATCATGATCGAGGTCGCCGCGGCAGAGCGCGAACTGACCGACGCCCAAGCCGCGCCCAGCGGTCGCCTGAAGGTCAGTCTTCCACTCGCCAGCGGGCTGATGCTGCCGGTGCTTTCGGCGTTTGCGCACCGCTTCCCCGCCATCGAACTCGACCTGCACTTCAGCGACCGTCTTGTCGATGTCATCGAGGAAGGCTTCGACGCCGTCGTCCGCACAGGCAGCCCTGCCGACTCCAGGCTGCACGGCCGCAACCTCGGCAGTACCCGGCTGCTGTGCGTCGGGGCACCGGCCTACTTCGCCAGACGCGGCAGGCCACAGCACCCGGACGAGCTGAGCGGTCACGCATGCCTTCTCCATCGTTTTCCCGGCACCGGCCTGATCGAACGTTGGCCGCTGCACCCACATGAGGGAAGCCTTGAGACGCGGCTGACCGCTGCAATGACCGCCAATCATCTCGAGACGATCCTGCACATGGCCGTTGACGGCCATGGCATCGCATGCCTGCCCGACTTCGCCACCCGCGATGCGCTCGACCGCGGTGAGCTCGTCAGCGTTCTGGATAAATGGAACACCGAACAAAGCACCTTCTGGGCACTCTGGCCAAGCCATCGCCATCAGCAGCCGCGTGTGCGCGCGTTTGTCGATTTCATGGCCGAACACCTCCTGCCCGAAGGCGGCCGGTGTAATTGAACCTGCGCCCTGCTGCGACTACGCTGCGGGTCACTGGCCGTCGGTCACAGGCGGGAACCTGCTATGGATGCGCTTTCACGGGTCTCGGCCCAGGTCCTGGACAGTGCCCTGCCCAGCCTGCCGCTGTACCTGCTGCAGGCCACGGCGGTGATCGGCATGATCGGCGTGCTGCTGATCGCCACCCGCCGCGCAGGCCACGCCATTGAAGGCCGCCGCCTGTACGTGGGGGTGGCGCTGGGCCTGATCTACCTGTTCAACGCCTGGTTCGTCGCCGGTTATACCCAGGGCGTGGTCAAGCTCAACCTCGGCTTCGACATCCTGCTGATCAGTGGCCTGCTCGGCGGCTGGCGCGGCGGCCTGGCCTGCCTGGGCGCCAGCCTGCTGGCCCGCTACCAGTTCGCAGGTACCCAGTACTTCCTGCCGGCCGGCCTCGAGGCCACGCTGCAGACGATGGCGGGCGTCTGGCTGCGCAGTCGCCTGCACCCGCGCATGCTGGGAGAGCTGTCACCGCGGATGATCCTGCAGACCTGGGCCGTACGCATCGCCGTGACTGCGCTCGGCCTGGCACTGGGCGTGGCAATCATCGGTGCCGAGCACCTGCCGGTGGCGGAGCTGACGATACAGCGCCTGCTAGCATTGCCGGTGTCGCTGCTGGTGCTCGGCGCGGTGTTCGCCCTGGTCTACAACGATGCGCAGATCGATGCGCAGCGCCAGCGCGAACAGGCCTGGCTGCGCATCGATCCGATCAGTGGCCTGCCCAACATGCGCGCGCTCGGCGAGCGGTTGAAGCACTACTGGCGCGACAACGACGGCGCCGGAAAAGCCTGCCTGGTGGTGGCCGAGATGGGCAACCTGCGCGACCTTCGCCTGCGCTATGGGCCGTTGCAGGACAACGGTCTGTGGCGGCACGACAGCACCGACGAAGTGCATCGGCTGCTGCCCTCGTTACCGGTGGACCAACTGGAAATCTACCAGTTCGGCGATGCTGCGCTGGCGATCCTGGTGCGTGACACCTCGCTGCCCGAGCTGCGCACGCAGTCACAGGTCACCGATCTGGCACGCAACCTGGCGGATCTGGTCGGCCGCGATTGGCCAGGCTTCCGCCCCTTGTTCCGCTGCGCCGTAGTGGAGCTGAAGCCACCGACCGTTGCTGACGATGGCCCTCTCCCGTTCCGCGCGATCACCGTGGCACTGAGCGCGATCGAGTCGGGCGTGGTGTTCTTCGACGACCCGGTGCAGCGCGACAGCGAGATCGATGCGTTGATCGAGCGGGCACTCGAGCACTGGCTGCAGCACGGCGACGCGCCGCTGTGCTACCAACCCAAGCATCGCCTGCAGGACCGGCAGCTGGTCGGCGCCGAAGCGCTGCTGCGCATGCGTGACGGCGAGGACAGGCTGATCGCACCGATGCGGGTGATCTCGTTGCTGCGCCGGCACGGCCGGCTGGCTGAACTGGAATGGGCCACGCTGCAGTCAGCCATCCATTTCCTGCAGCGCTGCCATCAGGACGGCAGCGAGCTGACCATCGCCGTCAACGTCTCGGCCGAGTCCCTGCGCCAGCCCGACTTCGGCCTGCGCCTGCAGGAGCTGTTGGCACTGCACGATGTGCCTGGAGCGATGCTGCGGCTGGAAATCGTCGAATGGACCGAGATCGTCGAGCGCGATGTGGTCGATGCCAACATCGCGCAGCTGCTGGCTGCCGAGGTGACACTGTCACTGGACGATTTCGGTGCCGGCTACTCGACCCTGATCCTGCTCTCGCAGCTGGCCATCGCCGAGGTCAAGATCGAGCAGGCGTTGATCGCAACGCTGTCCGACGCCAAATCGCAGTCGATCGTGCGCTTCATCGTCGAAGTCGCACATCGCTGTGGCGCCATCGTGGTGGCCGAGGGTACCGAAACCCTGGCGCAGGAACAGAAACTGCGTGCATTGGGCGTGGATGTCGGCCAGGGCTATCTGTACTCGGCGGCGCTGCCGGCGGATGAGTTCCGCCGGTTCGCCGGTCGCTGATTCAATCCAGGCGCATGGACAACTCGACGTCGTCGGCAAAGGGCAGCGACAGGTAGCCGCTGCCATCGGCATGCATGCGTTGCAGGTACGCAGGGCTGTCGTCCGCATTGTCGGCCAGCACCAGCGCCCCCGGACGAAGCCGCGCCTGCAGCAGGTCCAGCACCTCCGGATACAGCACTTTGGCGCCGTCGAGCAGGACCAGATCGATCGACTCCGGCAGGTCCGCCGCCAGGCTCTGCAGTGCATCGCCCACCCGCAGCTCGACCAGATCGGCAAGCCCGGCCTCGCGCAGATGCCCGGCCGCACGACGCGCCTTTTCCGGCTCGAACTCGGTGGTGATCAGGCGCCCGCCGCCGTTGTCACGCAATGCGGCAGCCAGGTAGATGCTGGAGATGCCGAAGGAGGTGCCGAATTCCACGATGCTGCGCGCCCCGCTGCTGCGCGCCAACAGGTACAGCAGGCGGCCGGTCGCTGCCGACACGGGAAGCCACAGGTCTTTCAGCAGTTCGCCATACAGGCGGGTGTAGTCGCTTCGGCTGGCCAACAGGCGCTGCCGCTCTTCGGCGGAGACGGCGGTCAGCGCCGGGCTGCACGCGGTACCGGCTTCTTCAAACAGGCGCTGCAGCAGCGGCGCCACCGGGGTGGAGATCAGGGTGTTCATGCGCGGATTCCATGGGAGTCGTCAGGGAAGGCGACGCGTCATCCGCCCCACGCAGGCGCGCTTGAGGGGTGGCCCGGCGGCACCTAGAATGCGAATGATTCGTCGCAATCAAGCGTACGGGCTCGCCCCGTCGCTGCCTATTCGCATTGGAGCGGCCCCATGACCGAACGTCGACCACCGCAGATTTCCTCGAGAAAACAGCCTCGGCAGGCCCGCTCCAATGATCTGGTCGCGGCCATCCTCGAAGCCGCTGCTCAGGTTTTGAAGCAGGAAGGCGCCCCCCGCTTCACCACCGCGCGGGTCGCCGAGCGGGCCGGCGTCAGTGTCGGCTCGCTGTACCAGTACTTTCCCAACAAGGCGGCAATCCTGTTCCGGTTGCAGCAGGAAGAGTGGCAGCAGACCGCCGGCATGATGCGCGGCATCCTGCAGGACAGCGCCACCCCGCCACTGCAGCGGCTACGCCGGCTGGTGCATGCCTTCATCCTGTCCGAATGCGAAGAGGCACAGACACGCGGTGCACTGAGCGACGCCGCACCGCTGTATCGCGACGCCCCGGAAGCGCAGCAGGCGCGAGGCGATGCGGATGCGGCGATGGAGGCCTTCATGGTTGAAGCACTGCCACACGCTCCGCACAGCACGCGCGCGATGGCCATCAGCCTGATCGACACCACGCTCGGCGCTACCGGTCGCGAGTTCTCCAGTACGCCGCGCAGCGCAGGCGAAATCCACACCTATGCCGAGGCGGTCGCCGACATGTTCTGCGCCTACCTGCAGCACCTGGGCGCGTCGGCCACAACACCGGGCCAGCGCCGCAGGCGTCAGAGCGCGTAGTAGCCCAGGAACATCGCCACCGCCGAGTCGGCCACGCGAGCGCGCTCCTGTTCGTTCAACGGTGCCTGCCCCATCGTCACCTGCGGCCAGAATGCAAAGCTCTTCACCAGCCCATGCAGCTGGTGGCCGGCGAACTCCGGATCGACCTCGCGCAGCCGGCCATCGGCGATCGCCGCGCGGATCCACGCACTCTCGCCACTTTCCTTCTCGCCCATGCGGCAGACGATGGCCTGCGCCCGCTCCGGCGAATGGATGATCTCGGCCATCGCCACACGCGCCAGGTCGATGAAGTTGGCGTCGCTGAGCAGTTCCAGCTTCTGGCCTACCAGCTGCAGCAGTTGCGCCTGCAGCGTCTGGTCGGCGCGGTAAGGCAAGGCGTCGCTGGCCACGCTGCGCTCCCACAGCTCCTCCAGGATCATCGAAAACAACGCTTCCTTGCTCGGGAAGTGGTTGTAGACCGTGCGCTTGGAGACCCCGGCCGCCTCGGCGATGCGGTCCATGCTGGTCGCCTCGTAGCCCGACGCACGGAACTCCTCCACCGCCGCGCGCACGATGGCTTCGCGTTTACGGTCGGTCAGGCGTTGCGGGGCACGGGACATGGCGAAAACCGGATAGCTGAACGGACCCCCCTATTTTACACCCGGCAGTGTACTTTTGAAAAACGCGAAACTATACTGTGCAGTGTACTCAGCGGACGTCACCCATGAAGCGCCTGCTCCTTGTCCTCCTGCTTGGAATCCTCGCCGTGACCGCCTACACCTTCTGCAAGTCCTGGTCCCTCCCCGACTTCCCCGATTCGCCGCAGTACCGCGACGGCAGGTTCCGCAACGTCCTGCCGAAGCCGGCGATGGGCGTGCGTGACGGCCTGGAGATCTGGTGGGCGTTCCTGTTCAACAAGCCTAAGGGCACCGTCCCCGCGCACCCAATCCCGGTGCAGCCGCTGGACCGTGCCACGCTGGACGCCGCGCCGGACCGCAGCCTGTTCCGGATCGGTCACTCCACCATCCTGCTGAAGCTGCGCGGCCAGTACTGGCTCACCGATCCGGTGTTCTCCGAGCGCGCCTCGCCGGTGCAGTGGATGGGCCCGGCACGCTTCCATGCACCGCCGATCAGCATCGACGAGCTGCCGCCGATCGCCGGCGTGATCCTCTCGCACAACCACTACGATCACCTGGACCATGCCGCGGTGATGCAGCTGGCCGGCAAGACCGCACGCTTCATCGCCCCGCTCGGCGTGGGCGACCAGCTGATTGCATGGGGCGTGGACGCCAGCAAGGTTGAACAACTGGACTGGTGGCAATCCACCGAGGCCAATGGCCTGCGCCTGACCGCCACCCCGGGCCAGCATTTTTCCGGCCGTGGCCTGGGCGACAGTGATCGCAGCTTGTGGGCCTCGTGGGTGATCCAGGACGGCGACTTCCGCATCTTCTTCAGCGGCGACACTGGCTACTTCGATGGTTTCAAGGCCATCGGCGAGAAATACGGCCCGTTTGACCTGACCATGATCGAGACCGGTGCTTACGATCCGCGCTGGGCGTTCGTGCACATGCAGCCGGAACAGACGCTGCAGGCGCACCTGGACGTGCGCGGCAAGTGGCTGTTGCCGATCCACAACGGCACCTTCGACCTGGCCATGCATGATTGGCAGCAACCGTTCGAGCGCATCACCGCATTGGCTGCCGCGGAGAATGTTCCGGTGGCTACGCCGATGATGGGTGAGGCGCTGGACATGCAGGCGCCAGAGGCGGGTACGCGCTGGTGGGAGACGGTGGAGCTGTAGTGTGGTGGCCGCCGATTCTGGCCGTCACTACGCCTTCGGCTGAAGCCTGCGCCCTTCCCGGTCCAGATTGAGCTGCAACGCGGCGGTGGCGAGCTCGGTCATTTCCATCGTGACTTTCCCGCTGCCACGCGCTCGCATCCAACCGAGAATGTCGGCGAGGTGCCAGATCGAGGTCGAACCGTCATGCACCGGGGACGGAAACGACTGCGGGTTGGCCACCATGAGCTTTCGCATGTTCTGGCGCGACATGCCCAGCAGGTCTGCGGCATCAGTGAGCCCCACCAGATCTGGGCTCACTTCGACCAGCTCGACACCGGGCACGGCCCGCTGCACATCGTCCAGGGCCGAACGCAGGGCAGCCCCTGCACTGTCCGCTTCACGGCAGAAGGCCAGGGCCAGCCTTCCCGGCAGCCCAATGCCCACAAGCGCGTCGTCACAGCCGCCCTCGGCTAGGTGCTGCTCGAGGACACCGATCTCATCGTCAGTGTCCGGCAAGCGGTACCTCAGGGTGAAATTGAATTCCATGATTGCCCACCTCGTTTCTGACGAAGCCTGATTTCATTGCTCACGACCGCAGTTCTCGACCACACGCCGCAAGGCCCTTGCATGATTGCTGCCGCAACGCGGCGTGCTCCAGATGCTCACGATGCAGAACTCCCCGCATCGGCAATCGGTGTCGTTGTAAGGGCAATACATTCGACCCCACGCGTGGCCACCCGCCATTCGGAGCCTCCACCCACGATTCTCCGCGAACTGCAGCGCCGCTTCGATGTCCTTGTCCGGATGACGCGCTCGAGACATTCCTGTTCTCCACAGTCTGCACATGGCACACATAAGTTGTCAAATGACAACCCGCTGAAAAATAGCGTCCGATGTGACCCTAGCCGTTCCGAGCGACGCGTCCAGAGCCACAACCGTCAGCGCTCCCGTGATGGCAGCTCCAACGTCCTGCGGCGCTGCAGTGCGTCATGTAACCGATTACAGCGTTTGCTAGCGTAGCGCTCGCCCGATTCCGACCGAACCTGCGAGGCTGTCCGTAATGACGTTGCGCGCCGAACGCTCCAAGGTCTCCACCGCACTCTTCCCGCTGCACCCTGCCGCTGCCCTGCTGTTGGCCGCCCTGGCCTCCAGTGCACAGGCGCAGACCCTCCCCCCGCGCAGCCAATGGCAGGCCAGCAGTTCCTCGCAGCAGGTGCCGGCGATGGCGATCAGCCACCTGATCGACGGCGACCCGAAGACCGTCACTGGCGGCGCCTTCAGCCCCGGCCACTGGTTCCAGATCGATCTGGGCACGCCAACCCTGCTGGCCGGCGCGCGACTCACCTGGGATGTCTCCAACCCGGAAGGCTATTCACTGCAGACCTCATTGGACGGCACCCAGTGGCAGACCGCATACACGATGGCCGATTCGCTGGGCGATGTGGAAACGCTGTACTTCGCGCCACGGCAGGCCCGCTACCTGCGGCTGACCAGCCCCCAGCGCACCTCTGACTGGGGCGTGTCGATCTTCGAGATGGAGCCACTGGACAGCACGCTCAGCGCACGCATCGGCGGTGTGGATGCAACGCAGGCGGCAGCGCTCTGGCAAGGCGGGGGCACCGTTGCGATTCCGGCTGGAAAAGGTGGATCCCATACGTTCGAGATCACGCTGCCGCAGGCCCAATCAACGGCTGGCCTGGTGGTCGACTGGGCCGATGGCGCGCGCGGCGCTGCTCGATTGCAGGCGCAGGATGCGCAGGGCCGCTGGCAAGACCTCGCACATGATGCGCAGGCGGCCAGCCGCCGGCAGAGTTGGCTGGCGGCTGACGCGGCGCAACCGCTGCGTGCATTCCGGCTGAGCGTGGACGGCGCCGCACCACAGGTAGCGCGCCTGCGCCTGCTCGGCCCGAAGGCGGTAATGACGCCGATGAAGCAGTACCAGATCGCCGCCAGCGGCGCACAGCGCGCGTTGTTCCCGGCGTCGCTGCAGATGCAGCAGACCTATTGGACCGCAGTGGGCGTGCATGCGGGCCGGCAGAAATCGATCTTCGACGAGTACGGCAACCTGGAAGCCTTCAAGGGCGCGCCGCTGGTGCAGCCACTCTGGCGTAGCGCTGACGGGCGCGCGGCTGGCGCGTCAGGACAGCCGATAGAGCACGCGTTGCGGGATGGCTGGAAGCCGATGCCATCCGCTACGTGGTCACCGCAACCCGGGCTGGAATTGCGCAGCGAGGTATTCGCCATCGAGCGCGACGGCCAACCGGTAACCTTCCTGCGTCATCGCCTGCACAACACCGGCAAGACCCGGATCGACGGCACGCTCAGCCTGGTCGTGCGCCCGATGCAGATGAATCCGCCGTGGCAGAACGGTGGGCTGTCAGCCATCCGCGATGTGGCCGTCGATGGCCAGGCCGTGCGCATCAACGGCCGCACGCTGCTGCAGTCGCTCACGCCGATTGCTGCGTCCGGCGCGGCGCCCTTTGGCAAGGACGGTGCAACGGAAATCACCGCTGCGATTGCTGCCGGGCGGTTGCCTTCCACGCAGCAGGCGCATGATGACCAAGGCCTTGCCGCGGCCGCGCTCAACTACCGCATCTCGCTGGCGCCAGGGGCCAGCGATGCCATCGTGGTTGCGTTCCCGTTGGGTACTGCTGCCGCAGATGCCAAGGGTGTCCTGCCCGACGCGCCTGCGCTTGACCTGGCCACGCTGCCCCGCGATGCCAATGCGGCGTTCGATTCACTGGCCACGCAGGCGTCTGCGGACTGGCAGGCACGGCTGGGCCAGGTCGGGCTGCGCCTGCCCGATCCTTCACTGGTCGACATGCTGCGCGCGCAGGCCGCCTACATGCTGATCAACCAGACCGGTCCGGCCATGCAGCCGGGGCCGAGAAACTACAACCGCTCCTTCATCCGCGACGGCATGGCCACCTCGGCGGTGCTGCTGCGCATGGGCGAGGCCAAGGTCGCGCGCGACTACCTCGCCTGGTACAGCGAACACGGCGTGCACGGCAACGGCCTGGTCTCGCCCATCCTCAACGACGATGGCAGCGTCAACACCGGCTTTGGATCAGACATCGAGTACGACAGCCAAGGACAGTACGTCGCGTTGGTGGCCGATGTCGCGCGCCTCGATGGTGGACCGGAATCGGTGCGTGCCTACCTGCCCAAGGTGAAGGCCGCGCTGCATTTCCTGCAGGAACTGCGCGAACGCACGCTGGTGCCCGGCTACAAGGCCGACCAGCCGGCGCCGGAGCGATTCGCGGGCATCCTTGCGCCGTCGATCAGCCATGAAGGCTATCCGTCGCCTACCCACAGCTACTGGGATGACTACTGGGGCCTGAAGGGATGGCATGACGGCGCGTGGCTGGCCGAGGCACTGGGTGACCACGAGACCGCCGCCTGGGCACGCGAACAATACACGCTGCTGTACGACGCACTGCACGCCTCGATCCGCGCAACGATGGCCTGGAAGGGCATCGATTTCATTCCATCCTCGGCTGACCTGGGCGATGGCGACCCCACCGGCGTATCGATCGCACTGGACCCGACCGGCGCACAGAGCGTATTGCCTGCCGAAGCACTACGCACCACGTTCGCGCGTTATCTGGAGGACGTGCGCAAGCGCAACCAACCCGGTGCGCTGTATGCCTACACGCCGTATGAAATCCGCAACGTGCTGAGTTACGTGCACCTGGGCCAGCCTGAAGTGGCCGATGAACTGCTGCAGGGCCTGCTGCATGATCGCAGGCCGCTGGAATGGCAGGTGCTGGCCGAGGTCGTGCATTCGCGGCTGCGCTTCCCGCGTTACCTGGGTGACATGCCACACACCTGGATCGGCGCCGAGTACGGCCGCACCCTGTTCGGCATGCTGATGCGCGAAGACGATGATGCCCTCTCGCTGCTGCCGGGCACGCCGCCGTCGTGGGTGGCGGGCGATGGGCTGGCGGTGGAGCGCCTGCCGACGGCGTATGGCACGTTGCAGATGCAGGCGCGGCAGCGCGACAGCTTGCTGACCGTCACGCTGGGCAAGGGATTGCGCAGCGGAACGGCGGTGAAGGTCTGGTGGCCGGAGCGCACGATGCCGAAGACGGTGCGTGTGGATGGACATAGCGTTTCCGACTTCGATGCCGAGGGTGTGCGGCTGGCGAAGCCGTTCCGGACGCTGGAAGCGCGTTGGTAGAGCAGCCGAGCATGGCTCGGCTCCACAGGAGCATCCACGCATGGCGTGGATCTACTCGCGGTGTCTGCCTTCTGTAGAGTCGAGCGATGCTCGACTCCTCGGTAGCGCCGGGCCACGCCCGGTGTCATTGCAGCGTCGGTAACCCCGGCGGATTGGTCTGCGACTGCGGCACCGCTTCCTCGGCCACATTCCACCGCTTCAGCGCCTGCGCATAAGTGCCGCTGCTGATCTGGGTGTTGAGCGCCTGGGTCACCGCATCGGCCAGGCCACTACCCTTGCGCGTGGTCACCGAGATCGCCGCAGCATTCGGCCATCCACCCGGGAACAGACCCACACGCCGCACCTTTCCGTCGCGCGCCGAATAGGCGCCGGTGGCATTCGGTTCGAACGACACATCCGCGCGGCCAGTGATCACCGCCAGCCGTCCAACTACGGCGTCATCGAAGTACTGGTACTCCACCGGCTTCAGGCCGGCGGCGATGTTCTGCTGGTCCCACTGCCGCAGGATCTGGTCCTGGTTGGTACTGGCACCCACCACCACCTTCAGCCCGGCAACATCGGCCGGCTTTTCGATCTTCTGGATCGGCCCGTCGGTGCGGGTATAGATGCCCAGCAGGTCGTAACGGTAGCTGGAGAAATCGAACTTCTTCTTGCGCTCTTCAGTGACAGTCACATTGGAAAGCACCGCATCGTACTTGCCCGATTCCAGCCCCAGCGGCCAGTCGGCCCATGCCACCGGCACGATCACCAGCTTCAAGCCCAGCCCATCGGCGATCAATCGTGCGATGTCGGGCTCGACGCCCACCACGTCCTTGCTGTCGGCACCGTAGTCAGCCAATGGCAGCTGCCCGGGATGGGTGGCGATGGTGAAGGCACCGGGGGTGACGAAGCGGTAGTCGGCCGGGATCAACGCCTGCGCCTTGGGATCGAGCGTGCCCTTCAGCGCCGATGCATTGCTCGTTGCCAGCGACGTCGCTGCCACCGCTGTGTTGTCCGGGCCCTGCCGCACCCGCGAGTAGACGATGCCGGCAATGCCGATGACCAGCACGCCGCCAATCAACAGGGTGCTGCGTGCGGGACGTCGCTTTGATGCAGGGCTCATGGGGTCTCTCGAACGGGTTACAGGGTCTTGGCCAGGAAATCGGCGGTGCGTTGCTGGCGCGGGCGCTGGAACAGGGCCTCGGGCGTGCCCTGCTCGATCACCCGGCCCTGGTCCATCATCACCACGTGGTCGGCCACGCGGCGGGCGAAGCTCAGTTCATGGGTGACGATCACCAGCGTGGTGCCGGAGCGGGCCAGTTCTTCGATCACGCTGAGCACCTCGGCTACCAGTTCCGGGTCCAGCGCCGACGTGGGTTCATCGAACAGCAGCACCTTGGGCTGCAATGCCAATGCGCGTGCAATCGCCACGCGCTGCTGCTGGCCACCGGACAGCTGGCGCGGAAAGGCATCGGCCTTGTCGGCCAACCCCACCCGCTCCAGCAGCGTGCGCGCCTGCTGCTCGGCCTGCGCACGCGGCACGCCGCGTACCGCAATCGGCGCTTCGATGATGTTCTCCAGCGCGGTCAGATGCGGGAACAGGTTGAAGCCCTGGAACACCATTCCAACTTCCGCACGGCGGCGCCGGATCTCGCGCTCGGGCAGCTCGTACAGGGTGTCGCCATCGCGGCGATAGCCGATCAGCTGGCCACCGACGGTCACGTAACCGCTGTCGGCGCGTTCAAGGTGGTTGATCAGCCGCAGCAGCGTGGACTTGCCGGCGCCGGACGGGCCGATCAGCACCGTCACGCTTCCAGCGCGCAGGTCCAGGTTCACGTCCTCCAGCACCGGCTGATCGCCGAACGTCTTGCCTACGCCGTGCAGCGACACCGCAGCGCCCTCACCCGCTTCCACCTGCGTGGCGATGCGCGGGCGGCTGGCCACGCGCGGCGCAGCATCACTGGATGTCCGCACCGGTGACGACACCCGCGACACAGAACGCTCACGCTGCAGCTGGCCGCGCGCGAAGCGCTGCTCCACGCGCCGTTGCAGCAGCGACAGCACGGTCAGGATCACCAAGTACCAGACCGTGGCCACCATCAGCAGCGGCACCACTTCCAGGTTGCGCCGGTAGATCACCTGCACGGTGTAGAACAGCTCCGGCAGCGCCAGCACGTAGACCACCGAGGTGCTCTTGGCCAGGCCGATCACATCGTTGAACGCGGCCGGCAGGATCGAACGCATCGCCTGCGGCAGGATGATGCGGCGCACCTGGCGACCGCGCGGCAAGCCAAGCGCGGCGGCCGCTTCGTACTGGCCGTGGTCGACCGAAAGAATCCCGCCGCGGATCACCTCGGCCGAGAACGCCGCCTGGTTCAGGGTCAGGCCCAGCACCGCGGCGGTGAACACACCGATCAGCTGCGTGGTCGGGTACGAGAACAGGCTGATGCCGGTGAACGGCACGCCCAGTTCGATGGTGCTGTACAGGTAGCCCAGGTTGTTCAGCAGCAGCAACAGCACCAGCAGCGGGATCGAACGGAACAACCATACATAGCCCCACGACACCGCCGACAGCAGCGGCGAACCGGAGACGCGGGCCAACGCAAGCAAGGTGCCCAGCGCGAAACCGAGACCGGTACCGAGTGCGGTCAGCAGCAACGTGCGCCCCAGGCCTTCCAGCACCGGGCGTGCGAAGAACCATTCGGCGAAAGTGCCCCAGCCCCAGCGCGGATTGCCCAGCACGGACTGCAGCCCGATCAGGATCAGCGCCAGTGCCAGCACCGTGCCGAAGACCTGCAGCGGATGCCGGGCCGGCACGATCTTCAACGCCGGCGCTGGTGCCGCCCGGGTGGCAATGCCATCCAGCGCGGTCGAAGGCGTGCTCATGCGTGGACTCCTTGCAGCTGGGTCTGTGCAGGCACGATGACGGGCGCCGGTGCCCGCAGGTGCTTTTCGAACGGCAGATGCGCAACGGTTTCCGGATCGGCATCCAGATCGAACAGCGCGGTGTAGCCATGGCTGAGGTACAGGCCAACGGCTTCGGGTTGACGGAAGCCGGTGGTCAGGAACACCCGTCGGTATCCCTGCCGCGCCGCCTGGTCTTCCAGCTCCTGCAGCACACGCCGTGCGATGCCTTGGCGGCGCAGCCCGGGCAGCGTCCAGATTCGCTTGAATTCGGCAGTGTCCGGATCGCGGTGCGGCATGAAGGCGCCGCCGGAAATCGCCACGCCGTCGCGCAGCAGCAGTACGAACGCCCCTACCGGCGCAGCAAAGGCCTGCGCCGGGTAGCGCTGCAGCTCCTCGCGGGCGCTGCCGCCGATGCGCCGGCGCACGTCGGCGTAGCGGCTGTCGTACTCCTGCTCCAGGCCGTCAAACAGAGGCCGTGCCAGCGGATCATCCACCGAGGTATAGAGGAAGCGTTCGTTGCTGCTCATGTCGCGTCCTTCACCAGATAGTCTTCGGCCAGCCGCGCCCACAGGCTGGCGGCCGGTGCGATGGCCGCGTCGTTGAACACGTAGCGCGGGCTGTGCAGCGGCGCACTGTCGCCGTTGCCGACGAACACGAAACTGCCCGGCCGCGCCTGCAGCAGGAACGCGAAATCCTCACTGGCGGTGCGCGGCGCGAATTCGGGCACTACGTGTTCGCTGCCGAAGCCCTGCAGCGCCACCTCGCGGATGTAGGTAGTCTGCTGCGGGTGGTTGATCACGCTGGGGAAGCCACGCGGGAACTCGATCTCGGCGCGCGCGCCGAACGCGGCGGCGGTCTGCTCGGCAATCTCGGTGACCCGGCGCCGCAGGGTGTCGCGTACCTCCGGCAGGTAGGCGCGCACGGTCAGCTTCAGTTCGACCACGTCCGGAATCACATTGGCGGCCTGGCCGCCGTGGATCGAGCCGACGGTGACCACACCCATCTGCCGTGGATCGACATTGCGTGACACCACGCTCTGCAACGCGGTAACGATGTGCGCCGCCGCCAGGATCGGGTCGACGCTACCCTGCGGCTCGGCGCCGTGACCGCCCTTGCCGATCACCTTCAGCCGCGCCCAGTCCACCGACGCCATCGCCGGGCCGTCGACAAAGCCGAAGTGACCCACCGGCACGCCCGGCCAGTTATGCAGCCCATAGATCGCATCCACCGGGAAGCGCTCAAACAGGCCATCGGCAATCATCTTCGAAGCACCCGAACCCGTCTCCTCGGCCGGCTGGAACACCAGCTGCAGGGTGCCGTCGATATTGCCGTGATGGGCCAGGTAATGCGCGGCGGACAGCAGGATGGCGGTATGCCCATCGTGGCCACAGGCATGCATCAGCCCTTCGCTCTGGCTGGCGTAGGCCAGGCCCGAGTCCTCATGGATCGGCAGTGCATCGATGTCGGCGCGCAGACCGAGACGACGGCTGCCCTGCCCGCGCTGCAGCGTGCCGACCACGCCGGTGCCACCGAGGCCGGTGGTGACCTCGTAGCCCCACTGCTGCAACAACTCGGCCACACGGGCACTGGTGCGATGCTCCTCGAAGGCCAGCTCCGGGTGCCGGTGCAGGTCGTGGCGGATCGCAATGGCCGCCTCGGCGCGTGCCGCGATCTCGGGCAATATCCCAGTCGTTTGGGAATTCCGCCGGGCATGGCCCGGCGCTGCTGCGGATTCTCCGCTCATCGCCCTACCCCGCCTTCCGCGCCAGTTCGGCATCGGTCGCATGACGGCTGGCCTTGTATGGCAGACCCAGATGCTCGCGCAGGGTCTGTCCCTCCAGCTCGCGCTGGTGGTAGCCGCGCCCCTGCAGGATCGGCAGCACCTCGGTCACGAAATCGTCCAGGCCTTCGCGCTGTGCAGCGAATCCAAGGATGAAGCCGTCGCTGGCACCGGCATCGAACCAGCGGATCAACTCATCGGCCACATGCTCCGGCGTGCCGATGAAGTTCGGTCGCGGGCTCACCGCTTCCAACGCCACTTGGCGCAGGCTCAGGCCCTTCTCACGCGCATCCTGCTTGATGCGGTCGGTGGTGGAACGGAACGAATTGCTGCCGATGTCGCCCAGTTCCGGGAAGGGTGCATCCGGATCGTACTGGCTGAAATCGTGGTGGTCGAAGAAGCGGCCGAGATAGGCCAGTGCGTCCTCAAGCGTGGCCAGTGCGGCAATCGCCTGGTACTTGGCTTCGGCCTCCTCGGCAGTGCGGCCGACGATGGGGCCGATGCCCGGGAAGATCTTCACCTCATTGCCGCTGCGGCCGTGCGCGATCGCCGAGTTCTTCACCTTCTGTGTGAACGCGCGCGTTTCTTCCAGCGAGGGCGAATGGGTGAACACCGCATCGGCGTACTTGCCGGCCAAGGCAATGCCATCATCGGATGAACCCGCCTGGAAGATCACCGGCTGGCCCTGCGGCGAGCGCTGGATGTTGAGCGGACCTTCCACCTGGAAGAAGCGGCCCTTGTGGTCGAGCCGGCGGAATTTCTCCGGTGCGAAGAACGTGCCGCTGTCGCGCTCGCGCACGAAGGCGTCGTCGTCCCAGGAATCCCACAGCCCCTGCACCACCTCCAGGTACTCGTCAGCGATCTGGTAGCGCAGCGCGTGCTCCGGATGCGGCCGGCCGTAGTTGCGGCCCGAACCTTCCAACGGTGACGTCACCACGTTCCAGCCGGCGCGGCCGCCACTGAGCAGATCCAGCGAGGCGAACTGGCGGGCCACGGTGAACGGGTCGCTGTAGGACGTGGACAGCGTACCGGCCAGGCCGATCTTCTTCGTCGCCGTGGCCAGCGCCGACAGCAGCGAGATCGGCTCGAAACGGTTGAGGAAGTGCGGGATCGACTTCTCGTTGATGTACAGGCCGTCGGCCACGAAGCCGAAGGCGATGCCGTTGTCCTCGGCGGTGCGCGCGATGTCGATATAGAACTGCAGGTTGACGCTGGCATCGGCCGGGTTGGAGGGATGCTTCCAAGCATGCATGTGGCTGCCGGGACCCTGCAGCATGATGCCGAACGGAATGTGGCGCGGGGTCGTGCTCATGGAAATCGCTCCTGCAGGTCAGGCCACCGCCGCGCGTGGCGCGGGCGACAGCAGTTCAAGGGATGTCAGGCGTGCGTCGAGGTCGGCCACCGGCGCATCAAGGATGAACTCGCCCACGCCGAAGCGCCGGTGCAGCGCATCCAGTTCGTCACGCACGTGCTGCGCATCACCGGACAACACGCTCGGGCGTGTTTCCTCGATGCGGAAGTCGGCCACGCCCACCTGGCGCGCGTACTCGGCAGCCGCTTCGGGGCTGGGCAGGTTCACCGTCTGCCCGGGACCGAGGTGCAGCTTGTAGACGCGCAAGGCACCGATATGACGCGCGGCCGCTTCGGCAGTCGGCGCGGCGAAGGCCACCGTGGCCAGCAGCGGTGGTTGCGAGGAGACGCTGCGATAGGCATCGAACGCGGCCTCGATGTGTTTCGGGTCGCCATCGAAGTGCGCGGCGTAGACGAAGCGCCAGCCAAGTTCGGCCGCCTGTTGCGCGCTCTGTGGGCTTGCGCCGAGCAGGAATCGCTCCGGCGCCTGCTGCGGAACCGGCCGCGCCAGCGCCTCGGCTTCGGCGCCGGACAGATAGCCCTCAAGATCGCGCAGTTGCTGGTCGAAGTCAGCGAATGCCGGGCGTCCGGCCGCCAGCGCGGCAGTCGATGCCGGCAGGCCACCCGGCGCCTTGCCCACGCCCAGATCCACGCGCCCTGGCGCCAACGCCGCCAGCAGGTTGAAGTTCTCGGCCACCTTGTACGGCGCATAGTGGCGCAGCATCACCCCGCCACTGCCGATGCGGATGCGTCGGGTCTGTGCCAGTACCCAGGCCGCCAGCACTTCCGGTGCGGGGCTCGCCAACGTCGGTGCGGCATGGTGCTCGGCAAACCAGTACCGGTGATAACCCAGCTGTTCGGCGCGCTGCGCCAGCTGCAGGCTGTTGCGCAGCGCCTGCTCCGGCGAGGCACCTTCGGCCACCGGGCTCTTGTCCAACACGCTGATCTGATAACTCATGGTCGCGTCCTCGCTCAGGGGTGGGCCACGGGAATGCCGAGCAACCCGTTCAGCGCCGCCAGGATCGGCTCGGCACCGGAGATGTACTGGCGGTCCTGGTGCGCGCCACTGGCCAGGTCGCTGCGCACGCCCTGCGGCAGCACCAGCTTCGGCAGCGACTGGTCCTGTTCGCCAATCTCGGCGATCACCTCGCGGCGCGGCCGTGCGAAGCCGATGCGGCGAACGTCCAGCTGCGCATCAAGGCCGTCGATGCTCGACAGCGCACCTTCCAGCAACAGGCTGTGCCGGCAGAAGAAGCGCTGGCCAGGAATCTGGCCATCCTCGAACTCCCGATCGAGCAGGAACAGGATGGGTTTGCTTGCTGTGTCCAAAGCCACGGAGGCCGTCCTCATCTTTGCCGGCAATGCGATGCCGCTTCGACTTCGATGCTAGAGATACCTGCTGTCGCGACGGCGATGCCAGGCGACAATCGGCGGTCAGATCCGGCCACGCAGATGCGCCTTGGCCATAAGCAGAATGCTGCTGGTTATGCGTGCCATCACAGGCGTCAGGCGATGCGTCGCAGCGGCGCCGCTACCGCGAGCGCCTGCGTAGCCAGATGGCCGGCCGCGCGCTCGGTCGCCAGCGCGATCCGCGCCTGCAAAGCGGTACTGTTGATGTGCTCGCCATCGAAATCGGCCGGCGTGGCATACACGCCGATAGGCAGCGTGTGCGCCTGCAGGAAACTGAACAACGGCCGCAGCTGGTGATCGATCACCAGTGCATGGCGCTCACTGCCTCCAGTCGCCGCCAGCAGCACCGGCGTATCCACCAGCGCCTCCAGCTCGATGAAATCCACCAGGTGCTTGAACAACCCCGGATACGAACCACGGTGCACCGGTGCGGCCACCACCAGCAGTTCGGCGGCTTCGATGGTCTGCAGCGCCTGCTCCACCGCTGGCTCAACTTCACCGCGCGACAACGACTGGCCCAGCGAGCGCGCGATCGGCGCCAGCTCCACCAGCTCCACGCTGGCATGCACTCGCTGCTGCAGCGACGCCAGCAGATGCCGCACCAGCAGCAACGTGCGCGATGTCGCCGAACTGGTCGGTGACCCCACCAATGCAACCACCTTCAATGCAGAAGACATGAACTGCTCCTCGATGATGCCGAACCACGTCCGGCCGCCTTTGGCGTGAACCTCAAAACCGGTAATTGACCCGCCCATACCAATACGTACCCACATTGCCCAGCACATCGCCGCTATCCCACGTCGTCTCGATGCTGGCCACATCGGTGGCACTACGCGCGTACTCGGGCACCTTGCGGGTGCGCTTGTCGAACACGTTGTTGATGCCCAGCGCCGCGCTCCAGCCCGCTCCCAGTTCCACACCACCGGACAGGTTGGTTACCAGCACCGGCGGCTGCTTGTACTCCACGCCGTTGTTCAGGCGCTTGATCGGGCCGTAGTAGGTGAAATCGACATTCGAACGCCAGCGCCCGTTCTGCCAGCCCAGCCCAGCCACCTGCGTGTAGCTGGGCGTGCGGAAGCGCAGCGCGTACTCGCTGGACTTGGTCAGCAGGTTGATGTTCGGCAGCCCCTGCAGCGCCGCCGGAATGTCGCTCACTTTCTGGATGGTGGTACGGCCGACGTTGGCCGCGTAGCTCCAGCGCAGCTTGCCCCACGCCGTTTCCTGGTTCGCTTCCAGGGTCAGCTCGACGCCGCGTGTACGGGTGTTGCCCACATTGGTGAAATAGCTGGCATAGAACGCATCACCCGGCAGGATGCTGATGCCGGCCGAACCCAGCAGCGCATCGATGGTGTTCTTCTGCGCCGCACTCAGCACCGTGCCGCTGTTGTCGGTGACACGTGCCGGATCCTGCGCGTTGTAGCCGATCTGGCTGGACTGGCCGAGCTGGCCGCGGATGTCGATCTGATAGGCATCCACTGCCAGATGGAACGCCGGGCTCGGGTCCCAGGTCACGCCCAGGCTGTAGTTGGTGGCCTTTTCCGGCTTCAGCGGCGTGGCACCCAGCGCGATCGCCGCCGGCGAAGACACCTGCGCCACCAGCGTGGTGCCGCAAGGGCAGCTGCCAGTGGCCTGGTAGAACTGCGCGCCCAGGCTGGGCGCATGGAAGCCGTTGCTGACCGTGGCGCGCACCCCCAGCGCATCGGTGAAGTCGAAGCGCGTGGTCAGGCGGCCGGTGGAGACACTGCCGAAGTCGGAATGGTCTTCCCAGCGCGCGGCCGCATCCAGATACCAGCGCGAGGTGATGTTGGTGGCCGCCCCCACGTACACCGCCTTGCTGTTGCGGGTCGCCTTCACCGCGTCGGCGGTGGAATAGCCGACGAAGGCCGCAGCACCGAAGCCGGTGTACGACTCCCACTGCCCTGCCCCACGCTCGTACTGTTCGTGCTGGTACTCGGCGCCCGCGCTCACTTCCAGCGGCGAAGCAAAGGCCGCCACCTCGAAGCCTCGGCGCAGGTCCAGGTTGGCGATGCCCTGCTGGTAATCCAGCTTGCCGTCATAGAAGTCGGTGGGCGAACCGGGGTACGGCAGCGAGTAGTTCACCGAGTTGCGCGTATAGGTGCGCACCGTGCTGCGGTTGCCGGTCAGGCTGGCGTCGTAATCCCAGCCTGCGAACTGCCCTTTCACGCCAGCGGTGCCGGTGTACTGCTTCTCTTTGGTTTCCAGCACCGGCAGGAAGCCGTCGGGAAACACGCTCAGAACGCCGGGGGCCCTGTAGGTGGTGAAGATGGTCGCCGGCAAGCGGAAGTTCTGGATCGCCTGTGCGGTGCGGTCGCTGGCGGTGGCGTTGGCGTAGAACTGCGCACTTTCGCCCAGGCCATGGCCCACATTCACCGCAAAGGCCTTCAACGCATACGACGGCGAGCTGAGGATGGTGTTGGCCTCGGCATCGCGGCCGGCCTCCGCCGGGTTCGGCGATGCGCCTGCCGGCAACCGGTTGTTCGGGCGCAGCGCCACCAGATTGCCGCTACCATCCACCGCTGGGTAGCTCAGATAGCCGTCGATGTAGCGACGGGTGCGAATCGCATGATGCTGGCGGGTGGTCTCGCCGGACAGATTGACGAAGCCATCCTGGCCCCACGGCAGGCCTACGTTGGCACGCACGCTGGTACGCGAACCGTCGCCATCGATGCTCTGCCCGCTCTCCACCGACACATCACCACCGTGCGCCTGCGATTTCAGGATGACGTTGACCACGCCGGTGATCGCGTCCGAGCCATAGATGGCCGAGGCACCGTCACGCAGCACTTCCACGTGGTCGATGGCTGAGACCGGAATCAGCGCCAGATCGGCCCAGGCATGGCCCGGATAGCCGCCGCCGTTTGCCCCGCTCACATAGGCACTGGCATTGCGACGCTTGCCGTTCACCAGCACCAACGTGTAGCCCGGTGACAGGTTGCGCAGCTGGTAGCCGCGGATCAGGCTTTCCTGGTCGCTCTGGTAGCCGCCGATCTGGCTGAGCGACGGCAGGCTGCGCTGCAGCGCTTCCAGCAGGTTGCCCTGGCCGGTGGCGGCAAGGTCCTCGGCGGAGATCACATCGATGGGCGTGGAGCTGTTCTTTACCGTGCGCGTGCTGGTGCGCGAACCGGTGACCACCACCGCATCCAGCGTGGACGCCGCCACGTTGGCCGTCGCGGCGGTGGTGGCAGGATCCGCATCGGCTTCAGCCGCATGGCTGGGCGACGCGACGAGGACGGCCGAGATCAGGACGGCGAGAGTACTCAGGACAGGGGCGTGGGCGGCAGGCATGGGGGCTCGTGGGGGTGGGCCGGAAACACGCTTCCATTCAAGGGCCTGTTCACCTGGCGCGACAGGCGGGATCACGTCACCCAACCGTCATATCCGGCCACCCACATGACCGCTGGTAATGACGTTAGGCGGCACACACGCACGGGGTCGGATCCCTTTCCAAAGGAAAGGGCTCTGACCCCACACACGCATCCACCCACGGGGTCAGAGCCCTTCCTGCGGAAGGGATCCGACCCCGGTTTCCATATACCCCGCAGGCATCACCTCATGCCCGCGCACCACTCAGCGCCACGCACCGCCCCCCGTAGCATCAAGGCATGCCCAGCCCACCCGCCGATCCCACCGCGCCGCTCGTCGCCATCGTTGCCTGCCACGGCCAGGGGCTGTTCGAGTTCGGCTGTGCGGTCGGCCTGTTCGCGCCGGTGCGCCCGGAACTCGGCGTCGCCTGGTACCGCACCCAGCTGTGCGCGGGCGAACCCGGTGCGCTGCGCATGCTCGGCGGCACGCAGGTCCAACTCCCCTACGATCTCAGCACTGTTGATGACGCAGACACCATCGTCATCCCCGGTTGGCGCGAACCCAGTGAGCGCCCACCGCAGGCGCTGCTCGATGCACTGATCCGTGCCCACGCGCGTGGCGCACGCATCGCTTCCATCTGCTCCGGTGCCTTCGTGCTGGCGTGGGCCGGGCTGCTCGATGGCCGTCAGGCCACCACCCACTGGCGCCTCACCGAAGCGCTCGCACGCGACTTCCCACGTATCGATGTGCGCGAGGATGCGCTGTACGTGGACACCGGCAGCATCATCACCTCGGCCGGCTCGGCCACCGGCATGGACATGATGCTGCACATGGTGCGCAAGGATTACGGCGCGCGCGTGGCCAACCTCGTGGCCGAACGACTGGTGCTGGCGCCGTGGCGCGATGCCGAACGCAGCCAGCGCGTCAGCCGCGCCATTCCGCATGGCGAGCCCACGCGGCTGGCAAAGCTGATGGAGTGGATGCGCCGCAACCTGCGCGAACCGCACTCGCTCGGCAGCCTCGCCGAGCAGGCCGCGCTCAGCCAACGCACGCTGCAGCGGCAGTTCCTGGAAGCCACCGGACTGTCACCCATCGACTGGCTGATCCGCGAGCGCGTGGCTTTCGCGCGCGAGCTGCTGGAAACCACCGACCGGCCACTGCAGTGGATTGCAGAACAGGCCGGCTTTGGTTCGCAGGAATCCTTCCGTCGGCACTTCCGAGGTCAGGTCGCTGCCAGCCCCATCGAATACCGCAACCAGCATCGCAGTGGCATCAGCGCCGACCGGATGGTGGGGTGTTGATAGCGCCGGAAGCGCTTGACGCTTATAGCCTCGCGGGAGCGCTGCAGGCGCTGTAGCCTCGGGTTCGAACAATCCAGATTCGAGCAGAAGTCCATCAGTGGCCCACGCCCCGCAGCCATTCATGGTCCACAGGATCAGCCATGCTACGGTGTACATACCATGTAACACATGAAGACAACGCCGTGAACGAAGCAACTTTCACATTCCGTGTGGACGAATCACTGAAGGAAGCCTTCGGCAATGCCGCAAAGGCCCGGGACCGCACCAGTGCTCAACTACTGCGTGATTTCATGCGCGCCTTTGTGCAGCAACAGGAGGACAGCGAGCAGGAAGCGCGCATCCGCGAGCAGGTTCAGGTCGGATTGGAGGCTGCAAATGCCGGACACCTGATACCCGCAGCCGAGGTTGAGGCCAGATTTGCCGCACGCCGAGCGGGGACCAGACGCAGGCTCGAAAGATCGAAGTGAAAGAACTGCTCTGGACAACGCAGGCGATCGAGGACCGCGAGTCAATCTATGCATTCATCGAGGCAGATAATCCAGCTGCCGCCCTGGCGCTGGACACGTTATTCGGCCAGAAGTCCAGCCGGCTCGGCGAGCATCCCAACATCGGCAGGAATGGCCGGGTAGCAAACACCCGTGAATGGGTGCTTCATTCCAATTATATTCTTGTGTACGACATCGTCGGCACGCAGGTACGGGTGCTTCGCCTGCTGCACACCGCACGTGCCCATGCGGAGGGCAACTGATCCCCCCGCATTGGCGGACACGTTGGGCTTGCTTGCCACAACGGGTGAACCTTCTTGTGGACATGCCAACGGAAACCGCCAATCTGAAGGTCAGCAGAGGAAAGAGCTCAACGGCTTGATGCTACCCGCTGCCGTGCATGAATCCGCCAGCACTGCGCCACGAAGCCGATCGCAAACACCACCGCACATCCCAGCAGCGTCTGCAGGATCACCGGCGCCAGCGACGCGGCCGCAATCGGATGCGCCACCGGCAGTCGCGTCAGCGTTTCATTCACGCCCGGCACCAGCGACAGCAGGAAGCTGAAAGACAGTGCGAACGTCGACAGATAGGGCGCCAACCGCCCCAAGAGCCGCAACCGAGCCACCAAAATCCCACCGAATGCAATCAACAGAATCACCACACCAAACGCATGGCCAGGATTGAGGCCGCCGGTGCTGGAGACGGTGAACGAGGTCACCACCGACAGCACCAACCCCAGCAGATAGAGCTTGCCGGCGCGCGTAGTCGGATCAATGGCCCGATACCGGATGAAACCGAACAGGCCGGCGGCGATGGGAACCAGGCTGATCGCGGTGTGCACGATGCCCAAGTGAGAAAGCGGATGACTCATGACGACCTCTGTTGAAGTTTTGAACCTACTAGTAGGTAGGCTATATGGACAAAAAGAAGGCCCGCTCCACGCAGGCCTCCGTCGAAACATTCAGACCGCCGGCACCAGCCGGGCAATCGACAACCGTGCCAGCGCCGCGAACGTCGCTGCATCACCAAAACCGCGCGCCGCCAGCATCGCGCCATGCACCGAGGCCATGAAGGCCTTCGCCTCGTCGGCAGGCGTGCCCTGCAGGCGCAGCTGGCCTCGGGCCACGCCCTTCTCCAGCGTCACCGTCAGCCAGCCGCTCAGATCCTCGAAGTGCCCGCGCACTTCGTCGGCAACTTCCAGCGGAATCATCGGCATCTCGGCGGCCAGCATCGCGCAGATGCAGAACGACGCCGTACCACCGGCAATGCAGGTCGACCAGTAGTCCACGTAGGCGTTGAGCTCCTGCAACGGGTCGCCCAGCTGCCGGTCCAGCAGCGCCAGGCCTTCACGCGCCTCGGCCCGGTACCGTTTGACCACCGTGCGCACCAGGTCGGCCTTGCTGGGGAAATGGTGGTGGATGCTGGCCTTGCTGATGTTCACCCGCGCGGACACGTCGGCATAGCTGAAACCGTTGTAGCCACCGGCTTCCAGCAGCGAACGGGCATGCTCCAGGATCTCGTGGGCCTTGGGGGAGAGTGACTCTTTCATGGATGCAAACCTACTAGTAGGTAGATGCCCTGTCAACCGCCTCGTTCGCCGGGCATGGCCCGGCACTACCGGTGAGGCGGGCGCGTCGGTGGGAGTATGGGTAGCGCCGGACCATGCCCGGCGAATGCCGCAATCAATGCGAAGACACATACACCGCATCAGCCGGCGCCGGCGGCGACGCAAAACTTCGCCGCATGCGCGCCACCTCGGCCGCCGGCGGCAACCCGAACAGGCGCTTGAACTCCCGATTGAACTGCGACGGGCTGGCGTACCCCACCGCCAATGATGCCGCCTCAGCCGTCATTCCCTGTCGCAGCATCAGCAGCCGCGCCTGGTGCAGCCGCGTGGACTTCACGTACTGCATCGGCGAGGTACCGGTAATGCCGCGGAAGTGATCATGGAACGTAGCCACGCTCATCTCCGCCCGTGCTGCCAGCGCATCAACATCCAGCGCCGTCGAATAGGCCGCGTGGATATGCCGCAGCACCGTGCCGATGCGGCCGAAGCGCCCGCGCATGGCCAGCGCCTCGCGCATCGCCCCACCCTGGGCGCCGGTCAGCACCCGGAAATACAGCTCGCGCACCAGCGAGGGGCCCAGCACGTCTGCCTCCAACGGATCGGCCAGCGCCTCCAGCAACCGCAGCACGGTGGTCTGCATCGCGCCCTGCATTGGGCTGGACATCATGCTCTGTGCTGGCGCTTCGGTGCTGGCGGCGCGCTCGCCCAGTTCGATCAGCAGATCCGCCGCCAGTTGCAGGTCCAGATGCAGATAGATCGCCAGCAGCGGCGCCTCTGCCGACGCATCGGTTTCCATGGTGAACGGCACCGGCACCGACACCGCGAGGTAGTGCTGCGCGTCGTACTGGTAGACCTGCCCGCCCAGATAGCCTCGCTTCACGCCTTGGCAGACGATCACGATGCCGGGGTCGTACAACACCGGCGTACGCGCCAGTGGTCGGTCCGATCGCAGCAACCGCACCCCCGGCAGGGGTGTGAGCGTGTAGCCCTCCACCGCCGCCAGCGTCTTCAGCAGGCCGACCATGCGCGCCTGCACCTGCCGTTGCAGGGAATCGACCACCGGCACGGACACTCCAGAGGAATAGGCAAGAATGGCCGAATCCTAGGCCTGTGGCCCCGGTCGTTCAAGCACTAACGTGCAAGCCCTGCCCACCACGAACGCCCCTCATGACCCCTTCCCGCCTCCTCCTCATCACCGGTGTCAGCAGTGGATTCGGCCGCGCCCTTGCCCAGCAGGCCCTGCTGACCGGCCATCGCGTAGTCGGCACCGTGCGCAACGAAACTGACCGCCAGGCGCTCGAAGCGCTGGCGCCCGGCCGCGCATTCGGCCGCCTGCTGGACGTAACCGATACCGCCGCCATCGATGCGCTCGTCGCCGATATCGAAACCAACATCGGAAGCATCGACGTGCTGGTCAACAACGCTGGCTACGGCCACGAAGGCATCCTCGAAGAATCCACGCTCGCCGAGCTGCGGCAGCAGTTCGAAGTGAACGTGTTCGCTCCGGCCGCGCTGATCAAAGCGGTGCTGCCGCACATGCGCGCGCGGCGCCGCGGCCACATCCTCAACATCACCTCCATGGGCGGTTTCATCACGATGCCGGGCATCGCCTGGTACTGCGGCAGCAAGTTCGCGCTGGAGGGCATCAGTGAAGTGCTTGGCAAGGAAGTCGCGCCGTTTGGTATCCACGTCACGGCCGTCGCGCCGGGCTCCTTCCGAACCGACTGGGCAGGCCGCTCGATGGCGCGGGCACCGCGCAGCATTGAAGACTACGACGCCTTGTTCGATCCCATCCGCAGCGCGCGTGAGGCAAAGAGCGGCCATCAGCGGGGTGATCCGGTGAAGGCTGCACAGGCCATGCTGCAGGTCATCGACAGCGACGCGCCACCCAGCCACCTGCTACTGGGCAGCGATGCGCTGCAGCTGGTACGGGCGAAGCTCGCGTCGATGGCCAGCAGCATCGACACGTGGGAAAAACTGAGTCGCTCGACCGACAGCCCCATATGAGTTCAAGCGGCATCCGTTTCCTGCACGCGGTCTGCGACTGAACGAAGCAGCCGCGTCAGAGCTGCCGCCCCAGCAACATCCCCGGCCAGCCGTCCACGTTGAACGGCGCTATGCGCGTATACCCGCAGGATTCGTAGAAGCGCACCAGATCGCCACTGCCACCGCCGTAGCAGTCCACACGCAGATGGTCGAGTCCGGCAGCCCGCGCCTGCTCATCGGCGAATGACATCAAGCGACGACCAATGCCACGCACGCGAGGATCGCGTGAGGCCACCAGCACCCGTACGTACAGCTCCGGACCGGTGGACGCAGGCACGTAGGGCATCGACTCGCCCAGCGCCAGGAACGCGCGCACGTCACCCTGCTCGTTCTGCGCCACCCACGCTCCCGGCAGTGCACACGCCTCGGTCACCTGGGTGATCCGGCGCGGCATCGTTGACCACGGCTCGCTGCCCCATTGCTGCACATTGCCATTCGACACGAACCATTCGATCACCTCGTCGAACAGCGTCAGCACCGCAGGCGCATCGGCCACACTGGCGCGGCGGATGTTCAAGGTGTCCTTTCCAGCTTCAGTCATGCATGCACTCCCTGACGTTCCGTAGATCCAGTAGTGCCAGGCCATGCCTGGCAAGCGCCCAGTGTATCGATGCGGCTCTCCAGCCATCGGACTTGACATGCAGGCATTTACCTGCATATATTCCACTCAAGGGCGACGCCTGTCCGCCCACGCGAGGAACCTGCAATGGTGGATATCGCACACAGGGTCGGCATCAAGGCCCCTGCAAGCCAGGTGTACCAAGCCCTGGCCACCCCCGAAGGCGTGGCCGCCTGGTGGGCCGAAGACACTCATGGCGACCGCGAAGCCGGCGGCACGGTCAAGGTGCGCTTCACGAACAACGGCCAGGAAATCGGCGCCATGGAAATGAAACTTGAGCAGCTTGTTCCAGGCGAGCTCGTGCTTTGGCGGTTCCTCGCGGGCCCTGCCGAATGGATCGGCACCCACGCGCGCTTCGCGCTGAAGCAGGAAGGCGACTACTGCATTGTCCTGTTCACCCACGAAGGCTGGAAGGAACGTGTCGAGTTCACCTCCCACTGCAGCACCAAGTGGGCGGTGTTCCTGATGAGCCTGAAGGCGCTGCTGGAAACCGGCAAGGGCCAGCCCAACCCACACGACGTCAGGATCGACAACTGGAATTGAAGACATCCCCATGGCGGTAGACCACGTGCGCGACGCAGACAAGGTATTCAAGGCCCTGGCCGATCCCACACGCCGGACGCTGCTGGATCTGCTCTGCGAGGACAACGGGCAGACGCTGGGCCAGTTGTGCGAGCACCTGGACATGGCCCGGCAATCGGTTACCCAGCACCTGGGCCTGTTGGAAGACGCCAACCTGATCAGCACCGTGCGCCGTGGCCGCGAGAAGCTGCACTTCATCAACCCAGTGCCCCTGCACGAGGTCTACGAGCGCTGGGTACGCAAGTTCGAGCAGCAGCGCCTGAGCCTGCTGCATGACCTGAAACGAGAACTGGAAGGAGAATGACGATGTCCGCAGAGTCCACCCGCTTCATCCACGTGATCTACATCGCTTCCACACCACAGAAGGTGTTCGAGGCCATCACCCGGCCCGAGATCGCGAGCCGCTACTGGGGCCACGAGAACGTCTCGGACTGGAAACCCGGCTCGCGCTGGCAGCATGTGCGTGCCAACGAAACACGCTCGGTCGAGCTGGTTGGCGAGGTGGTGGAAAGCACTCCACCCTCTCGTCTGGTCATCACCTGGGCCGCCGCCTCGCAGGCCGAGAACCCGGATGCTTACAGCCGCGTCACCTTCGACATCGTGCCCTATCAGGACATGGTGCGGCTGACCGTCACCCACGACGAACTGGAACCGGGCAGCGGCATGGATACCGGCATCCGCCAGGGCTGGCCGATCGTGCTGTCGAGCCTGAAGTCGCTGCTGGAGACCGGCAAGGGGCTGGATGTGTTTGCGAAGCCGAACTAACGCAGTGCGGGCGCGTGGCCACCCACGCGCCTACAGCGCCACGCTGCCAATCAATCGGTACAGAAACGCGGTCGCGGCAAACGCGGCCGCAAACGAGAACAGCCAATGGGTCTCCGCTGAAAGCTGCCGCTCGCCCACCGCATCCAGCAACCCGGCATCCAGCAACCCGGCATCCCGGAGCCGGAACTGGCGGCGAAGCAGCAGCATGCAAAACCCTTAGCACGAGCAGTGGCAGCCACGCGAATACCAGCATGGTCGCTATCCGCTCACGCTGCGCGAGCGCCCCTAACCGCCCTGCCCGGGCGCCCTGGACCGACCTGCCTGCCCGCCCATGCTAGGGTGTAGCCGCCCTTCGTTGCATACCCATTGGTCATGTCACTGCCACTGGTCCGCCTGCCCTCACTCGATCTGATCCGCGGCTTCGTCGCCGTCGGCCGCCGCATGAGCATCACCGTCGCCGCACAGGATCTGTGCCTTACCCAGTCGGCCGTCAGCCGGCAGATCCACGCACTGGAAGATCTGCTGGGCGTGAAGCTGCTGCTGCGCGGGCATCGCTCGCTCAGCTTCACCGCCGAAGGCGAGCGCCTGTTCCGCAGCGCCGACAGCGCGGTGCAGCAACTGCAGGATGTACTGGGGGAAGTCAGCCCGCGAGGCCGTGCGCGCCCGGTCACGCTCAGTGCCAGCATCGGCGTCACCGGCCTGTGGCTGCTGCCACGCCTGAGCCGCCTGCAGGCCCTGCACCCGAACATCGACCTGCGTGTCTCGGCGGACAACCGGGTGGCTGATCTGCGCCGCGATGGCATCGACCTAGCCATCCGCTATGCCCCTGCGCAGGCCGTACCCGAAGGCGCCCTGCACATGTTCGGGGAATCGGTCGCACCCGTGATGCACGCCACGGCAGAGGCAGCGCCACTGCGCTCGGCCAAGGCACTGGCCGGGCTCACCCTGCTCGAATTCGACGACCCACCACACCCGTGGCTGCAGTGGGCAAACTGGCTCGCCGCACAGGGCTGGGCCGGCGCCAAGCCGAAGGCGATCCTGCGTTTCAACCAGTACGACCAGGTCATCCAGGCCGCACTGGCTGGCCAGGGCATTGCACTGGGCCGCCTGCCGTTGATCCAGCCACTGCTGGACGACGGCCGGCTGATGCAGGCCCACGCTGCAGCGCCCCCGCACGAAACCTCGCACGCGTACTGGCTGATCCAGGCCGACTCGCAGCCCCGCAAAGAGGTGCAGCAGGTCGCGGCGTGGCTGCAGGCAGAGTCGGCTACCGAACCGTCCTGAGCCGCACTTTTCGCATGCGCTGAGCTCATGCGAAGTGACCGAAATATCGTTTGAGCACATCGCCGTGCTGGCGCCCAATGCAGATCGTGCCCACGGAGCCATCGCATGAACGCCCCCGCCTTGTTGCCACTGCCACGCCGCGTTACCGAGCCCGCGCCCGCCCTGCCCGTTGCCGCTGCATTGAACTATCTGCAACCGAACGGCAGCCGGCCCTTCAGCTACGCCTGCCCGCCGCCGGAGGGTACGCCGTGGGAAAGCCATGACTACACACCCACCTGGATGCCGATCCATGATGCGCGGCTGGCACAGGGCCAGACCTCCATCCACCGCGAAGGTTTCGAGCTGTGGAATGCGCCCACTGGCGTACAGGACTTCCAGGACGATGCCCAGGTCCGCAGCCTGTACTATGCCGAATCGACCGCGCTGGCACTGACGGTCACCGGCGCACGCTGGGCGTATGTGTTCGACCACCTGCTTCGCCGGCGCGAGCCCGAGCGCGAGGCGGTGTCCTTCGGGCGCCAGGGCAACGATGGCCGCGCTGCAGTCAACGGGCGCATCCACAACGATTACACCGAAGCCTCCGGCCGCGCACGCCTGGCACGCGTGCTGGGTGAAAACGCCCACTCCGAGGTCAAGCGCTTTGCCATCGTCAACATCTGGCGCGCCATCAACGGCCCCGTGCGTGATACCCCATTGGCGGTCTGCGACGCCCGCTCGGTGGCCGCGCAGGATCTGGTCGACAGCGAAGTGCGCTACCCGCGCCGCGTCGGCGAGATCTACCACGCGGTGCACGCGCCGCAGCACCGCTGGTCGTACTTCTCGCTGATGGCACCGCACGAAGCGCTGGTGTTCAAGCAGTACGACTCGCAAACCGAGGGTGTCGCCCGCTTCGTGCTGCATACCGCGTTCGACCTGCCCAGGATTCCAGCCGATGCACCGCTGCGCGAGAGCATCGAACTGCGCTGCCTGGTGGTGTTCGAATGAGTGCACCCATCGAAATCTGGTTCGACTTCGCCAGCAACTACAGCTACCTCAGCGTGATGCGCATCGAAGATGCTGCCCGCCAGGCCGGACGCCAAGTGCAGTGGCGCCCGTTCCTGCTCGGCCCGATCTTCCAGGCGCAGGGCTGGAACAATTCACCTTTCGTGCTGCAGAAGGCCAAGGGCGCCTACGTCTGGCAGGACATGCCCCGGCAATGCCACAAACACGGACTGCGCTGGAGGCAACCCAGCGTGTTTCCGCGCTCTTCGATACTGGCCGCGCGGGTCGCACTGCACGGCGCCGGGCAACCTTGGATCGGTGCCTTCTGCCGCGAAGTGATGACGCTCAATTTCGCTGAGGACCGTGACATCGCCGATGTGCAGGTGATCACCGAGGTACTGAGGGGCCTGGGCCTGGATGCCGCCACCCTCATCGCCGCAGCGCAATCGGAACAGAACAAGCAGGCCCTGCGCGCGCAGACCGAACAGGCCATGGCCCGTGGCGTCTTCGGTGCGCCCACCTTCTTCGTGGGCGATGAGATGTTCTGGGGCGACGATCGACTGGCGGATGCACTGGCCGTCTCCTGAACGCCACGCCCAACGCTCATCCTTGCCGAACGCGGTTCCGACCACGTTACGACGGCCGCCGCCACAGCATCGCTTACAGGCATCCCTGGCGACGTTCGATGAGTGCTTCAGACGCAGAGTCCCTGCACAGCAAAGTGGCGGCGGTCACCCTCGGCTTCTGGGTGATGAAGATCGCCGCCACCACCCTCGGCGAGACCGCAGGCGACCTGCTGTCGATGACGCTCAACCTGGGCTACGTGGCCAGCTCGGCCATCCTGCTGGCGATCTTCGCCGGCCTGCTGGGCATGCAGCTGTCTGCACGGCGCTTCCACCCGGTGCTGTTCTGGTCGGTAGTGCTTGCCACCAGCACCGCCGGCACCACCATGTCGGACCTGATCGACCGCACGCTCGGCCTGGGCTACGCCACCGGCGCCAGCCTGCTGGCCGGCTGCCTGGCGCTGGTTCTGCTGGCCTGGCGGATATCGGAGAAGTCGATCTCAGTCAGCAACATCGAATCGCGCCGCGCCGAAGGCTTCTACTGGGCCGCCGTGCTGTTCTCCAACACGCTCGGTACCGCACTGGGCGACTTCCTCGCCGACGATTCCGGGCTGGGCTTCACCGGCGGCACACTGCTGATCGGCAGCCTCATCGCGCTCACCGCGCTGGCCAGTCGCATCAAGGGCATCAACCGGGTCATCCTGTTCTGGATCGCCTTCGTGCTCACCCGCCCGTTCGGCGCCACCTTCGGCGACCTGCTCACCAAGCCACTGGAAAAGGGCGGCCTGGGCTTCGGCACAGTAGGTTCGTCGCTGGTGCTGTTCACCATTCTCGCTACGCTGGTAGCGCTGCCGATGCTGCAGCGTAAGCCACAGCCAGCCAGCTAGCGCGCCGTCCAGCCCCCATCCACCGGCAGCGCCGTACCGGTGATCTGCGCCGCAGCGTCCGAGGCCAGGAACACCACCATCGCCCCCAGCTGCTCTGGCGTCACGAACTGCGACGAGGGCTGCTTTTCAGCCAGCAGCGCACGCGCGGCCGACTCCTGATCCGTGCCTTCGCGCTCGGCCAACGCGGTGATCTGCTGCTCGACCAGCGCCGTCCGCACCCAGCCCGGGCAGATCGCATTGGCGGTGATGCCAGTGCCCGCATTCTCCAGCGCGGTCACCTTGGTGAACCCCACCACGCCATGCTTGGCCGCCACATAGGCCGACTTGTTCACCGAGCCCACCAGCCCGTGCACCGACGCGATGTTGATGATGCGACCGGCGCGCTGCTGCTTCATATGGGGCAAGGCCGCCGCCGTTGCGTGGAACACCGCCGAGAGATTCAGCGCCAGGATCGCATCCCACTTCTCGACCGGGAATTCCTCGATCGACGCGGTGTACTGGATGCCGGCATTGTTCACCAGGATGTCGATGCGGCCCATCGTTGCAACGGCGCGGTCGATCATTCCTCGCACCGCCTCGCCACGGGAAAGATCGGCGCCGTCATGCGCCACGCGCACGCCGAACTCGGCTTCCAGTTGGAAACGGATGCATTCGATTTCCGCCGCATCGCCGAAGCCATTCAGCACGATATCGGCGCCTTGCCGCGCCAGCGCGGTGGCAATGCCAAGACCGATACCACTGGTGGAACCGGTGACCACCGCGACCTTTCCACTGAACATGGGCGAGCTTCCATCGGGCGTAGGCAGTGAGTGTAGCCGCTGTCGTGCCCCCCACTAATGGCCTTCGAATGCACTCTCCGCCGACAAGGGCTCTTCTACGCCCTCGCTATTCGCCAGATATCACGGGGTGAAATGTCGCTTACGCCCCGCCGGGATGGGTAGAATTGGCCATATCGTGTCGTATAAGGCCATGCCATGGAACACCCTCTTGTCGAGGTTCAGGGCGCAGCCCAAGCGCTCAAGGAATTTGCCGAAGCGCGTGATTGGGCACAGTTCCACTCACCCAAGAACCTTGTCATGGCCCTCTCTGGTGAAGTTGGAGAGCTGAACGAGATTTTCCAGTGGATGACCGAGGCCGACTCCTTCAAGGCAGCGTCCTCTGAAGCCACCGCCAACGCCGTACGCGATGAAATCGCCGACGTAGCGCTGTACCTCATCCGGCTGTCGGACGTACTCGGCATCGATCTGAACGAAGCCGTCAGCAGCAAGCTGGCCACGAATGCCGCCAAATACCCGGTCGACCTCTCGCGTGGCGTCAGCACCAAGTACAACAAGCTGGCGCAGCCATGATCGTATACCAGGCAGACAAGGACGCCTTCCTTCGCGACTGCAACAATGAGGAGATCGAGGAAGTCATCCTCGCCAGCTACAAGGCAGCGACAAGCAAACAGGTCAGCGATTCGGAGGTCAATTCCTGGCGGGCCTCACTGGGATACGTCGCTCGTGCGCTGAACCACCCCTCCATTCCTGGGGACATCGGCGTGGCGGTGGAGTTCATTCTTCCGCAATCGCGAAAGCGCATCGATGTTGTCCTGACCGGGCATGCCGCAGATGGGTCGCCCCACGTCATCATCATCGAACTCAAGCAATGGTCGGTGATCAAGCCCTCCGCACGCGACGCTATGATCGAGCTGCGCCCGGGAGACCTGCGGGTCCACCCTAGTTATCAGGCGTGGTCCTATGCTGCCTTCTTGGAAGGCTTCAACGAAGCCGTCTATGAAGGCAAACTCCAGCTTCACCCCTGTGCCTATCTGCACAACTATGTGCGGGACGGCGTAATCGACTCGCCGCACTACCAGCCCTACATCCAGCATGCACCACTCTTTCTGAGGGGCTCATCTGACCTTGAGGATCTGCGCACTTTCATTGGTCAGTACACCAGCAAGGGTAACGGCCTCCGTGTGTTGGCCGAACTGGACAGCGGGCGTATCCGCCCCTCCAAGGCACTCGCCGACGAAGTGTATCGACTGCTGTCAGGAAATAGCGCGTTCACCTTGCTGGACGAGCAGAAGCATGTATTCGAAGCAG
Organism: Stenotrophomonas sp. ATs4; assembly: GCF_051861585.1. Classification (NCBI taxonomy): domain Bacteria; kingdom Pseudomonadati; phylum Pseudomonadota; class Gammaproteobacteria; order Lysobacterales; family Lysobacteraceae; genus Stenotrophomonas; species Stenotrophomonas sp. ATs4. Next base: position 15,193 of record NZ_JBLYPK010000006.1, on the reverse strand, counting down.
CCAAGGCGGCATGTGCTCAGGCGCACGCAGACAGAAAACCCCGTGTCGTCATCGTTGAAGGCGGCCCAGGTACGGGCAAGTCTGTCGTCGCCGTGAATCTTCTGGCCACGCTACGCGATGGCCTGAACGTCAAGTACATCTCGAAGAATGCTGCACCGCGTGCGGTCTACAGCAATGCGCTCGGAAAATCGAAGGACGACGCGCGCCTGCACCATTTCTTTGGCGGTTCCGGGGCGTTCATTGATTCTCCTGAGAACGATTTCGACGCGCTGATTGTCGACGAAGCGCACCGGCTTACCGAGCAAGGCGGGTTCTACGGAAACGAGGGCAAGAACCAGATCATGGAGCTGATTAACGCTGCCCTGTGCAGCGTGTTCTTCATTGATGAAGACCAACGGGTGACCCTCAAGGATATCGGCACCAAGGATGCCATCCGGGAATTTGCGATTGCCCGTGGCGCTACCGTAGAAGAATACGTTCTGTCGTCGCAGTTCCGCTGCGCGGGCTCGGACGGCTACCTGGCATGGCTGGATGACGTGCTGCAGATCCGCCCAACCGCAAACACCACACTGGACGGAATCAGTTACGACTTCCAGATATTCGACGACCCGTCCGCGCTGCATGCCGCCATCGAATCAAAGAACGCCGACAACCGCGCGCGCGTCGTAGCCGGTTACTGCTGGCCTTGGAACAGTAAGAAGAACACCAAGGAGATGGACATTGTCATCGGCAGCTATCGGCGGCAATGGAACCTGGACAAGGACGGGAGCCTCTGGATCGTCTCCGCCGGCTCGATTGACCAGGTGGGATGCATTCACACCTGCCAAGGCCTGGAAGTCGACTACATTGGCGTCATCATCGGGCCGGACCTCATCATGGAGAACGGCGCCCTCAAAACCGTGCCGCGCGCGCGTGATCGGCACGACAAGACCATGAAGGGCTTCGTGAAGCTCTCAAAGTCCCATCCCGCCCATGCCGCCGAACTTGCAGACACCATCATCAAGAACACCTACCGCACCTTGATGACCCGAGGGATGAAGGGCTGCTACGTCTACGCGACCGATCCGCAGGTTGCCGCCTACTTCAGAGCCCGGCTGCGGTGACAGGCAGCCTTCGAGCACGCAGTTGAAGTGGAGGCCTAAGCGCCTCCACCTGACAGCTGACCATAGGTAGATCCACGCCAAGCGTGGATCTACCTCAACGCCCCATCACTTCCAATGATCCGGCCCCAAAAACGGCAGGCTCAACACAAACACCGGAACCGCCACCGGCACCAACGCCGCGCCCAGCACCTTCCCGGCCGCCGTGCCAACACCCGGCTTTTCCGTATCGTCCGGCCGGATCCGCTCAGCCCGCGCGGTAATCGACTGCGGCAGCTTCGCCTTCGCGGCCAGCGCCGCAGCATCCGGCAATTTCACCCGCTCGCCATCACTCTCGAACAGCGCGCTGTAATAGCTGCCACCCTGCCTGGAAAGGTTGCAGTCCGGGTTGGCCGCCAGCTCGTAACGGCTCCGCGCTTCAAGGATGTACGGCTGGCGCGTCAACGCAGCGATGGCCTTGGCCACCCGGGGGCTGATCTCCAATTGCTCCAGCTTGAACTGCGCCGCCTGTTCCGGCGTCACCTGCTCCGGCCGCAGCAGCAGCGCGTAGCTGCCATGCACCTTGGTCCTGTCGGCCGGCACGCGCCAGTCCTCACGGAAGTACAGCTGCGCGCAGACCACGGCCTCGCGCAACGGGCTGTCCATCAAGGCGCGGTAATCACGGAACGGCGCGGCGTCGAAGCGCATCGGTTCGTCATAGACCGGCAGCAGGTACAGCTTGCCATCGTCGGCCACGAATGCGCTGGTGATCTCGCGATTGGAGTGGTGGTAATCCGGCCCGCTGGCGCAACCAGACAGCAGGCCAAGGCACAGGGCGGAGAGAATGAAGAGGATGGACGTTCGCATGTCGTGTTGAAGGCTTCCCTGGGAAAACGGCTCCCCCCAAAGGACGAAGCCGATCCGCCATGGTGCCATGGCAACCCCGCCATGCCCAATCAAACCGCTGGAGATCGAGCGGGTTCAGGGCCGCTGGCACTGATCGGCGTGCTATATTGAGTGCGCCTGAGCATCCATGCTCAGTGACGTTCTTGGATTGAGTCAGGAACGAACGCCACAGGTATATCCCCGCCCGGCCTTTCCGTAGCGTTTGGGGATTATCTAATCCCCAGCACGCCAGATTGCTCGTTGCTTGGCGAAATGAGCCAGTAGGTGCGGCCCATGCGTCTTGGCCAACGGCCAGAGCAGCCACTCGGCATGCATTAGAAATAACGCCACGATATAAGCCGCATTTCAGGCGTGTCGATTACGGCATCAGCCGGTGGGCGTCGCCATTTGGCTGGTGGTGCCCGTATTGTGGGGCTACGGCGCCGCACACTGTCCCGCTGCTGCAGCACCTGATGGGCCCTGAAGGCACTCTGGCGTTCCGCATTGGCAGGGGTTGCAGGCCATCACCCTTTCGGCCTGGACCGACGCCGGCGGCATCGCGATTGCTGCTATGTTTGTCGCAATCGCCAAACACTTAGCCCCGCTCCTGGGGAACGGATGAAGATGAAAGCCCACTCTTGAGAGGAGAACGCGTTAATGAACGCTGATGATGTGAAGTCGATACCGATGACGGACCCGCTCGCGAAGCAGTGCACAGATGGATCGAGTGCATCCAGACGCACAATCTACGTAGATCTTGATGGTGTCATGGCCGACTTCGACACGGCATTTCCCGCCCTATTTGGCCTGGACCATCGCTTGCTTGCCGACGATGAAATGTGGGCGCACATCAACAACCACCCGTCGTATTTCCGCGACCTTCCGCCGATGCAAGGTGCAGTGGAGTTTTTCCAAAGCATTCACCACTTGAACCCGGTGATTCTCACAGCCTGCCCGAAATCGAACTATCCGCTCGCCGCGATGCAGAAGCGACAGTGGGTTCGCGAACACCTGTCAGCAACCTGCCTGGTGTTGCCTGTCCTCGGCGGGAGGCACAAGCCGCTCTTCATGCACCAGCCGGGCGATGTTCTGATCGATGATTTCAAAGAGAACTGTGATGCCTGGACAGCGGCAGGCGGAGTGGCGATCAGGCACGCCGGCGATTGGGCCGTAACGCGTCACGCGCTTTCCGAAATAGAAGATCTGTCAGCAACAGCACGCGTGGCGGGCTGATTCCCTCTGTAACGACCACGTTGATGTTTCCATGAACAGGCCGAGGCGCTGACCCCTCGGCCCCCAAGGCTGGCAGCTTGTTTTGCGGCCCCGCCCTACTTCAACCGCTCCACCAATCGCTGCCCCACCTCCAACGCCGAAGCCGGGTTCTGCCCGGTAATCAGCTCGCGGTCCACCACCACATGCCCCGTCCACGGCGTGGCATTGCTGCTGAACCGCGCACCCGCCCGCTGCAACGCGGTCTGCGGGTAGAACTTCATCTCGCCGCCGCCCAGCAGCGGCTTGGCCTGTTCTTCTTCCTGGTTGCTGATCACCGTCATCTGGTAGCCGCTGTAGATCCACTTCGGTGTGGCCGGCATCGCACCCGCTTCCAGCTTCGCCACGAAACCATCGGCATCCGGCAGCGTGGACAGCAGCGCGATCGGCCCGTGGCAGACCAGCGCGGTGGTCTTGTTGCGCTGGTGGAAGTCGGCCAGCAGCCGGCCCAGCGCCGGGCTCTTCAGCAGATCCTGCATCGGCGCGTGGCCACCGGGAATGTAGACAGCGTCGAAACGCGCGTAACCCTGCTGCTCGATGCGCGCCAGGCTGAGCACCGGCGAGGCCGTCGGCGAGGTCAGCGCCAGTTTCTCCAGCAGCTCCTTGTGCAGCGTCAGCTGTGCGGCATCGTTGCCGAAGTACGCCGCCGTCACCGAGGACGCATCCACGGTCGGCGCCCGCCCCTGTGGCGTGGCGAAAGTCACCTCGTGGCCCGCGTCCAGCAGCAGCTTGACCGGCTGCATCAACTCGTTGAGATAGAAGCCGGTGGACAGCACCTTGCCGTCCTTCAGGTCCAGGCGGTTTTCGTCGGACAGCACCACCAGCACGTTGGCGGCATGCGCGCCGGTCGCGGCCAGGGTCAGGGCCAGCGCAGCGGCCAACCGGGTCATCAGGTTCATGGGGGAGCACCTATCGGGGAATGGCCGCCACTTTATTCATCGCCCCAGCGGCGATAAATTGGCCCCATCGCAAAACATCTGTTCCCGGGAGAGCCAAATGAGCCGCAAGTTCGACTACCTGGGCGATGTGGAGGTGTTCCTGGCGGTGGTCGAGCACAGCTCGTTCACCGCCGGCGCGGTGGCGCTGTCCACCACGCCCTCGGTGCTGAGCCGCGCAGTCACCCGCCTGGAGGCGCGGCTGGGCCGCCAGCTGCTGCAGCGGACCACCCGCCGCGTAGGCCTGACCGACGCCGGGCGGCTCTATCTGGAACAGGTGCGCACCGCCTTCGGCCTGCTGGACGACGCCGAGCGCGACGTACTGGCCCAGGACGGTGCGCTGGCCGGCCGCGTGCGCCTGAGCGTGCCCACCACCTATGGCCACTACCGCCTGCCGCCCGTGCTGGCGCGCTTTGCGCAACAGTACCCGCAGGTGCAGGTGGAACTGAACATCACCAACCGCAACGTGGACCTGGTGGCCGAAGGCTTCGACCTGGCCATCCGCCTGGGCCAGCTGCCGGACAGCGGGCTGGTGGCACGAAAGCTGGAAGACGCGCCGCTGCTGCTGGTGGCCGCGCCGGACTACCTGCAACGCCGTGGCACGCCGCAGACGCTGGACGACCTGCAGCAGCATATGTGCCTGCCCTTCGTGATGCCGCGCACCGGGCGGCTGGCGCCGTGGATCTTCCGCGACGGTGGGCGCGACGTGGACTGGCTGCCGCGTTCGTCCATCGAGACCTCCGACGATGTGCTGGGCGTGGTGTCGCTGGCCGAACAGGGCATCGGCATCTGCCAGAGCTATGCGTTCATCGTGCGCGAGCGGTTGCAGCGTGGGCAGTTGGTGGAAGTGTTGCCGCAGCTGCGGGGGCGATCGCGGCCGTTCTCGGTGATCTATGCGCCGCATCGGCGGCAGTCGGCGGCGGCGCGGGCGATGATTGAACTGCTGGTGGGCAATGCTGGGCGTGCTGAGGATGGCGTTGGTTGAGGCTGCGAGCTTCGCTGGCAATGTCGGGTTTGAACCGCTTTTCGGGGTGTGAGGCTGGTCACGCGCCGTTGCCAGTCGGGGCGAACTAAGAACTGTTGCAAAGAAGGCCGTCGCGCTATTCGCTTGTGGCGTGGGCGATTGCGCCAGTCTGAATCGCAATCAACAGAGCACCTGCGCGAATGCGTCCGCTGGCGTCGCGTGCGGCACGAATGGTGCGTGCAACAATAGTTCCTCGCTCTCGGATTCCGCGATTCCTTCGTGAATTTCTATTGGTATTCGAAGCAGCTGCGTAAACACCATGGCGCGCCACCGATACCGGGTGGCCGGGCGTGCAAACCCGAGACGCAGAGTGAATACGCTTGCCAGTCGGCACCGTCCTTGAGGCGGTGCCGACTGGCAATCCGTCGGCCTATATGGCGGACGGTGCGTGGGGGTCTTCGGGCCCGCCGGTCACTTCTCTGCGTCCCGGTTTGCAACCCGCACCGTCCGCCACCCTCTTCGCGGTGGCGCTGTTAAGCACAGCCACGGAAGCCGACGCCATGAACGAATCCGACACCTTCTCCTCGTACACCGTTGTTGAGCCCATCAACGACGACACTCCCCTGCCCGACCTGAACTCCCTGCTCGGCATCCTCAAGCGCATGCGCGGCTGCGAGGGGGCCGATGGGCACCCTTGGCCGGAGAACGACGTATCACCCGGGCGCCGCGTAAGCCTGGCGAGGACCGAGCGCGCGCTGGTGGGGCTGCTGACGGTGCTGGAGGTGCTGCATGCGGCAGACCGCTGCCGTGTGGCAGCGGAGCCGGAACGGCATTTGGATGAGGGGGTGGTTGATGGGTTGTTTTTGGCTTGCCGTGGTTTGGCTGAGTGGGCTTGTCGGGACATTCGGCCAGAGTGATCCCCCCCCCAAAAAAAATTCAAAAGGATTTAACTACTCCTACTTAGGCCATCTTCATATAGCATTAGCCTTTATTTACTATTAACCCGGCGTTTACCCCGTGTGGCAGGCCTCCCAGCGTTCATCACCTCGCTGACTCTATCCGCCCCAAACTCTGCTTTGAGCGCGCCACGCACGAGTCCTACATGACTCAGAAAGACACCCTTAGCAATTCTGTCGGCATTGCGCCCCGACTGCACTTGCCCAGCCATCTTATTCTTGACAAGCTCGGCATCAAGCCTGCTCATTTCTGCACGGTGCTTCTTCAACAACTTGCGCAAATCAGCCGCAGTCTTCACCGACAAATCAACAAGATTAGTTAAGAGTTCAGCATATCTTTCATTCTCAATTCGATTGTCTTCAGGAAGCTCCTCCGCCAAGACGATTGCGAGCGAATCAACGTTCAAAGAAGCATTCTTCTCGCTCACTTCGAGACCAGATTCCACATAACTTTTTCGTTCAGAAAGTACGCGTTCAAACTCCAAATCCACAGTCTCAAGAAGCGCTGAGGCGCGGTTAATTGCTCGCCGAAGAGGCGGAGGGACGCTCCCTTCATTTTTATACTGCAACTTGTGAGACACGGCCGCCCAAATGTGCTGAGCTAACGTACGAACCTGAAACTCCATCTTCAGATCACCCAATAATGAGAAACTAGGAACCTTAAGCCACTCGGGCGATATCCTGGCAATTACATGTTGAGATTGATATCCAAACTCGGAATCACCAAGCCTTTCACCAGTATTCTCGGATGAAATTACTTCGAAGTGCTCGCCAAGCAGTTTCACAACAATATCCAGATCACTCCGGAAGAGCAGGATCATACGAATCCCAACAAGGTCATCAAGCTCCCTCACGTGACCTAAGGTTAGATCCTTCCGTTGAACCTTGTCTTCGATAGACTCCCATGTCTTGACACGACTCTCAATGGGAACGCCAAGGGCGATCCCATTCGACTCCAGCAACTCTCCAATCTCTGCAACCGCAGAGACTCGCAACCGTTCCAAACGACTTGATTCATCCGAATACTGATTTCTCATATCGTCTTGAGACATAACTAATCTACTCATAGGACTGGAAGATCGCACGAATCACAATTGAATCATTAAATTTGAAAGAATTGAAATTAACACAGGCAGCCACAGACGCACTCGCCGCTCAGTTAGACCACACCCCGATCAAATGCCGCGTTGGCACCCCAATTAGCTCCTCAGGCATTTCCGACAATTTACTCAAGATCGGTCTCTATTTAGACTTATGAGAGGAACCACTGACAACGACCCAGCCCAGCTAACGAACTTCAACAATCGCGACGAAGGAGCACCCTGCAACATGAGTGCGCCCGTCACGAGTAGAGACGGGCTTAGCAGCCATCCAACGAATTATCCGCGCCGAGAGATCGACTCATATTTTATCGAGCCGATCCAAAACAAAATCCCCATCTTGGTAACCAGTGACTATGGACCAACCGGCAAACAACTCCCAAAGGAAGTTGGTCAGATACTTGATGTCTGAGTTTTCCGAGCCATCTCGAAGGACTACAATCGCGCGACTCAGTCTCTTGAGAAAGGCATAGATTTCGTCGTCGCCAACATCGATCGCGGCGAGAGTGTATTTCAGCTCCTCGGCTAGAATTCCCAGTTCTACGACGATGGCGCTGACATGTTGTGCCTCTAGGCCGTTCATGACGTCGTACCACTTCTCGCCACCGGACGGCCCGACGGCAGTGAAGTAGGCGCGGAATTTGTTGATATCGGCAAGCTCTTCAACCACCTTAGGGTCCCCGACCCCATTGCTCGCGAACAGCAGCTGGTAAATGCACTGCTCTTTAAACAAAGCATAGTGGTGCTTAAGATTTTTTCGGATTCGCTTTCGTTTAGCATGCCCTGGCAGCCAAACCACGAGCACATACATCACCTGACTGACGAGAACACCAGTCGCCATGTTGAATATGATCTGATTTCCAACAGGAAACGGCGTCAGGACAGTCTCGATCCAAGTGGTGCGCAACGGACCGGCCAATGGCTCTTCGCTAGCTTTGAACATCAACAGCGCACTAATGCCGAACAGAGCCCATAGCGCCCCTCCGAGCACATGTACCCTTGCCCACTTTGCGAAGACTCGGCCTCGACCTGAATGTTGTGGGGTCGAATTCATCCTTCTTCCTCCCTGATAACCCCCGCGGAACGCGGCCGATGGCGCGGCAGTTGCTCAGTGTTACGCGAGGGCGTCCAAGTCGTCAACGGTGCCAAGGAGCGAAGACGGAGCAAGCCTTTGCCTGGGCCATGCGAGCCATCCCCTCAGCGCTCGCAACTATCAAAAGAGGATTGACCGCCCTTATTCCAAGCCCCCCCCCCCCCCCCAAGCTTCGGACTACAACTCGAAAAACCTGAAAAATAATAAGCCCCAGCAAACCCCAAGTTGATCCAGCACTTGGAAATAATAAGTACTGCAACAACAAGGGCGCCTCTCGGCGCCCTCGTTCTTTCAACTCATTCCCACTCAATAGTAGCCGGCGGCTTCCCCGAGATGTCATAAACAACCCGCGACACCCCCCGCAACTCATTGATGATCCGGTTGCTCACCGTACCCAGGAACTCATACGGCAGATGCGCCCAATGCGCCGTCATGAAGTCAATCGTCTCCACGGCCCGCAGCGCAATCACCCACTCATACGCCCGCGCATCGCCCACCACGCCCACCGACTTCACTGGCAGGAACACGGCAAACGCCTGGCTGGTCTTGTCGTACAGATCCGCCTTGCGCAGCTCATCAATGAAGATGGCATCGGCCTTGGCCAGCAGCTCGGCGTACTCGCGCTTCACTTCGCCCAGGATACGCACGCCCAGGCCCGGGCCCGGGAACGGATGGCGGTAGACCATGCTGCGCGGCAGGCCCAGTTCAACGCCCAGGCGGCGCACTTCGTCCTTGAACAGCTCGCGCAGCGGCTCCACCAGGCCCAGCTTCATGTGCTCCGGCAGGCCACCCACGTTGTGGTGGCTCTTGATCACATGCGCCTTGCCGGTCTTGCTGCCGGCCGACTCGATCACGTCCGGGTAGATGGTGCCTTGCGCCAGCCACTTGGCATTCTTCAGCTTGTTCGACTCTTCATCGAAGATCTCAACAAACAGGTTGCCGATGATCTTGCGCTTGGCTTCCGGGTCGCTCACGCCTTCCAGCGCGGCGAAGTAACGGTCGGCGGCATTCACGCGCACCACCTTTACGCCCATGTGCTCGGCGAACATCGCCATCACCTGGTCGCCTTCCTGCCAACGCAGCAGGCCGGTATCCACGAACACGCAGGTCAGCTTCTCGCCGATGGCCTTGTGCAGCAGCGCGGCCACGACGGACGAATCAACGCCGCCGGACAGGCCAAGGATCACTTCGTCATCGCCCACCTGTTCGCGCACGCGGGCGATCTGGTCGTCGATGATGTTGGCGGCGGTCCACAGGGTCTGGCAGCCGCACACGTCCACCACGAAGCGGCGCAGCAGCGCCTGGCCCTGCAGGGTGTGGGTCACTTCCGGGTGGAACTGCACGCCGTACCAGAGCTTTTCTTCGTTGGCCATGGCGGCCACCGGAATGCGGTCGGTGGTGGCGGTGATGGTGAAGCCCGGCGGTGCAACGGAGACATGGTCGCCGTGGCTCATCCAGACATTCAGCTTCGGCTCGCCGCCGTGGTCGCTCAGGCCCTTGAACAGTGCATCCGGGTTGATCACGTTCACTTCGGCGTGGCCGAACTCGCGCTGGTCAGCGGCTTCGGTGGCGCCGCCCAGCTGTGCAGCCAGGGTCTGCATGCCGTAGCAGATGCCGAAGATCGGCAGGCCGCTGTCGAACACTTCCTGCGGTGCGGCCGGGGCACCCGGCAGCGTGGTCGATTCCGGGCCACCGGACAGGATGATGCCCTTGGCGCCAAACGCGGCGATCTCGGCCGGGTTGTGGTCCCACGCCCAGATTTCGCAGTAGACGCCCAGCTCGCGGATGCGGCGGGCGATCAGCTGCGTGTACTGCGCGCCGAAATCGAGGATGAGGATCTTGTCGTTATGGATGTTGGTCATGGCGCCCCGGCAATGCAGTAGGGAAAACGAAATCAGATTTACGGCGGCAGATGGAGAAAGAGGAACGGGAAGTGCTTCCCCGTTCCTCTTGGCTCGGCCCGCGTCAGGCGCGGTAGTTCGGCGGCTCTTTGGTGATCGTCACGTCGTGGACGTGGCTCTCACGCTGGCCGGCGCCGCTGATCTTCACGAACTTGGGCTTGCTGCGCATGTCTTCGATGGTGGCGCAGCCCACGTAGCCCATGGTGGCGCGCAGGCCGCCCATCAGCTGGTGGATGATGCCGCCCACCGGGCCGCGGTACGGCACGCGGCCTTCGATGCCTTCCGGCACCAGCTTGTCGGCGGTGGCGGCGTCCTGGAAGTAGCGGTCCTTCGACCCCTTCTCCATGGCAGCCAGCGAACCCATGCCGCGGTAGCTCTTGTACGAACGACCCTGGTACAGCTCGGTCTCGCCCGGCGATTCCTCGGTACCGGCCAGCAGGCCACCGACCATGATGGTCGAGGCACCGGCGGCCAGCGCCTTGCCGATGTCGCCCGAGTAGCGGATGCCACCGTCGGCGATCAGCGGGATGCGGTCCTGCAGCGCTTCGGCTACCAGATCAATGGCGGTGACCTGCGGCACGCCGACGCCGGCGACGACGCGGGTGGTGCAGATCGAGCCCGGGCCGATGCCGACCTTCACTGCGTCCGCGCCGCTGTCCAGCAGCGCCAGTGCGGCTTCGCCGGTGCAGATGTTGCCACCGATGACCTGCACGTGCGGGAAGTTCTTCTTGACCCAGCTGACGCGGTCCAGCACGCCCTGCGAGTGGCCGTGCGCGGTATCGACCACGAGCACGTCCACGCCGGCGGCGACCAGCGCTTCCACGCGGCGATCGGTATCGCCACCCACGCCGACGGCAGCGCCGACCAGCAGGCGGGTCGACAGATCCTTGGCGGCGTTGGGGAAGTCGGTGTTCTTCTGGATGTCCTTGACGGTGATCAGGCCACGCAGTTCGAACGAGTCATTGACCACCAGCACCTTTTCGATGCGGTTGCGGTGCAGCAGCTGCAGCACTTCGTCGGAGGCGGCGCCTTCCTTGACCGTGATCAGGCGATCCTTCTTGGTCATGATGTGGCGGACCGGATCATCCAGCTCGGTCTCGAAGCGCATGTCGCGGTGGGTCACGATGCCGGCCAGCAGGCCGTCGCTACCCACCACCGGCACGCCGGAGATGTTGTGCGCCTGGGTCAGGGCCAGCACGTCGCGGATGGTGGTTTCCGGGCCGACGGTGATCGGGTCGCGGATGACACCGGCCTCGAACTTCTTGACCTTGGCCACTTCCGCGGCCTGCTGTTCCAGGCTGAGATTCTTGTGGATGATGCCCATGCCACCCAGCTGTGCAATGGCGATGGCCAGGCGCGCTTCGGTGACGGTATCCATGGCTGCGGACAGGATCGGAAGCTTGAGCTTCAGGTCGCGAGTCAACCGCGTTTCGAGGTTGACGTCCTTGGGCAGGATGGTCGAGTGGGCGGGGACGAGCGAGACGTCGTCGTAAGTGAGTGCTTCAGCCTGGATGCGCAGCATCGGCATACCCGAGATGTGGGGAAGCGCGACATTTTACCCTGTTTTCGCGCCGTGTGGCAGGGGGTAGATGCGACGCAGTGTCGCGCGGGCGGTGATTGGTTCAGGGGCCCATCCGGGCCGGCGGCATACCGCCTTTGGTAGGTGCCAACCTTGGTTGGCACGGCCCGTCCGGCACCTGGACCCCAGATGGGGCCAAGGCCTCTGCCTGTTTGTGCCAACCAAGGTTGACACCTACCAGGAGCGGTTCATGCGGGGCATCGGAGCCACCCGGCATTTGCCTTGGGTGGGTGCCAACCTTGGTTGGCACGACCCGTCCGGCACCGGTACCCCAGATGGGCCGATGGCCCCGATGGATGTGTGCCAACCAAGGTTGGCACCTACCAGGAGCGGGTTATCGGCCTGCCCCGGCATTGTGCCGGCCAGCGGCCGGCACCCACCCCAAAAAGGTCAGCTCAGCGCTTCCGCCGCTTCCAACGTGTTCTGCATCAACGTGGCCACGGTCATCGGGCCCACGCCACCCGGCACCGGGGTGATCCAGCTCGCTCGCTGGGCAGCCGCTTCAAACCCAACGTCACCCACCAACCGACCGTCGTCCAACCGGTTGATGCCCACATCGATCACCACTGCGCCCGGCTTCACCCATTCGCCCGGTACGATGCCCGGGCGACCCACCGCCACCACCAGGATGTCGGCGTTGCGCACGGCCTGCTCCAGCACGTCCTTGGGGGTGAACTTGTGGCAGCTGGTCACGGTGCAGCCGGCAATCAGCAGTTCCAGGCCCATCGGGCGGCCGACGTGGTTGCTCACGCCCACGATGGTGGCGTTGCGGCCGCGCACCGGCTGGTCGGTGTGGCCCAGCAGCGTGGTGATGCCGCGCGGGGTGCACGGGCGCAGGCCGAACTCGCGCAGGGCCAGGTGGCCGACGTTTTCCGGGTGGAAGCCGTCCACGTCCTTGCGCGGGTCGATGCGCTGGATCAGCCGGCGCGCGTCGGGGATGCCCGGCAGCGGCAGCTGGATCAGGATGCCGTTGATCTTCGGATCGGCGTTGAGCTGGTCGATCAGGTCGAGCAGCTCGGCTTCAGTGGTACCAGCCGGCAGATCGTAATCATGTGCTTCGATACCGACCTTCTCGGCGGCACGGCGCTTGTTGCGCACGTACACAGTCGAGGCCGGATCGCCACCGACCAGCACCACGGCCAGGCCCGGGCGGCTGCCACCGGCGGCCACGCGGGCGTCGACGCGCACCTTCAGGCTGTCGAGCAGGTCCTCGGCGATACGGCGGCCATCGAGGATGCGGGCAGGAAGCTGGGGGGCGGAATCGGTCATCGGGAGCGGGCGTGGGGCGGCGGGGACGCTATTGTCCCCGATTCAGGCCCCCTCGCCCACCGCAGGCTTCGGCGATCCCCCACCTGCCTGGTAGTGCCGGCCGCTGGCCGGCAACCTCATGACGTCGGAACGTTCCCGTATTTACCGGCCAGCGGCCGGCACTACCAAGCGATCAGCGCGCGGGTTTTATTCTTCCTCTTCCGGCACATCCTGCGGGTTCAGCGTCTTGCTCTCGCGCTTCGGCGCGGTGAACGGGGTCGGCGTCGGTACGCCCTGCGGGCTGTTGCCGTAGATCATGCGCGCGCCGGCATTCAAACCACCACCGGCAATCTCCAGCTCGAAGCGCTCCGCATCGCGGCGACGGATCTGCTCGGCAATCTCGATTGCATCGTCCTCATCCGCACCCAGTTCCACCAGCGCGGCCTGACCGAACAACACCGCCGATTCAAACGTCTCACGGATCTGGAAATCGACACCGGCATGGATCAGCCGCAGCGAATGTTCGCGGTCGAACGAGCGCACCATCAGCTTGGCCTGCGGGAACTCGTGCGCCACCAGCTCAACGATGCGGTCGGCGGCCTCGGCCTTGTCCACGCACACCGCAATCGCACGCGCGGTGGCAGCGCCGGAGGCATGCAGCACATCCAGACGCGTGCCGTCGCCGTAGTAGATCTTGAAACCGAAGCGCGCGGCGCTCTGGATCATCTCCACATCGTTGTCGATGATGGTCACGTCCACGTCGCGCGCCAGCAGCGACTGGCTGGCGACCTGGCCGAAGCGGCCGAAGCCGATCAGCAGCACGCTGCCGGACAGGCCGTCGGCCTCGTCCACGCCGTCCATGTTCACCGTCGGCTTCGGCGCCACGCGCTTGTAGACCAGCACCACCAACGGGGTCAGCGCCATCGACAGCACCACCACGGCGGTGAAGTTGGCATTGATCTCCAGGTCGATCACGCCCGCCGATGCGGCGGCGGAGAACAGCACGAAGGCGAATTCGCCGCCCTGCGCCATCAGCACGCCGCGATCCAGCGCCTGCGCGTGGTCGCTACCCATGATGCGCGCCACCACATAGATGCACAGCGCCTTGGCTGCCATCAGCGCCAGCACCAGGCCGAGGATCAGCTGCCAGTGCGCAGCCACCACGCTCAGGTCCAGCGCCATGCCCACGCTGAGGAAGAACAGGCCCAGCAGGATGCCGCGGAACGGTTCGATGTCCGCTTCGATCTGGTGGCGGAAGGTCGACTCGCTCAGCAGCACGCCGGCCAGGAACGCGCCCATCGCCATCGACAGGCCAGACAGCTGCATCAGCAGCGCCGCACCCAGCACCACCAGCAGCGCGGCGGCGGTCATCACCTCGCGCGCCTTCGATTCGGCCAGCAGGCGGAACAGAGGGTTGAGCAGGAAGCGGCCGACCAGCACCAGGCCGACGATGGCACCGACGCCGATCGCCACCGACAGCCAGCGCGAACCCTCGCCATCGGCGCTGCCCGCGCTCGGGCCCATCCAGGCCACCAGCGCCAGCAACGGCACGATCAGCAGGTCTTCGAACAGCAGGATGGAGACGATCTTCTGCCCCGACGGCAGCGCGATGTCGCCGCGCTCGGCCAGCAGCTGCATCACCACCGCGGTGGAGGTCAGCACGAAGCCGGTGGCGCCGATGAAGGCCACCTGCCACGGCAGGCCGAACAGTTTGGCGATGCTGGTCAGCACCAGCGCACAGGTGACGATCTGCAGCGTGCCCAGCCCGAAGATTTCCTTGCGCAGGCTCCACAGATGCGAGGGCCGCATTTCCAGGCCGATCACGAACAGGAACATCACCACGCCGAGCTCGGCGGTATGCAGGATCGCCTGCGGGTCGGAGAACCAGCCCAGCCCGAACGGTCCGATCGCCAGGCCAGCGGCGAAGTAGCCCAGTACCGAGCCCAGACCGGCCCGGCGGAACAAAGGCACCATCACCACCGCCGCGCCCAACAGGGCGACGACCTTGACCAGCTCGCTGGTCGCTGCTTCTACCGCCATGCGGTGTTTTCCCCAAGATCCAGAATCGGCCTCAACAATAGAGCAATGCCGATGACGGCAATAGCACGCATGTTGCGTCTGATTGTCTTGGAGATGGAACGATGCCGGGATTGACCCCCAACATCATCCCGAATTCCGACACAC